>NZ_JAWPOX010000003.1:0-274785 GCF_033344475.1 Vibrio sp. 1288
CGTTACATGGAAGTTACTGAAGAACTTAATGAAAACAGGATGTTAAGTCTTCAGCAACAATTAAAGGGAACATAGCCAATATCATAAAAGCTGGCACCGTGGGTAATGTGCGTATTATTGACAATGCACAATCTTACGCCGTTCCTATTAAACCGAAAAAACCTTTGATTGTGGTTTTGGCTACTCTTCTAGGAGGCATGGTAGCTGTCGCATTTGTTCTGGTAAAAACCGCGTTTCATCGTGGAGTGACTTCTCCTGATGAAATTGAGCAAACTGGAATATCTGTATATGCAAGTGTTCCAAAATCAGCACAACAATTGGAAGTTGCGAACAAGCTAAAACGTAAAAACAACAAAGACTTACTTCTTTTAGCAAATGCCAATCCAGCAGATCTATCAATTGAAGCACTACGTGGACTTCGAACCAGCTTACACTTCGCAATGTTGGAAGCCAAAAACAATGTCTTAATGATTTCAGGCCCAGCGCCTTCCATAGGTAAGACGTTTGTATCAACTAACTTTGCTGCAGTTGCGGCTAAAACGGGTCAAAAAGTCCTTTTGGTGGATGCTGACATGCGAAAAGGTTATTTACAGCAATGTTTTGGCCTCACAGCAGAGCAAGGGTTATCTGACTTACTAAGTGGAAAAATTGATCGAGCAACCGCAATCAAGCCAAGTCAAGTTGAAAACTTGGATGTGGTTACTCGTGGTCAAGTACCACCAAATCCATCAGAGCTTTTGATGCATCCACGATTTGTTGAATTTGTAGAACAAGTATCAAAAGAATACGATCTAATCATCATCGATACACCGCCTGTACTCGCAGTTACCGACCCAAGCATTGTTGGCGCGCTTGCAGGAACAACTCTGATGGTCGCTCGTTTTGATCAAACGACTTTGAAGGAGATTGAAGTCGCGCAAGGTCGCTTCGAGCAATCAGGCGTTGAAGTTAAAGGTGTGATTCTCAATGCAGTTGAGAAAAAGGCATCTAACTCATACGGCTATGGATACGGCTACTATAACTACGCGTACAAAAGCGAATCATAAGTTGAATTTAGATCGCTAATTAAACCAAATATGACAAAGCCCTGCTAGAAACAGCAGGGCTTTTTCTATTGCACTCTTAATTGCTTGTACGTAATCAAACTAAGCAAGACAAAGAATATTGGGTCACTCCAACCAAAACCGACAAATACTCCGATAATGCCGGCATAGGTAGTAATTACTGCCCCTAAGCCATTAGTAATCAATAATGCTTTAAACAGCTGTTTCGCAGTATGCCCTGATTCCACATTACGTAACATCAAACTCACCGCAGCGATTCCACCTAAAAAGATCGAAGTATGCTGCGATAAAAACAGCGCGTACTGGTCGTTAATTTGTACTCCATACATCGGCCACATTATGGTTGGTACAAAAAACAACGCAAAAGCGAATACCGTATATACGACACCATGAACGGTTAGAAAAGTGCGGTTGGTCATCATCTCCTTATCCTCTAATAGGCCCTTGATTGAGCGTCGTTAACGGCACATTGATATCGAAAATTTGACCTCGTACTTCGACTACGCCCATTTTTCGTAAGCGTGCGGCATGCATTTCGAGATAAGCTTGCGCCGTGGCTTCATCTTCAAAAAGATAGATACCACCACCGAGTTTGTCTTTTTCGCTTTCCGTCCAGATTTTCCAAATCATGCCCGGCTCTTGGTTAATCGACTTAGCTAAGTCGACCAGAGCATTCGACATCTCGTCACCAAACGGACCATGAAATTCAAAATCAACTTGCAATAATTTCTCCATCTTGAGTCTCCTCTTCTTATTGACTCGTTTTCGATGACAAGATTATTACCTTTATAAAACTGACAGAAAAGTTCATAATTTCGCCATTAACTGTCTAAAAAATTGACTCATGAGACTAAAAACGACCTTAGAACAATGGCAAACTCTACAAGCGATTAATCAAGAAGGCAGCATTCAATCCGCAGCTTTACTGCTCAACAAGAGCCATACCACATTGATCTACTCGGTGAGGAAGTTAGAAGACCAACTTGGTATTCAACTTATCGAAGTACGAGGGCGCAAAGCGGGTTTGACAGAGCACGGCAAAACCATACTGCGTCGTGCACAATCCATGCTTGAACAAGCGCGGGAACTAGAAGTCATCAGCGAGCAGTTAAAAAGTGAGGTGGAATCTCAAATCACGGTCGCAGTAGATCATCTTTGTGACCCTTGTTGGCTTTATGCACCACTCAGTCAATTTTTGGAGGACAACAACACGACCTCCGTTCAAGTGGTTGAAACGTCACTGAGCAAAACAACCGAAATGGTCGTAAATGAGCTCGCTGACATCGCAATCATCAACTTACCGATAACCAACTACCCTGCCGAAGCATTTGGCGTAACAACCATGCTGCCTGTAATCGCAGCACACCATCCACTCGCTAAAAAGCCGCATGTTTCCATCGACGATTTTGCAACCACCAGCCAAATTGTCATCCGTGACTTAGGTGATTCAGACAAAACGAAAAGAGATGTGGGTTGGTTACGCGCACGTCAGCGTATTACCGTCGATAACTTCGACCACGCTTTTCACGCCGTAGAGCAAGGCGTTGGGTTTTGTCGGCTACCAGCGCACTTAGTCTCAGCCCGAAAGAGCGATAAAATTAAAGTATTGGAGCTCGAACACTCCCATCAATATCAAGTTGCGCTGCACCTCACTTTGCCCAAAGGAGCCAAAAGTGGTCCTGCGACTCAAGCGCTTTATCGTATTTTACTCAAAAGTGTAGAAACTCGAGTCTAGCAACAGTGGTATTGAGTTGAATCGCTAGTGTTATCGCCTATTGATTCTCCCTAAACATAGAGAAACGGCCATTTTGTGACGCTACACTCTCACAAAAGGTTGCACGAAGGATAGCGACCACCTACTATCACTCTGCTCATGCCTAAAGCCCCCAACACTCGCGGAAAGAACTCGGTTCACGGCAATATCCTCACCTGCTTGGTTTAGCAGGCACAATCTGTTTTTACCTTCTTTTTAGCTTCTATTTAGGCGAGTGTGGAAGAAATAAGAAAGGTGAAATATGAACTCTACAAATAGCTTCTCGATCAATATCAATCAGCAAAAATCCATTGCTAAAAAAAGGCTCAAAGCTATCCGCCTATACGATGACGCCACGTTGGAGTTAGTTAAGCGATTTCACTCCAAACCAGAATCTTTGGCTCCCAATACAATTCAATTGGCTGACGTTCAACATGCACTCGCAAGAGAACTGGGCTTATCCAGTTGGAGTAAACTAAAAGCTCATGTCGAAGAGCTAGAAGCGCACAAACTAGCCATCAAAGAACAAAAACCGCCCCTAGATGCAAAAGTAAAAACGCTACACGTTCGTTGTGGCCACGACATTCAACAACAACTTAAAGCCAGCGGATTTGAAGGGACATTTTTAGCCCTGATCGATCCGCTTTGTATTGGCCCCATACCAGCAACACCGCAGAACTTCCTTGCCATTCGTGCCCAATATGTCGTAGAGACTCTGCTGCCCGTGATGAAGCGTGAAGACTCGGTTCAAGATATAGTCACATTGGAACAATCAAACCTCGATCTGTTGCAAAGTGATGTATTTGAACGAATCGTCTTTTGGGTCGAACATGACAGTTATGATCAATTGATGCTAATTCGTGCTCTAACACAGTTAGAGAATGTAGAGAATAAAGTGATAGAGATCATTGAGTTGAACCAGTTCCCGGGCACTGAACGATTCATCGGCTTTGGGCAGTTGCCTGAAGAAGCTATTCGTTCTTGTTGGGGATACCGTAAACCTGTGACAGCAAAATTATTCAGTCAGGCTAAACGGTGTTGGCACGCTATTACATCACTGACACCTATTTCCATAGTTAATTTGATTCAGCAGCATAACCTGGATTGCTTGCCCAATATATTCAACGTGCTTAAACGCCATTTGCAAGAGTTACCTAATTCACAAACTGGATTGAGCTTGACACAACACCTCGCACTAAAGGTTTTGAACTCGCAAAATCGTTCAATTCCCATCAAAGATTGGTTTGAGCAATATCAACAACTAGAACCTCTTCCTTACCTAGGAGACGTGATGTTTTACGCGTTACTCCTCCCTCTAGCACAGTGTCAAACACCTTTGATCACGATTGAGTCACGTGAAAGGCACTGGTGGGAACAAAGCGTCCGTATCACTGAGGCTGGCAAGCAGTGTTTGGAGGGTTTAATACGAGCGAAACAATGCTATTGGGTTGGAGGGATTAAAAATACCAGTCAAAGTTATTGGAGCTGGGATCACCTCCAACTAACTACACTTGCCAACCATCATTGAGTTGACAAATATGAAAGCATAAAAGGTTCGTTGGCTCTGATGAACACTCAATACTAAAGTATCGCTAAAGAAGCGACCGCTAGTCTGAATACAACTTAAATAGTTATGCAGAAATGCATCCACTCAAAGAGAGTATGCACTCTATCTCTTATTAAAATTTATTGTAAATCCTCTTTGTTATCGGTTGTATATTCGATAAAAGTGTTAAAATACAAACTTTTAATCCGGCCAATTCGTTAATATTTGGTTAAAATCCCATTTTATTAGTGATAAAGTTCACATCTATTAACCATTTAGAGGATTATTCTTTCGTATTTTCTCACTCCGCTGCTAATCTGCTCGCCGCTTTGAAGTGAACTCAAGGTGCATAACTATAAGGAGTGTTCTCATGAATACCAAGAAACCGATGTCGCTTACCAGCCGCGTAATTTTAGGTATGGTTGCGGGTATCTTGACAGGATTTGCAATTCGCACACTTTTTGCCGACAACGGATTTGTCGACGCATACATTGTTAATGGATTATTCGAAGTTGGTGGACAGATCTTCGTTGCCAGCTTAAAAATGCTTGTTGTACCGCTAGTATTTGTTTCGTTAGTTTGTGGTACTAGCTCTCTCAAAGACCTTTCTACACTGGGTCGCATGGGCGGTAAAACCCTCGCTTTCTACGTTACAACAACGGCTATCGCGATTACGCTTGCTCTAACTATGGGTACTCTGTTCCAGCCAGGTGCTGGCGCTGACCTAACCGCAGCAAGTTCATTCAAATCAGCAGAAGCACCATCTTTGGGTCAGGTGATCATCGATATGTTCCCAACCAACCCTATCAGTGCGATGGCTGAAGGTAAAACCCTGCAAGTTATTGTGTTCGCGGTACTATTTGGTATCGCGATCAGCGCAGCAGGCAAACCTGGTGAACGTATTGCAGCGTTCTTCGCTGATCTGAATGAAGTGATCATGAAACTGGTTGCGATTTTGATGAACTTGGCGCCTTATGGTGTGTTCTTCTTAATGGCGAAGCTATTTACTGGTCTTGGTCTGGGCGCAATCGTCAATCTGGCAGAGTACTTCTTAGTACTGGCGGGGACGCTTGTCCTGCACGGCCTAGTCACTTACAGCTTAATGTTAAAAGGTTTCACTGGTCTAAATCCAATTACGTTCCTGCGTAAGATGGAAGACGCGATCATGTTTGCTTTCTCGACCGCATCATCAAACGCGACGATTCCAGTGACAATGGAAACAGCAAAGCACCGCATGGGTGTTGAGAACCGTGTATCATCGTTCACAGTACCACTTGGTGCAACCGTGAACATGGACGGTACGGCGATCATGCAGGGCGTAGCAACTGCGTTTATTGCTCAAGCTTTCAATATTGATTTAACTATGGGCGATTACCTAATGGTTATCATGACGGCAACTCTGGCGTCTATCGGTACCGCAGGTGTTCCTGGTGTGGGTCTTGTCATGCTTGCTATGGTATTGAACCAAGTTGGTCTGCCGCTTGAAGGTATCGCGCTCATCATGGGTGTTGACCGTCTTCTTGATATGATTCGTACCGCGGTAAATATCACTGGTGACAGTGCTGTAACCGTCATCGTTGCAAAATCAGAGGGTGCATTGGATGAAGCTCGCTTCAACGACCCAATGGCAGGCGTAGCCGAAGAAGAAGTGCACCTGAAACGCGCGGAAGCTTAAACCCTTCCAAGTTAAATTATCCTGTCTAAGCAAAAACCACCTTACTCTAAGGTGGTTTTTTATTTCCAATTAACCCGAAGTCAAAAAGGTTTAGATAAATTTCTCGTCCCCCGAGGTTGTTTCAATTACTAATCGGTAAGTAGTTCGATTCTATATTAGTTCATCTAGAGGGTTAAGATAACTCGCCTATGTTTATTACTTTGAAAATGATATAAGGAACATTTTCATCATATAGAGATACAAATTCCATTATCAAATTAAAGTTCAAAACCAAATCGCGATAGATAGTAGTCTGATAATTAAGTTGGTACTAAGATACATACATCATAATTTCATGTTTAAAAATAGTCTTTTTTATTCATTTTCTCATTTCCAATACTTGCATTAGGTTTCAACGAAAGTATGTTCGATTTTTTTAAGAAATTTAAATATACATTAAGCCCAGAGGTAAAAGGTACTTTAGTTCTTGATCAAAGACCTCTAGAAAATGTAACGGTTTACTTAGAAGCTAATTTTTTAAAAAATAATTACAAAAGGAGTTCAAGTACTAATGAGTTAGGTGAATTTCACTTTAAACCAGTCATACATGCTCAAAGGTTCAAAGAATCAGCTTTGAATCAAACATATTCATATATCGGAATATATACCTATATAAATGAAGAAAAGAAATATATTTGGGAGTCTCAGTTAAACTACGTTTCACCACCTATATTTATAAAGGACAACTTAAGTAATCTTTACTGTGAGCTTGAAGGTACCGAGTTTCGATACTTTTTCAAGAATATCAATCTAGAAAATGCTGGAGATCTAATGGTTATTAGCAACTGCAATTTAAATGGATTTTTATATAAAAGACATTTTTCATAGAGTTTATGATTGTGATGATTATTAAACTCAAAGTTCTTTAAAAGAAAAAGCTATACCTGCACGCCTCAATCAAGTTTAAACATATCAATCAAAGTGCTAATTCGCAGAATATTTCTCTAAAGTAATTCACTACTTAACTTTCGTATACTCCTGATTCTACATAACCAGTTAGTTTGCACTGACTGTACACATAAGTATCATCTTCACCATTTCCAAAATAAGAAAAAGCGAAGTAGTAAACTTCATTGGTTACTTCACAATTCAAATTTCCCATATTTTCTCTAGCAAACTCATAAGTCTCATAACCATCAATTGAAGACTCCCATATCGTCACCTCTTCTCCATTTGCTAGATGAGTCTTCAGGAAAACGAGCACGTATTTCTGATCTAAGTTCAATAAGTCTTGAGACTCATGCTCTTCAAATGCAGGGAAGGCAAACGATCCGTTAGCATCAGTAATAGTTTGAAACTCATGAATGGTTCCACGCACACCGACTCGGAGGACCACTAATTGAGATGACAACGGTTTTACGTTCAAAGTTAGCATACCAATAATATCTGGCGTATACCTGTACATGAAAGGTTTCTCTTAGATAAAAACTTGAATCTGAAAGTACCCTTTCAAATCGAGCAAATCTACTACGGAAAAACGTATTGTTACGAGCTCGTGTGCTTTGAGTAAATGTTAAAAATAACAATTTCTTGTTTGCGCTAAACCAAACATAGAACATGTTTGATGGGCCATACCTACTCCACCATCGAATTCAGTTTTTCTCTGGCTTGTGCTTCGTGTTCTTTAGTGATGGCATTACCGACTGAGTTCGCGGCTAAGGTAAGTGCTGCCATGTCATCGGTAAAACCGACGCCAGCGAGTACGTCTGGCACCATATCGGTTGGTAATACGAAGTAAGCCAATGCTCCACCTAAAATCGCCTTATGGCGAACAGAGGTGTTAGAATCTGTCATCGCGAGCCATGATTTTATGCCCATTACGGCAATTTCTTCACCCGCTTTCCTAACCGACGCTTTCATTTTACGCCAGAAGGTTTTCTCATCTGGTGCTTGCATCGTTTGGTCTAAGACGTCATCGGACGCCGAATTTACAGACATGCTTGTGGTCATCGTGCCTCCTAAATTTATGACTGTGGCATAGATATTAAGGCGATGAACCTGAACGTAGGATTAATAGCGCGTAATGATAATGAAGAAAGGAAACAAAATGGCTAGATAAAAAAATCCCCAAACCGAAGTCCAGGGATTATTGCTTTGGAAACCAAATGGTTTTGAAACCAACAGCTTTGGGAGCCAAGCTTTAGAAGCAGAATGCCTTATTGAACAATCTTCTCCAGTACACGTATCAACATTTTGATACGTGGTTCAATAGACTCAAGCAACAAGTACTCTTGATCGCTGTGGAAGCCCGCACCGATAGGTCCTAGACCATCCAAAGTTGGAACACCAAGAATCGCCGTGTTGTTTGCATCAGAGCCACCACCTACTTCTTTCCAGTTGATGTCGATCGCCAGTTCACTTGCGGCTTCTTCAACTAGCATCATCAGGCTTTCTGTTTGTGGGCTTGGCACCATAGAAGGCTTATAAGCTTCACGAACCAACTCAATTCTCACGCCACCAACGAATGGTGTTTCCAGCATGCCATTTAGCTTGCTATCGACATCATCGTATTCTTCGTTGCTCCAGAAACGCACATCCACGATCGCTTCCGCGTGCTCAGGGACGATGTTCGCACCGTTGCCGCCAGAAACAATGCCGACGTTCAGCGTAGTACCAGATTCAAAGTTGGTCATTGCATTGACAGCCAGAATCCAATTCGCCATCTCAGTGATTGCGCTGCGGCCGTTTTCTGGCTCGTTACCTGCGTGAGCAGCAACGCCATTAAAGGTCATTTTGTAGCGAGCCATGCCTTTGCGCGCTTTCACTAAACCACCGTCTGCACGTGCTGCTTCTGCAACCAGCACATTCTTAGCGTTTTTCGCAACTGATTGAATCCAATCCACAGAGTCCAGAGAGCCCGTCTCTTCATCTGGGTTCATGCAGATAGCGATAGACAACTTATCCAACACCGCTTGGTCTAGATTGCGCATCGCGTATACGATGTTCAGCAAGCCAGATTTCATGTCCGAGACGCCCGGACCGTAGGCTTTCTCTGCATCTTGAGACATTGGACGAAGCTCAGCAGTACCCACAGGGAACACGGTATCCATGTGACCAATCAGCATTACGTCGATTTGCTCAGCTTCCGGCTTGTTTCGAACTTCAAGACCGATGCCCGCTCTGCCACAGTCGATGCGTTTTACGCTCCAACCTGACATCGCTTGGTACTTCTCTTCAAATTGAGAAGCGATAAACTCGATACCATCAGTCGTGTAAGTGCCACAATCCACATTAATCAGCGGACGTAGCTCTTCTAGATATTCATTTAGAGAGAATTGCATGACTCACTCCTAGACAAACAGATTCATCACCAGCATTGCGCCAAACGCGTTCAATACTGAGATTGCAATCATAACTGGGATGTAACGACCTTCAGTACCAATTGGACCCATGATACGACCCATGTACTGAACTTGAGAGCCCATTAGGTAGATAGCAGGCGCAAGAATCGCAATGTGCGTACCGTTCAGGATACCTTGGTCAAACAGCGTAATCACTACGCCAACCGCACCGCCCATCGACATCCAAGCACCGATCAATACCGCTGCTGCTTCACCCGGAAGACCAAACACTGCCATGATTGGAGAAAACACCGTGCCCATCAGATCCAACGCGCCAGTGATTTGAAGCGCTTTGATGATAACGAACGCCATCAATACGTTAGGCACTGTAGAGGTAGTCGCAATTACCCAGCCTTTCTTAGCACCCTCGACGAAGATATCCGTCACCATTGGTTTTTTCGCTTTAACGTCACCCATTATGCCGTCTCCTCTTTTAGGTTCTCTGATTTGTTTTGGTCTTGCTTGTCTTCTTTACCTTCCGTCATGTTCAGGTAGATACGGAACAGGTTCGCGCCGATGATCTTAAATGCGAACATCACCACAACTGCTAAACCAATAGAAGACGTTACTGCTAGAGAGCCGTCAGCTATCGTCAGTGTGAACAGCACAGCACCCGATGAGAAGAAGTTCACGATGGTTGCACCTGCAGTGAACTGGAACATGGTAAATACGTCCGTTTCACGCTTAGTTAGGTGACCTTCATCTTTTAGCTGACGCGTCATTGCCGCACCTGCATCGGTACTTTGTAGAGAAGCAATTAAAGCCAGACCAGAGTTACCAGGGATGCCCATTAGAGGACGCAGAAGAGGAGTAAGAAGCTTACGAGCTGCTTCAAGTGCACCGTAGTGCTCAAGTACGTTGATCATACCTAAGGCGAACATAACAGTTGGAATCAAAGTAAGAGCGAAAATGAAACCGTCGCGAGCACCGCTACCACCAGTACCGCGAAGCGACGTTGTTGCAACTTGCACACCGTCAGCCGTTTCGGTGACACCATACGCCACCTTGCCGAAAGAGCCATTGAGCGTTGTAAAATCGAATACACCGTACCATTCGCTAGATTGCATCAGGCCAGAAAAGAACACAACCGCAAACGCCAGAGCAACGTAGCACCCCAGTGTAACTTTACGCTCAGTTTGAACAGGAATTTTCATAACATTACCTACACATGTGGAACTTAACACATATGTTCACCTGAATAGTGTGCTAGAGAGATGATCAAAATCAATCCGCCTGCCGAACATTATCGCGACTCAGTTATGAAGTTTTGTTTTATGATTCCAATCACAATTGAAAGATAATAAAAATTTGTGCTAACAATTAGGTATATTAATCTATGTCGATAGCTCACGACTTCTTCATCAACTCAACAAATGATTCTGACGAATATTGCTTTCTACAACATTCATGACGTACTTCATACTTTGGCATTGAGGCAATATCGATTAACTCGAAAGTAACATTCAGCCACGAAATTTAGGTTAGGATGGCCCGGTCATATGTAAACGGCATAAACCAGAATTAACAGGACTATACGACCCATTGTTACGCTCACAATATAAAATAGCCAAATGGACACTCGCCCTCGTGCTTTGGGTGGTGATGATATGCTTAAGCCAAAATTCTGGTTTCTCGAAAAGCTGCCCGAAGGCTCACCAAATACAGAGTCAGCAAGATGAGAGTGTGAATTTATCACCATCTTGCGACCTTTCAGAAAAGCTGGTTCAAGCGTACCAACATCAGTTTGATCATATTCTTATTCCATTTTTTCTGTTTGCTTTGATTGTGGCGCTGCCGATGACAACCACAGCAATTCGTTATCTGGAATACACAGAACCGATACCGGAAAAGTATCGGGTTCACCTAAAACTTTGCGTGTTTAGAGAATAAAGCCAGCAAGGCGAGAGACCTTTCTGCCTGACTTTTGTACATATTTTATTCACTTCACATAACAAACAACGAAATTTAAAAGTTTTAGGAAATATTATGACATTCACTCGTACACTTTTGGCGTTAACGATGGCTATCGTATCTGCCGTATCTTTCGCATCAGAAAAGACCGCAGAACAAAAGCTAGAGGAAGTTAATCAGATACTAAAAGATAACCCTCAAATTCTTGATTCATTGCACCAAAACCTTCAAGAGTACATTGCGTATCAACAGTCATTTGGCGACACCTTGAAGGAGGTTCGTCAATATCTAAGTGATGGCAAACATTCCTCTTTTGGTGCTGAAAACCCTGAGTTAACCATTATTAACGTAACAGACTACAGCTGCCCTTTTTGTAAACGTTTAGAAGGAGAGCTGGTCAAAGTTGGTAAGGAATATCCGCAGGTAAAAGTGCTTAACCTCAATATCTCTTTTAAAGAACAATACGAGAAAAACGGCTACAACTCGGCAAGTTACGCATTAAATGTTTGGCAAAACCAGCGAGATAAGTACGAACAAGTGCATGAGTTATTGGTGAAAAAACCGGGCGCACATGACGCACGTTCCTTAAATCAAATCGCGAAAAAAACGGGGACAGAAGCGCAGCTTGTCGACGACAAAGAGACCAAGGCGTTGCTTGATAAAAACTATCAGTATTTCACGCAACTTGGTTTACGCGGCACGCCTGCGTTGATCATTAATGATCAAGTCATTCCTGGCTATGTGCCGTTTGACGAGCTAGAAAAAGTCATCGACCAAGAACTGGCGAACTAAAACAACAAAGCCCTTCCCTGATAACTCAAGGAAGGGCTTTTTATTTATCGACATAAAGAGCGTTTAGTTACTTATCACGTCCTACAAACGCCACAACGACTTTGTCATTGCCAAGCGAGCGAGAGAACACGTACGCGCCTTCTTGTTCAATTACTTGATGCTGACCCGCACCAATCGCTGGGTGCGCTTTACGGAACTGACCAAGAGTTTGCCAGTGTTTGAGCAGCGCTTGCTTCTCATCAGATAGCTTCCATACCATGTCAGAACGAGTGCCTTGGTGGAAATCGTCCGCGTAAGGACCAATGTTACGACCAACTTCATCACCATAGTAAACCTGAACAGCACCAGGGCTCAGAAGCAGTGCATTCGCGGCGTTACGCTGCATGCCGTAATCTTTGAAGCGAGAGAAGAACAGCTCGGTATCGTGAGAAGACATGTAGCTCACTGGGTTGAAGTCTTTTTCATTGGCGATAGTATCTGCGTAACTTTGGTAGGTGTCTGCCATTTGGCTGAAACACGCCGCGCCTTTGTCTAACTTCTTCTGCATGTCGAAGTTAATCAACGCATCAAAGCCATCGTCAAAGTAAGGACTGCGATATGCGGTATGTCCCCATACTTCACCCATCATCCAGAATGGCTGACCTGACTTACCATTCTCTTTGCGCCACTGCTCAAGACTGCTTGAAGCCTCTTCTTTCAAGCGTTTCCACACATCGCCTTCAACGTGCTTCACCGTATCGACACGGTAACCATCAATGCCAAAGCGTTTCACCCAATCAGTTTGCCACTCAATTAGGTAGTCCGAGACGGTGTAATTGTCGCGCGCCTCTACGCGAGTACCAGGGTTATCCAATAGCCACTGCGCGGGCTTCACGGCTTTGTCTGATTCGGTGATAAAGTCAGGTAAACCCGCCAATGACATAGTGATATCACTGCTGCCCGGAGCTGGGTATCCCGGTAGACCTGTTCTTACCCAGTCACCGCCCCACCATTTCGACCAGTTTGGACTCTGGTAATCAATATTCTGGTGATAGCTATGCCAATTTTCACCCGCTTTTGGTTGCCAGTCACCCCACTTATTCGGTAAATCAGCGTTTGGTTTTAACACCTCAATACCGTCAAATTGCAAATCGGCTAACGTTGAGTAACCGGTGTGGTTGATTACTGCGTCCATCAAGACTTTAAGGCCACGTTTGTGTGCCTCTTCCACCAGCTTTTTCAGGTCATCTTCGTTACCGAAGTTCTCATCAATCTTGGTGAAATCACGCGTCCAGTAACCGTGGTAAGCGTAGAATGGGAATGAGCCGCTATCGCCGCCACCCACAAAACCGTGTACTTGCTCAACGATTGGCGATAACCAAATCGCATCGGTACCTAGGCTATTGATGTAATCTAGCTTTTCGATCACGCCTTTTAGGTCACCGCCGTGGAAGGTGCCGATCTCTTCTTTGCCGTCTTTCTTACGCCCATAGCTGTTGTCATTGCTGGTATCGGCGTTGTTGAAACGGTCAACCATCACGAAGTAAATGTTGGCATTACGGTAATCAAACGGTACTGCTTCTTTGGTTTTCTTCACTGGCTCTAGTAGCACCAAACCGCCGGAATCTTTGCTTGGTGTCAGCGATACTTGCTGATCTTTTACTTCGACCATTTGACCAGAATAGGCATCACGCAACTTGGTGCCATCGGGGAAACTGTCACCCAGCGCGATGGTGACTTCGCCGCCTTGGTAAACCTCACATTGCACTTGTGGGATTGGGCGTTTGAATTCTGTCTTGGCAGCTTTCTTAGGTTCACGCTTGAAGCGTAGAGTTTTGGCTTCCGCATCAAAAGCAAAAGAGTAATCGCCAGTAAAACGGATTTTTAACGGCAGTTCTGTTGGTTTTCCGCAGTTCAGCGCGATAGGTTTGTTGAATTTGACCTTCTGACCATCAGGCGCGACACAGTCGCCTTCAACACCCGTGATTTTGAGCGTGTATCCGTCTTTGGTTAAGGGCACAACCAAAGGTTGCTCTGCACTTAAAGGAAAGTCACGGCTGTTGGTCGTGGTTGAAATGGTGATGTTTGGCTCGGCGATGGCACTTGCCGATGCAAGCAATAAGGTCGTCGTAATCAGATTCAGTTTCATCGTTCAGTCCATTGGTTGCGCATAGGCGCAGTATTCGTGTTGTAGTTTTATTCACACTAATAGTAAATGGATGAAAAACTGAGCACATCATTCTGAAAGGCTACGCCCTAAAGCTTGTGACGCTTCACATTTTGCTTTTATTGGGGCGTAGTTCTATTTACGAGCAGGATAAAAGGGAGTTTAAAGCTGCACGCTGCCTAGGTTGCGCATTTGTCTCATCGCCCAATTGACGCGGCTGATGGTGTAAGAAGTCTGAGGGTAGACTTTGATGCGATACGGATTTGGCAGCACCACCGCAAGCCTTGCTGCTTGGCGTGTTGAAAGTTGTTTAGCTGGAATACCAAAGTAGTTTTGTGCAGCGGCTTCCGCCCCATAAATACCCGGCCCAAACTCCACCACATTCAAATACACTTCGAGAATGCGTTCTTTACTCCACATTGCTTCCATCAGCAGAGCAAAATAAAGTTCATACGCTTTGCGCACATAAGAGTGTGAAGGAAACAGAAACACGTTCTTTGCAGTTTGCTGAGTAATCGTGCTCGCACCGCGAGAGGGACCGTTCTCGCCAGACTCTGAGATCACTTTAAACAAGGAATCAAAATCCACTCCGTAATGGGTCGGGAACTTTTGATCTTCTGTCGCAATCACGGCCAGTTGAATGTGTTTAGAAATATCACTCAAAGGCACCCATTCATTTTGACTCTCTTCAGGAAATCCTTCAGGAGGAGAAATTATGCGGCTGATCTTCCATCCCCAAATTGGTGGATCGATGTATTTCACTATGCCAACGAGCATCACTGGTAAAAGCAAAAGCACCAATAAGATATTGAACAGAAGGGATTTAATCTTTCTCAAAGTCCGACCTAGCCTGATTTCATAAAACAATATGATGCAAGTATAGAGTATGCAGTCTGTTTATCGTTAGTGAAAACTTGGTTAAAAAAAGCCCGATTTACAATGTAAAACGGGCTTAGAATTTGATTAGACTAAATTATTTGTGCAGCTTGTAGAACACGGTTGAAAGTGGAGGCAAACGAAGCTCAAGTGATTGAGGCAGTGATTCACTTTCGACTTGTTCCGTTTTCACACTGGTCAGCACTTTAAAATCGCTTCCGCCGTATTTGCTGTCGTCCGTGTTCAGCAGCAGTTCGTATTGACCTGCATTTGGAACACCTAAACGGAAACGCTCGTGTGGTACGGGCGTAAAGTTGGTGATGATGAGAATACGCTCACCTTCTTTACTAATACGCTCGTGCGCTAGGATGCTCGCATCCGCTTCGTCTTGTAGACGCCACTCAAAACCAGCAGGAACACAATCTTGATCGTGCATCGCCGCTTCATTTCGGTACAAGTGGTTCAAATCTCGCATCAGCTTTTGGACACCTTGATGACGCTCATATTCCAGTAAGAACCATTGCAACTGATCATCGTGGTTCCACTCCGCCGTTTGGCCAATTTCCGCGCCCATAAAGTTCAGCTTTTTGCCCGGTTGACCATACATATAACCGTAGTATGCTCGTAGGTTTGCGGTTTGCTGCCATTCATCGCCTGGCATCTTGTTGTGAATAGAGCCTTTGCCGTACACCACCTCGTCGTGAGAGAGAGACAAGACGTAGTTCTCGCTGTGCGCATAAACTAGCGGGAATGTGATGGTATTGTGGTGGTATTTGCGGTGAACAGGATCTTCTTTGATGTATGAAAGACTGTCGTGCATCCACCCCATATTCCACTTGAAGCCAAAGCCTAAACCACCCATAAAGGTTGGCGCAGACACACCCGGAAACGCCGTTGACTCCTCCGCAATCGTCATCGCATTCGGGAAGTGCTTGTACACTTCTTCGTTCATCCATTTTAAGGTTGCGATTGCGTCGTAGTTTTCGTTGCCACCGTCAACGTTCGGGACCCACTGATCGTGGCTACGTGAATAATCGAGATAGAGCATCGACGCGACGGCGTCCACGCGAATACCATCAATATGGAATTGTTCAAACCAGTACAGCGCATTCGAGACAAGGAAGCGACGCACATGCTCACGGCCTAAATCGTAAATGTAGGAGTTCCAGTCTTGGTGCCAACCGCGACGTGGGTCCGGGTCGTGGAACAGCGGTGTGCCGTCAAAGTTTGCTAAACCGTGGTCATCCGATGGGAAATGCGCCGGAACCCAATCCAGCACCACACCGATACCAGCTTGGTGACACGCATCCACGAAGAATTTGAAATCATCAGGGGAGCCAAAGCGGCTAGTTGGTGCAAACAAGCCAACAGGTTGATAGCCCCATGAACCATAGAATGGATGCTCAGACACAGGCATCAGTTCAACGTGGGTGTAGCCCATATCCACAAGGTATGGCACCAACTGCTCCGCGAGTTCGCGGTAGTTCAGGAAATCACCTTTCTCGTCGCGCTTCCATGATCCAGCATGCAGCTCGTAAAACGATAACGCTTCATCACGCTTTTGTGTCACTGCGCGATTTTGCCATTTCGCATCTTGCCATTGGTAACGCTTGTGATCGTAAGTAATGGATGCGAACGATGGGTATTGCTCAGAGTAGAAACCCCAAGGGTCTTGTTTGTGTGGCAGCCCTTCCCCATTTGGCCCTTTGAGCTCAAATTTGTACTGAACGCCTTCTTCTAAGCCAGGAATGAATAGGCCCCAGATACCGTAGTCTAGGCGTTGCATTGGATGACGACGGCCATCCCATTGGTTGAAGCAACCCACAAGGCTAACAGCAGATGCATGTGGTGCATAAACAAGGAAACGCACACCAGAGATGTTTTCACCGCCACGTTCTAGCGTGACAAAGTGCGCGCCCATGTAGTGATACATATCTTTTGGCGTATGCAGATGCTCGTATTCTTGGTAAATATTGTGGTACTGATACGGATCATCAATAATTTGTTCAACACCATTCCAATCAACTGCCAAACGGTAGTGAGTCAGGTGTAAATCGCGTTGCTCTTTTAAGATGAAGCCGCTGTCGCCATCACGCTCAAGCGCCACGCGAGGCTCACCATTAACAAGCAGTTCAACCTTGTTTGCGCCCGGCATCCAAACTCTCAGCGAAGCTTCGTCGTCAATGAATGGACCCAGCGCCGCAAATGGATCTGAGTAAGCCGCCTCAGCAAGCAGTTCGTATGCGCGTTCGTGTTGTTTCTTTATTTTCTTGGTTTTGGTGGTTTTCAAATCTTTCTCCCTAGAGCCAACATCCTTTTCAAGACCAGAGATCTGAATCAAACATCGGTTTCTCCACAGCCAACGTTGTGAACTCACAAAAAGACTCCGCTTCTCACGTTCGTTGCGTAAACGGCGTCAAAATACAAAAATGCCCGCTATTGTCGCGGGCATAATAACGGTACTTCATCCTAACGGATTGTGTTTTAGGAATGAGTGACCTAGACGGAACTTTCGTACCTCTGAGCTAACAAAATTGGTAATCAGCTCGTCCATCTACACCACTCTAGGCATCTTACTTACTCGCCTGTGCACGAACTTCAGTAAGGCGTTTAGAAATACGATTCACATCTTCACGGCTGAAGATTTCATCTAGGTTCATCGACAATTTACGACGCCAGTTTGGATACTCATCCACCGTACCAGGAATATTGACCGGTTGATCCATTTCTAGCCAGTCTTCAAGCTGAACACTAAGCAGTGCAGAGTCACCCGCGGCTACGTGCAGTTGCAGCGCTTCGCTTAGGTATGAATCCATTGGCACATACTGAGCATCATGACCAATGCCTTCTGGCAAATAGCCATGCCAGCGAACGCTGTCTAGAATGCCTTGTTTGCACTTCAAGCGATCAGCGAATAGGCCTTCCAACTGCTGTTCATCAGGGTACAGACCAATCTCACGCCCCATCTTCAAGTCATCACAGTGCCAGAAACCGCGTAGTGTTGGCATATCGTGCGTACACAGTGCAGCCATAGACTGCTCAGCGTAGTGCTTCGGAGAAATAAAGCCACCGTCGTCTTTTGATGTTTCGAAGAAGAAGACTTTGTACGAATGCACACCCGCATCACGAAGGATATCAACGATTTCATCAGGTACAGTACCCAAGTCTTCACCGATTACAGAACACTGATGACGGTGAGATTCCAACGCTAGGATTGCTAGCATGTCTTCCACTGGGTAGTACAGGTATGCACCTTCTGTCGCTTTCTCGCCTTTTGGAATCCACCAAAGGCGAAGCAGGCCAAGTACGTGGTCGATACGCAATGCACCACAATGCTTCATATTAGCACGTAGCAATTTGATGTAAGCGTCGTAGCCAGTCGCTTCTAAAACCTGAGGGTTAAGCGGAGGCAGACCCCAGTTTTGGCCTAGTGGACCAAGTACATCTGGTGGCGCACCGATGCTTGCATCCAATACTAGCGCGCCTTCGTCAGCCCATGTTTCGCTGCCTGAATCTGCAACACCAACCGCAAGGTCGCGGTACAAACCCACAGCCATGCCTTTTTCTTCGGCTAGCGCTTGCGCTTCTTTGATTTGATCGTCTGCGATCCATTGCAGGTACATGTACAAGTGAACACGATCTTGGTTGTCCTTAATGTACTTCTGAGTACCAGCTGCGTCGAATGTGCGGTATTTCTCAGGGAATACTGGCCAGCCCCACATGTTTGCATCTTCTGCATGTAAATCAGCATGAAGTGCATCGAATGCAGCTTGGTGTAGCAAGCTGTCGCCGCCTTTTTCAACAAAGTCCAAGAAGGCACGAGCGCGATCAGTGTTCTTGTCTAAATGGCGAGCTTTAAACTCACTGAATAGCAACGGAAGAACGCTCATTTTTAGTTGCGAAACTTCGGTGTAATTCACCCAATGAGAGTCTCGCGCTTTTTGTAAACGTTGTTGGAACTCTGCACTACCGACACGTTGTTGTGCTTCTGCACTTAGCGCGAACTCAGGTACAGAGCTTACGTCGATGTACATGATGTTCAACCAACGACGAGAAGACGGGCTGTATGGGCTTGCCCCTTCTGGATTCGCAGGGAACAGCGAGTGAATAGGGTTCAAGCCAATGAAGTCACCGCCACGAGAGGCAATATCACTCACCAGTTGTTTTAGGTCACCAAAATCACCGATGCCCCAGTTATGCTGAGTACGCAGTGTGTAAAGCTGGATACTAGGACCCCATAGCTTTTTGTGTTGGTTTAGATCGTCTTGTTTGAAACACGCTTTCGGCGTAATGATCAATGACATCTCGTAAGGTGTTTTACGACGCTTACGACTGATGATCAGTTTGTGATAACCCCAAGCCAAGTTCTTTGGCAATGCAAACACTAGAGGGCCACCCTCAGCACGCTCATCACGAACGATTTGGGACTGAAGATAGCCTTCAAGTACCTCTCCTTGTTCTGTTTCTAAACGCCAGCTGAATTCACTCTCACGAGCACTCGTACCTAGGTTTAGTTCCACTTCGACTGGTTCGCCGTCGCGTAAAACAAGAACAGGGGCTAGTACGTCTTTTTTATGTTTCTTTTCAGCAGAAGCCAGTAGTTTTTCATCACTGCTAGTATCGTAGCCAAGCGAAGCGAGCAAGCGGCGTAGCGTCTCCTCAGACACTTTAGCCTCATCTCCCCAAGCACTGACATAGCTATCAGCCAATCTCGCCATTTCCGCGACTTTCTTTAATGCTGTTTGTTCTTTCATCGCTTTCTCCGAAGGTAATACCAACACCTTCCATGTAGGGTTTTATTGTTATCAATAACTTCTTTTGGAAAATGACCAAAGGTAGCGCTTGGCTACCTTGGTCTTAACTAGGTTCTATTAGCGTTTCACCGCTTCAAGTTTCCAGATATTGTTCACGTAGTCGCGGATTGAGCGGTCTGACGTGAACTTGCCAACAAGGGCGGTATTAAGAATGGCCTTCTTCGCCCAGCCAGCTTGATCTTTATATTGTTCGCTCATGTCTTCGTGTGCTTTCACGTAAGAGGCGAAATCCGCGAGACATAAGTATGGGTCACCACCGTCTAGTAGGCTGTCGTATGTGGCACGCAGTAAGCCTGGTTGGCCTGGTGTGAACTCTTCACCCAATAGCAAGTCCATTGACGCTTTGAGTAAGTGATCCGCATTGTAGTAATCAAATGGGTTGTAACCTTGAGCTTTCAGCGCTTTCACACCTTCAACATCTAGACCGAAGATGTAGATGTTCTCATCGCCTACTTCCTCACGAATCTCAACGTTTGCACCATCCATTGTACCGATAGTTAGCGCACCGTTTAGCGCCATCTTCATGTTACCTGTACCTGATGCTTCTTTACCCGCTAGCGAGATTTGTTGAGAAACGTCAGCCGCAGGGATAATGATTTCAGCCATGCTCACGCGGTAGTCAGGGATGAATACCACTTTCAGCTTGTTACCGATGCGAGGGTCGTTGTTCACCTTGTCTGCAATCTTGTTGATTGCGAAGATGATTTCTTTCGCTAGGTGGTAACCCGGTGCTGCTTTCGCAGCGAAGAACACAACGCGAGGCACACATTCGAAGCCTGGTTCGTTAATAATGCGATGGTACAGAGACAGTACGTGTAGCAAGTCTAGATGCTGACGTTTGTACTCGTGCAGACGCTTGATTTGAACATCGAAGATTGCATTAGTATCGAGCTCGATACCCATGTTCTCTTTCACCCAAGTTGCTAGGCGTTCTTTGTTCTCTTTCTTCACTGCCATGAATTCTTTTTGGAATGTCGCGTCAGTAGCGTACTTCGCAATACCTTCAAGTTGCTCTAGTTTCGCTGGCCATTCTGGGCCGACTTTCTCAGTGATAAGCTGAGACAGACCTGGGTTACAGAACTTCAACCAGCGACGTGGCGTAATACCGTTCGTTACGTTGTGTAGACGTGTCGGGTACATTTCGTGGAACTCTGGGAATAGGTCTTTCTTAACCAATTCAGAGTGAAGTGCTGCTACACCGTTTACTGCGTAAGAGCCGATTACACATAGGTTTGCCATGCGAACCATGCGGTGGAAACCTTCTTCGATGATAGAAAGCTTCTGTTGCTTCGCGACATCACCCGGCCACATTGCACGTACGTCTTGTAGGAAGCGGTGGTTGATCTCGTAAATGATCTCCATGTGACGTGGTAGCAGGTGCTGGATTAGCGACTCTGGCCATGTCTCTAGTGCTTCTGGAAGTAGCGTGTGGTTGGTGTACGCAAATGTCTTAGAGCTGATTTCCCAAGCCGCTTCCCAAGTTAAACCTTTTTCATCCATCAGGATGCGCATTAGTTCAGGAATCGCAATCGTTGGGTGTGTATCGTTAAGCTGGATAGTCTCTTGCTTAGGTAGATCCGCTAGCGAGTAGCCCGCAGCTTCGTGGCGACGTAGGATGTCACGTACAGACGCTGCTGAGTGGAAGTACTGCTGCATTAGACGCAGTGTTTTACCTTTCTCGTGGTTGTCGTTCGGGTAAAGCACTTTAGTGATGTTACCTGCGTCGATCAGTGCGTGCTGAGCTTCGAAGTAATCACCATTGTTAAAGCTTGCTAGTGAGAATGGTGCAATCGCCTGACATTCCCAAAGACGTAGCGGGTAAACCGTGTCTGATTCGTAACCCACAATTGGAAGATCCCAAGGCATTGCTCTTACTGTCATGCCTGGTACCCATTTGCGAACTTCTTTACCGTTCTCGTTAATCACTTCAACGTGACCGTAGAAACCGATCTCTTGCGCAAGTTCTGGACGCGCAATTTCCCAAGGGTAGCCTTCTACACCGCGCCAAGCGTCAGGTGCTTCTTGCTGGCGACCATCTTTGAATGACTGTTTAAATAGACCGTATTCGTAATGTAAACCATAGCCGACAGTTGGGAATTCTTGTGCCGCACATGAATCCATGAAACACGCAGCCAGACGACCAAGGCCACCGTTACCCAATGATGGGTCGCGCTCTTCTTCTAGCAGATCAGTTAGGTTGTAACCCAGTTCAGCCATTGCTTCTGTTACTTGTCCATACAGACCCATGCTGATTAGGTTGTTACCCGTCAAACGACCGATAAGGAATTCTAGCGAAAGGTAGTTAACGCTCTTCGCACTTTTAATGCGTGGATCTTCTTCTGTCGCAAGCAAATCTAGAGTAGTAAATTCAGCCAGAGCATGCCCCATTGCTAGGTACCATGCGCGGCTGTCTGCGTTTTCAATCGTATGAGCGTAAGTTACAGATAAGTGTTTCTTTACGCTTTCTTGGAACGACTTCTTGTCAAATTGTTTTTGTTGAGTAGGTTTCATTACGAAATTCTCACGTCTTTTGGTAATTCATCTGCCATACATCGTGCATTTACCTCTGTGAATAAACATCCTCCTAATTCTCATCCTTTGAAGGAGGAGGGCTGAGGGCGTAGAGGGGGTACCATTGCTAGGTTAGTGATCCAAATCTCAACAAAGTGAACTTTGCACCAGTTCTTAGTGATTTTGATCACAATGGAATGTGAGAAAGGTTAAAACCCGTTCATGACGCTTTTTATAGTCCACTCATCTGATGATGTGAAAATTGTAATATCGGTCACATTAACTCGGTCAGCGTAGAAGAACTTTTCGTAATCTATGTGCAACGCGATCTTAACGCTAACGAAACAAACGACATTTAAGTGACGACAATCACAAATAAAGGGCGTAGTTGATGGTAAATCCATCAACCCTTGAGAATTAGGAAGTGGATCAAAGTAACGAACATTTCTGATGTCGTAACATCCCTCTCAGCTCACAGGATTGTACGCTTTTTATACAAGCTAGAATTAGGCGATGTGAGTTATTTCTAGTTTTCGCTAGCTTTTATATCTAAGTGACCGTATGGAATGGTTTTTCAGACGGACGCAAGCCCCAATAGTAGCGACATTATCCGGTATTCAAACAGTGTTTTTGATGCTGATGACATCATTCAGTAAGACGGCTTTCAAGGGGGCTTTACTAGAATGATCACGTTGCTGTCATTTGGGTATACATAAATAAGGACATAACTACTAATGTGGATTCCATCTAAGCTTACTCGACCAGGACGCCTGCACAATGCCATCGTGCGCCCACGAGTGTTGGACTTACTACAGCAAGCGCCTTACTACAAATTGGTTTTATTCCGATCCCCAGCAGGTTACGGAAAAACAACAATGGCAGCGCAGTGGCTATCCGATAAGCCAAACGTCGGTTGGTACAGCATTGATGACAGCGATAACGACGGCTTTCGCTTTGTAAACTATCTGCTTCAAGCATTAAACAAAGCCACCAACTTCAGTTGCGCTAACGCACAAAAACTGGCGGAAAAACGTCAGATCTCGTCTTTACGCTCCCTATTTAGCGAAGTATTCGCTGAAATGGCTGACTTTCATCAAGAATGCTACGTGGTGCTTGATGACTACCATTTAATCACGAATGATGAAATCCATGAATCCATGCGTTTCTTCTTAAAGCACATGCCAGACAACCTCACCGTTGTGGTAACCAGTCGTGCAGCGCCGCCTCTGGGCACTGCAAACTTACGTGTTCGTGATTTAATGATCGAAATCGGCAACGAGATGTTGGCGTTTGATACCGAAGAAACCACTCGCTTCTTTAACCAGCGTATCGCCGATGGTATTGATGAAGACATGGCGAACAGCCTAAGAACCTATGTTGAAGGTTGGCCATCGGCGATGCAGTTGATCGCATTACAAGCCCAACATCAAAACCGCACATTGGCACAAACTGTAGAGTCGGTATCGCAGTTCAATCACGCGCACTTGTGGGATTACTTGGTCGAAGAAGTGTTTGACCTACTCGATCACGAAACTCGTCACTTTTTAATGCAAGTATCCGTGCTTGACCACTTCAATGATGAGCTAGTGTTTGCCCTTACCCAACGCGAAGATGCACTGGGAATGATTGAATCGCTTAACCGTTACGGCTTATTCATTTACCCACTCGAAGGGGAACAGAACTGGTTCCGATTCCATAACTTATTTGGCGAGTTTTTGTCTCATGAGCGCCAAGCTCGTATTCCTCAGCAAGAAAAAGATCTCCACCGCAATGCTGCTATCGCTTGGTTACAACAAAAAGCACCACACCAAGCGATTCATCATGCACAAAAATCGAATGATAAGGACTTAGTGGTAGAGATCCTAAACGAATTCGGCTGGAAGATGTTTAACCAAGGCGAACTCAGCACACTGGAAAGCTCAATTAACAAGTTGGACGATGATCTGTTGTTCAGCCACCCAAAACTTACGATGCTCCGAGCATGGTTGGCTCAAAGTCAGCATCGTTATAACCAAGTGGGCCACCTGCTTGAAGAAGCGGAAGAGGAACACAAAAAGCGTAACATTGCGTTAGATATTCATTATCAAGGTCAAGCAAACGCGTTGCTTGCTCAAGTGGCTATCAACAGTAACCAACCAGAAAAAGCTCTCGAATTAGCGGAGTTAGCGCTTAGCCAACTTGATAACACAATTTACCGTAGCCGAATTGTGGCGACTTCGGTTGTTGGTGAAGTTAACCACGTGCTAGGTAAACTAGACCGTGCTTTGCCGATGATGCAACAAACTGAAAAGCTAGCTCGTCAGTATCAGGTATATCACCAAGCGTTATGGGCAATATTGCAGCAAAGCGAGATTTTAATTGCACAAGGTTACGTGCAAGCTGCCTTTGAACTACAAGATTCCGCATTCCGTCTGATTGAAGATCAGCAGCTTCAGCATGTTCCTCTTCATGAATTTTTGCTGCGTATTCGCGCGCAAGTACTTTGGTGCTGGAACCGACTTGATGAAGCGGAAGAATGCGCGTACAAAGGTCTGCAAATTCTCGAAAACCATTCACCAAGCAAGCACTTACATAGCTATTCGATGTTGGCGCGTATTGCGATTGGACGCGGTGAATTAGACAAAGCCGGTAAATTCATTGAGCACATCCAACACTTGATGAAACAGTCGACTTACCATGTAGATTGGACTGCAAACGCTTCACTATCGTTGATTCTATTTTGGCAAGCGCGCGGGAATACCGATGCAATGCAAGAATGGCTCAACACTGCGGTTCGTCCTGAATCGGCATGCAACCACTTTTCTCAATTGCAATGGCGTAACATTGCCCGCGCCCACATTAACTTAGGCCAATATACCGACGCTCGTGCTGCGTTAGATTTCCTCCAAGGTGAAGCTCGTCGCACTAACCTAATCACAGATACTAATCGCAACTTAGTGGTTGAAGCGGTCCTTTCTGCTCGCCAAAAAGATGAGGAGCAAGCCAAGGCTCTGTTAAAAGAAGCATTAGTAATGACGAACCAAACTGGCATGGTCGGAAACTTCCTGATTGATGGTGCAACCATTGGCGGTCTGCTGGAGAAGTTGAGCCTCCGCCATGAACTGGGCGATCTTGAGCGTCACCGTGCTCAACAGTTAATGAAGGACATTTCATCGAATCAACGTAGCCGGTCGATTCACTTTGATGAAGACTTTATTGAAAAGTTGGTGAATCACCCTAATGTGCCAGAGCTAGTACGTACCAGCCCATTAACACAACGCGAATGGCAGGTTCTGGGACTGATTTATTCAGGCTTTAGTAACGAGCAAATCGCACAAGAGCTGGATGTGGCAGGTACGACAATTAAAACCCACATTCGCAACCTGTACCAAAAGCTTAATATTGCTAATCGTAAAGAAGCCATTGTGACAGCTGAAAATTTGCTACAGTTAATGGGGTACTGAACTGCTAGATAAACGGGTTAAAACGTAAAGTAAAACACAAGGGTTGGCGTAACACGTCAGCCCTTTTTTATGACTGACAGGAAGAGAAGTGCAATTTGCAAAGCACGTAAGTAACGTTGTTCATATAAAAAAATAGCCAACCGCAATAATCGCGATTGGCTTATATTTAGTGTGAACAAATTGTATTCACTAACAACGTCAGTTGGCTAGGTGACCCTCGGCTTAAGAAGGGTCGAGCAGTATTATGCATTAATCATGCCAAAATGCAAAGACTTATTTTTGGGCACAAGATCTCATATAAGCTGGATTTATTCACGCGCAAATTATCAAAATGCAATTTGATAATGCAAATTGCAATTGCATAATGCAACCAAGATTGATAATTGATAGTAGAGTTAATCATCTCAAAAATGTAAACCAAGCATTAAAAGCTCGTTACGGCGGCATTGTCTTTTGGCGGGTAATAAAGATAGGCAATAGATTGGATATAAAACCAAGTAGTTACAGCACTATTTCATACTTTTTTCATCGCAATGTTTGTATACTCTCTGCCATCGAAACGACTTAGCATTAGAGCAATGAACTACTTAATTACTTTCTTCAAGGGAATCGCCATGGGTGCAGCAGATGTTGTACCTGGTGTATCTGGCGGCACCATCGCGTTTATCACTGGTATTTACGATACGCTGCTTGAAAGCATTCGACGCATTAACCCCTCACTTTTCTCTATCTGGCGAAAAGAAGGGGTTAAAGCCGCGTTTAATCACATCAACGGATTCTTCCTTATCGCTCTGTTTGCCGGCATTTTCACCAGTATTGCAACGCTAGCAAAGTTGATTACTTGGCTTCTTGACACACACCCGATCCCACTTTGGTCATTTTTCTTTGGTCTGATTTTGGTCTCTGTGTATCACATTATTCGTCAGGTTGAGCAACGCGATCTTGTCCGCTTTGTCATTCTGCTCGTTGGTGTCGGGTTTGCTTATAGTATTACTGTGCTCAAACCTTTACACATGGAACCAACGGCCATTAACACCTTATTCGCTGGAGCTATCGCGATTTGTGCGATGATCTTGCCGGGTATCTCTGGCAGTTTTATTTTGCTGCTGATTGGCATGTATGCTCCTGTATTAGCCGCAGTGAAAGGTTTTCAAGTCGATACATTAGCGCTATTTTTGTCTGGCTGCGTGATCGGTTTACTGTCCTTCTCTCACTTATTGTCGTGGTTACTACGCAAGTTCCGTGATTTCACCCTGATGTTTTTGACTGGATTAATGATTGGTACGTTGCCAAAGATTTGGCCATGGAAAGAAACCATCACTTGGCGCACCAATTCGAAGGGCGAACAAGTGCCATTGCTACAGCACAACCTATCACCATTTGAATTTGAACACGTGACATCACAACCTTCTCAGTTAGTACTTGCTGTCGTGATGATGCTTGCAGCCATTGCTCTGGTTTTGGGTCTAGAGAAATTCGCAGATTCAGATAAATAACTTTGGTATCAAACACATACTGAACCAAATAAAAACGGAGTCAATTGGCTCCGTTTTATCTATTGGCTAAGGGCAAAACATCTCAATTGAAAACTCTGCTGTATTTGATGCAATAAAGTCCGTCGCGTTACTAGGAAGCTGGTCACCGAGGTATAACGCACAATTTACTGAGGTCACGAGTTGGCGAGCGGCGCATCTGTGCTACGATGCTCGTAATGTTAAGTGATAAATGCTGAACCTTAATGAAACTGTTACAAATCGCCGCTGTTTCAGCCGCATTAGTTGCGGGATTTTATGCCCCGACTCTAATAAAAAGCTTTTCTTCTTCCACTCAAAGCAAGTCAATAGATGAATACTGCTTTCTCTCTACAACCTCTTGCGTCCAAGAAAATGTTACGATGACGCTAAACTCAGAAACTGCTCAACCCTTGGTTCCTACCACTCTAAATGTTGAGTGGCATACAAGCGATGCTAAGCAACTCATCCTAAGTCTTTCAGGAAGAGAAATGGAGATGGGTGAGCCTAAGTTTTTACTGAAGCAAATCGCTCCTGGCCAATATCAAGGTGACATCATTCTCCCGGTTTGCACGGAGGATGCAATGACTTGGGTTGGTGAACTCAGTGATGGAGAGAATACCGTTTACCCTGCTATAAAAATGCAAAGATAAGGAATCGTTATGAGCCGCAATTGGTCCCTATTTCTCGTAGCTGCTTTCGCACTCGGATTTGGCGTAAAGAGCTATTTAGATAATCAGAAAACGAAGCCAGAGCAAGTGGACAGTTCCACCTCTCAACAAACGGTATTGTTTGGGGAAAATAACCAAGCCGTCAATATCTTCGATGTGAATGACCCTCGCATCCGAGTCGTCTATTTTGGCTTTACTCGCTGCCCAGACGTTTGCCCAACTTCTCTTGCAATGCTGGCAGGAGCACTGAATCAAATTGACGACGCGCAAAAAGCACAACTACGCCCGATGTTCATTTCTTTAGACCCAGAGCGTGATGAGGCCGATGCATCAGCAAAATATGCCCATTACTTCCATCCAATGATTGAAGGCCTATCGGCACCACTTGATGTAACGACACCTTTGGCACACAACTATGGTGTCATTTTCCGTAAGACAGAATTGGAAGGCTCGGAACTAAAGTACACGCTGGATCATAGCTCTTACTTTTACTTCTTGAAGCCGGATGGCACGTTAATCACTAAAGTACCGCATACGCTCTCGCCGGCACCGATTGTTGAAGCCATTTCAAAACTAACGACCGAAGGCTCTTCAAATGACGGTTAAGTCAGTGCTGAAGCAATTTTTCAATTTCCTAACTCATACCAACCCCAATGTCGAACAAGACGTCGATACGATCATTGACGCCATTGGGGGCATAGAGAACCTGCTAGAAACTGGTGCATGTGCGACTCGGCTGCGTCTTACCCTCAGAGCGACGTCCGTCATCGATAAGAACGCACTCAAGAATCATGGCGCGCATGGCGTCGTGATATTGGATGATCGTCATGTCCAAATCATATACGGCTTAAAAGCCAACACGTATTCGCAGATTATGGAAGAGCGCATCACAAAACAAAGTTAATATTTTTGCAGTATAGCTACCCTCTTTAAAAAAGGGCGGCTATACTCTTTTGGCTTAATTAACTCACTTATTTATTAACCAACGAAGAGGACACAAGATGATTGTATTGAATAACACTAACTGGGCATCGCAAGGGTAACCCTAACAGCACCAACTCTGTGGCATAGCCACAACTCCCCTTCTCTGCCCGGTCTTCACCGGGGTCAACTCTATCCGAATTAGACCCTAATGCGATTTGTATTAAGGCGCTTTGTTGCGTCTGGGATAATTCAATAATGAATCAAACACATACTTTTTGTGACACATTAGTTTCAACTTCAAACCCTCTAAAACAATTGGGTTGGAAACCATTTTTTCAGCAACAACTGACATTAGACGATTACGACAACACTATCTTTGCTCGTGTAATTGCGCATCACCGAAGTGGTTATTTATTGGCAACAGAAACTGGGCAAGTTCATCTTAATGCCCACCATTCTTTACCCAATATGACCGTCGGAGACTGGGTAATCTTAAATGAAGATCAGCAATTTGTTCGCTTACTGGATCGCTTGAGCCTCTTTAGCCGCAAAGCCGCTGGCAGCAAAGTGGTAGAGCAACTTATCGCAGCCAATGTGGATACAGTGTTTATCGTCTGTTCCCTTAACGACGACTTCAATTTAAGTCGTATTGAACGCTATCTTGCCTTGGCTCATGAAGCCGAAGTCGAACCCGTCATCGTGCTTTCCAAAGCCGATTTGTGTGACAATACTGATGAACTAAAAAGCCAAGTACAGAAGCTCGACCCTCTATTAGCTATAGAGACAGTCAACGGCTTAGAAATAGAGAGTGCTTCTAAACTCATGACCTGGTGCAAAGAAGGACAAACCCTCGCTTTTATCGGTTCTTCAGGCGTTGGCAAATCAACTCTTGTTAATGCATTACTCGGGCAACAAGAACAGGCAACTGGGCATATTCGTGAAGACGATAGCAAAGGGCGACATACAACTACATCGCGCTCTATCCATCTATTACCTGATGGCGGCATCTTGATTGATACTCCGGGAATGCGCGAGCTTCAACTAGCAGATTGTGAATCGGGGGTCAGTGAGGCATTTTCTGACATTGAGGCGCTCGCTCAGCGTTGTCGCTTTGGCAATTGTAAGCACCAAACTGAGCCAGGCTGCGCAGTTCAAACTGCGATTGCAAATGGCACACTTGAGGTTCGTCGTTTCAATAACTATCAAAAACTATTGCGAGAACAAGCCTTTAACGGCGCGACTTTGGCAGAGCAACGAGCACAAAGTCGACGATTCGGTAAACTTGCTCGCAATGCCATGAGTGATAAGCGCAGGCGCCAACAAAGTTATTAATTTGTTGCGTTTGAGTTGTCAATAAAATCAAAGGAGACGAAAGTCTCCTTTTTAACAACTTTATTAAAAACCATTACTCATAACTAATGATAATTTTCAACATAAAAATCTTATTTAAATAACATTGAGCAAACATTTAATCCAAAAACAAACTAAAACTAGACACAAAATATTACCAAGCTAAGATATGTGATATTCAGCAAGAAAATGGCTGAATTTATAAAAACAGGATAATTGATAATCATGTGTCTTAGTGACCAGAAGCAATGCTCACCCCTTGCAATACAAGGGCATTATCGCCGTGTAATGATGGACTATTGCCCTGCCACTCTGGCATAAAATTGCAGGAATGATGTATGCAACACAACAGCCTCGTTGCCCGATATGCTCGTGGTAACCTCGTCGTCCAGATCCTTGTCGGTATCGTCTTTGGTATTTTGCTCGCGACAATTTCTCCAAGCCATGCCGAAAGCGCGGGATTAATTGGTAGCCTTTTTGTCGGTGCGCTTAAAGCGATCGCGCCAATTCTTGTGTTTATTTTGGTTGCCGCTTCAATTGCAAACCAAAAGAAAAACCAACACACTTACATGCGCCCAATCGTTGTACTGTACCTGATGGGTACATTCTTCGCGGCGCTATCAGCAGTGGTTCTAAGCTTCCTTTTCCCGACCAATTTAACGCTTGTCACCGGCGCTGAAGGTGCAACGCCTCCTCAAGGTATTGCTGAAATTCTACGCACATTGTTGTTTAAACTGGTCGACAACCCAGTAAATGCACTAGTAGAAGCAAACTACATCGGCATTCTTGCTTGGGGTGTGGGTCTGGGTCTTGCACTACACCACGCATCGGCAACAACGAAGGCCGTATTTGAAGATCTAAGCCACAGCGTGTCTCACATTGTGCGCTTTATCATTCGTCTTGCACCATTTGGTATCTTTGGCTTGGTTGCTTCAACGTTTGCGACAACGGGCTTTAGCGCACTAGCAAGCTACGCACACCTTCTGGCGGTTCTTCTTGGCGCAATGATGATCATCGCACTCGTTGTAAACCCAGCGATCGTGTTCGTTAAAACCAAACAAAACCCTTACCCACTTGTATTCCGTTGTCTACGTGAAAGTGGTGTAACTGCGTTCTTCACTCGTTCAAGTGCGGCGAATATTCCAGTAAACATGGCACTATGTGAGAAGCTAAAACTGGACGAGGATACATACTCAGTATCTATCCCTCTAGGTGCGACCATCAACATGGCTGGTGCTGCAATCACTATCACAACACTAACGCTTGCAGCTGTGCACACTATGGGTATCGAAGTTGATCTACTGACTGCGCTACTTCTAAGTATTGTAGCTGCGGTTTCTGCATGCGGCGCATCAGGTGTTGCAGGTGGCTCTCTACTACTTATCCCACTTGCGTGTGGCCTGTTTGGTATCTCAAACGACGTAGCAATGCAGGTTGTAGCGGTTGGCTTCATTATCGGTGTGATTCAAGACTCTGCAGAAACTGCGCTAAACAGCTCAACAGACGTTGTCTTTACGGCAGCAGTTTGTAAATCAGAGCAGCAAAAAGCTCAGTAAGACTGACAGAACAAAGAGAAAGGGGAGCCGATGATGGCTCCCCTTTTTTGTTTAATTGCGCTCAATTACGCGGTGACCAAAGCCACCTCTTCAATTGAGAAATGCTTACTTGGCTCAACAAACTCTTGCTGCGCAGCAATAGTTTGCAGCTCCCATTCGCCTGCATGGTACGTTGCACTTAACACCCCGTAGCATGCGTCATGACAATGTTGGAAAGCTTGCTTGGGAGACCAGCCTTTTAAGAGTCCCGCGGTAAAAATAGCTGAAATAAGATCGCCCACGCCAACAGGTTGTTTAGCAAACTCAAATTGAGGACGCTTCGCAAGGTAAATACCTTCTTGCGTAGCCAATAGCATGTTAAAGCTGCCATTTTCTAGGCAGTAAAGGTGCTTAACTAGCACCACTTTTGGACCTTTCTCTAGCGCACGTTGGCATGCGGTGATCGCATCGTCTAGTGAGTGGATTTCCATCTCAGCAAATTGACTTAGCTCGAATTGGTTCGGAACGATCACGTCCGCCATTGGCATCAAACGCGTTAGAAGATTTTCAGCAATGCCCGGAGCCACAATGCAGCCTTTGTCTGGCGCGCCCATCACAGGGTCGCAAACGTAAAGTGCGTTCGGGTTCGCTTGCTTCACTTTCGTCACGGTATCTTCAACAGCAAGGCACTGCTCTGCGCTACCTTGGTAGCCCGTCAATACCGCTTGGCACTTTTCCAGCGCGCCGATGTTACCAAGTCCACGAACTAACTCGCTGATGTCTTCAGCCGCAAACGCTCGCCCAGTCCAGCCTTCTTGATACTGCGTGTGGTTAGAAAATTGAACGGTATGAATCGGCCATACTTCGAAACCCATGCGTTGCATTGGGAAAACAGCACTGCAGTTACCAGCATGACCAAAAGAAACATGAGATTGTATAGAGAGGATACCTTGCATAGTACCTTACCTCTTATTGTAGTTATCGATAGTTCAAAGACAGCGGCAAGCGCCAGTTTTGCGAAACCAGTAGTGTATCCGACAAACCAAGATTCTCTAACTCAATTCTCCTCAATATCTTCAGAGTAAGTTGGAGCGCTGGTTTTCAACACCATCTTCTTAATTTCCATTTTGTCTTTATTCAGTGCGATTTCTAGGGTATCTCCTTCCCTTATCCCGAGCTGAGCTAGGATTACGATTGGAATGACTACGGCGGTGTCGTCACCGATTTTAACAGGTTGACTTATCATCTTTCGTCCTCCAAATGTCGAAAATGAGTTTTCACGTCATTGGATGTCTAGCCTCAAATACATCGAGCTGACTTGGATTTGGCGTAACATTTTAAAGACAAAAGAAAAGCCTCAATCTTGAGGCTTCTGGATAAGATAGGTTATGGTTGAAGGAAGTTTTGAGTGAAATCGAGCGCCTCTTTAGAAAGTTTTTTTTCGTTGGGCGATGTGCTTGCCTGACCTTCTGCTGTTACCGTTGTCATGTTAGGCTGAAAATCTAGTGTTGATGCCTCCTCCCAAGCCTCGGAGGCGTCTTTATTCTCATCATTCAACACCGCATTGAGCTCCTCTTCCGCAGGAAAATACGCTTCGCGTTTGTACACTTTGTTAAGGGCTCGAATAATAGAGTGCTTTCTCACCATTCCTGAGGCCAGTTTTCTTTGCAACGGCTTCGCTATGGACTGCAATCCAACGACAACATCAACACCAATATTGGTTGCCACTTCATCACGTAACGTACGCGCAGGTTGGTAGCCCATATTGGCAGCAAGAAACAGCCAAACGTAAGCAATTGCATTACCCGTTTTACCTTTATCCTTCCACGCTTCGCCAGCATGATACATCGCTTTAGCACTGCCACCTTCCGCGGCCCGTTCCAGCCAGTAGCAACCTTTAACCATGCTTTTTTCTGTACCAATGCCATTTAGGTAACATAAGCCGACTTGGATCTTGCCATCCGCACTGTCTTTTTCCGCCGCTTTCATAAACCAGTAAAGCGCATCTGCACTGCGTCCTGCACTATTGTCTGGTGAAAGCTGCCACTCACCCATGTAAAGCATGGCATCAATGCAGCCTTCCTCGGCTGCGGTTTCAATCAGTTGGTTACCTTTGGGAATATTTTTTTCCGTTCCGCGACCAAAAACCAACGCTTTGCCTGTCGAAAATTTCGCTTCGGTATCCCCTTCCATTCCCGCAATTGCGGTACGCCAGAAGTTTGCCTGCTCTTTTAAAATCACATCTTCGCGCATGCGTTCACTTAAGCGAACAATGCCGTACATCCCCGTCACATTGTCCAGTTTAGCGGCTTTATCATACCAATACAGCGCTTGACGAATGTTGTCCTTTTCGGCTTCTTTCGCTAGAAATAAAATGGTGGGGATATGCCCGGTTTCTGCTTTGAACTCTCGCTCTTTACGCTCTTGCTCTCGCGCTTTATGCATCGCCTTTCGATAAGCGGCTTCGCGAGCTTTCCTCTCTGCCTCGAGTCTCTGTTTCCGCATCGACAACGAGATCATCCACACAAATATCAGGACGAGTGAAAGGCCAGTTGCCGCAATGGCAATGCCCATACTACTCATAAATAGCCTCTTTTGGTTTCAGGGCCCAATTCAACTCCCTTTCAGGGAAATCTTATGATTACGCGCCGACATAACGCCGACTACCTTCATTATATAACGACCACTTAGCGAAAATCTGAAGCTTGCGAAGACTTAATGGCGGTATTTTATTCAACATCACTGCAACTTATTTTTAAAAGAAAAATATAGCCCTCATTTTTATAGAACTTAATCACGGTTTTGGGGCTGAGACATTCTCATCCCCTATCATCCCCCCTTACTCCTCCCATAAAAATTCACATTTTAATGATGTGCAGAATCTCTCACTATGCGCCTGTTTTATTATTTAATTTGTGAACAAAATCGACTGTGACAGAAAATTTGCACCTGTAAAAAACTTAACAGCCTGCTCTCACATTTTGCTGATGATTCAGTGTATTAGCATCTAATTGAACATTTCCTTTTTGGCATCTGCCTTTCTAGCGTGTGCAAAACCTTCTTGATGATTGAGTCAGCGAAGGCAGCGCGCAGCTCAATATCAATTCAATAACAATGGATTTGTAAACGTGGACAATAAGACATTTAAATTATCAACAATTGCCAAAACCGTACTGCCTTTGATTTCCGTCGCGGTAATCAGCGGTTGTGGTAGTGATAGCACGAACGAAGATACGACGAACCCTGGCTCAGGCTTGTACCCTGCGGGAGAGAACGAAGTCGTCATTTATTACAAACGTGACGTAGCATCAGCTTCAACAGCAAGCGACTACGAAGGTTGGGGCTTGCACCTATGGAACGGTGAGGGCTGTACCAGCACAGATTTAGACGCAATGGGCATTCCGGGAACAGGAACGGATTGGTCTGCGCCACACCCATTCGATGGCATCAACGACACCTACGGTGCTTACTACGTACTGAAAATAAACCCAGACGCCTCTGACCCACACGAATGCATGAACTTCATTCTGCACAAAGGTGATGAGAAAGCGTTCGGCAGCGCAAACTCAAAAGTAGAGTTGACGAAAATCGGCGAATCGAAAGGTTTGTTTGGCTTCCACGGCAGCAGTGAACTTTACTACGAGCCAATAGAAGAGCGCCCTGTTGATATTGATGGTCAAAAAGCCCATTGGTTAGACGCCAACACCATTGCATGGGAAGCGGCGACCAGTGCGGATTCCATGAAGCTGTTCTACAGCCTTAGCAATGACATCAAAATGGATGAAGACAAGCAAATCTCTGGCGGTACTGCGGTTGAGCTGACAAAAGCTGGTGAGTTATCTGATGGACTAAAATCACGCTTCCGTCACCTTGCTAGCCTTCAAGCTGCGGGTATCGATGTCGATGACGCAACCTTGCGTACGATCCTGAAGTCACAAATCGTTATGGTGGCTTACAACGCAAATGGTGACGTCATTTCTGCAACTGAAGTGCAAAAACCGGGCGTTTTGGATGCGGTGTTTGCCGATTCCAAGGCAGGTAACGCGATCGGTCAAGAACTCGGTGCGATTGTGGAAGGCGGTGCCGCAACCTTCAAACTATGGGCACCAACTGCCCAAGATGTTGATCTGATAATCTACGATGAAAACTTAGCAGAAGAAGCGACCGTTGCCATGACGGAAGACCCAGCAACAGGTATCTGGGTTTCTGAGGCACAAAGCAACGTTGTCAACAAATACTATCGCTACCAAGTTAAGGTGTACCACCCTACAACAGGGGTCGTTGAAACGCGTTTGGTAACAGACCCATATTCAATGAGCTTGTCTAAAAACTCGCGATACTCGCAAGTGGTTGATTTAGATGATCCAAGCTTAATGCCTCAAGATTGGAAAAACTACGCACGCCCAACGGTTAAAAAAGACGAAGACCACGTCCTTTACGAGTCACACATTCGTGATTTCAGTTTTAACGACAGTAAAGGCACACCAAGTCTTGATGGCAAATATCTGGCGCTTACAGAACCTGAGCGTGAGTCTGTTTCTCACTTAAAAGCCCTGAAAGATGCTGGCCTAACAACGCTACATATCCTGCCAGCATTTGATATTGCAACCGTGGATGAAGACGCTGACAAGCGAGTCGATATCACCGACACCGTGGGTAAACTTTGTGGCATCAAGCCAGAAGCCTCCATTTGTGAGACCGAAGATGACGGCAAAGTGATTGAAGAGGTATTAAATAGCTACGACCCAACAACGGGCAAAGCACAAGCGTTGATGAACGATCTTCGCATGCTAGACAGCTTCAACTGGGGTTATGACCCTTACCACTACACCGTGCCAGAAGGCAGTTATGCGACCGATCCTAACGGATCTAAGCGTATTCTTGAGTTCCGCGAAATGGTTCAAGCGACGCATAAAATGGATCTGAAACTGGTCATGGACGTCGTGTACAACCACACAAATGCATCTGGTGTGAACGAAAAATCAGTACTGGATAAGATTGTCCCTGGGTACTACCACCGCCTAAACGTCAACACTGGCGGAGTCGAAAACTCAACCTGTTGTGATAACACCGCAACCGAGAACTTGATGATGGGTAAACTAATGGTTGACTCATTGATGGTATGGGCGGATGACTATAAAGTCGATGGTTTCCGTTTTGACCTTATGGGCCACCAGCCGAAAGATGTGATGGTTTACGCACTTGAAAAAGTCCGTGAAATTGATCCGAATACTCTGTTCTACGGCGAAGGTTGGGACTTCGGTGAAGTCGCGCAAAACGCTCGCTTCGATCAGGCGACACAAGTCAACATGGCGGGGACAGAAATCGGTACTTTCTCTGATCGTCTGCGTGACGCAGTTCGTGGCGGAAGCCCGTTTGATGGCGGTGTAGATTCTGAAGGTAAGCACCCACTTCGCTTTAACCAAGGCTTTGGTAACGCCGCTTATCCTAACGAAGAAACCAAAACTGACGCAGAGTCGGTGAATGGTCGTTTACACAACCAAGATCTGGTTCGTCTAGGTATGGCTGGTAACTTGGCTGATTACATCCTTCTTGATTACAAAGGCGAAACCAAACTGGGTAAGAACGTTGATTACAATGGTGCGCCTGCAGGCTACACAAAAGTGCCATCAGAGAACATCTCTTACGTGTCTAAGCACGACAACCAAACATTGTGGGATAACAACGCCTACAAGATTGCGACAGGCACTTCATCTGCCGAGCGTGCACGTATGCAGTCTGTGTCCCTATCAACGGTGATGCTTGGTCAAGGCATTCCATTCATCCACATGGGTTCTGAGCTATTGCGCTCTAAATCCATGCAGCGCGACTCGTACGATTCTGGTGACTGGTTCAACCGTGTATTCTTCGACGGAAGCGACAATAACTGGAACGTTGGTCTACCACGTGAAGACAAAGACGGTGCAAACTGGGAGCTGATCAAAACCATCGTTGGTGACAGCACGGCGAAACCAGATTCAACCGACATCGAGCTGACTAAGCAACAATTCCTAGAGCTACTAAAAATCCGTAGCACAAGCGAACTGTTCCGCCTAGATACCGCGCAAGAAGTGATGAACCGTGTGGACTTCCGCAACGTAGGGAAAGACCAAGTGGAAGGCTTGATTGTGATGTCTATCGACGATGGTACATCAGCAGGTGCCGATTTAGATTCGAACTACGATGCTGTCGTGGCCGTTGTGAACTCAACATCAACTGAGAAATCTTTCAAGGTTGCTGGCGCAACTGGTTTCGAGTTACATGAAGTTCAACAAAACTCTGCGGATGACATAGTGAAAGGTGCAAGCTTCACCAATGAAACGTTCACAGTACCAGCACTGACAACAGCGGTATTCGTGCAGCCACAAAACGGCGCACAAGGTGCTGGCCTACCAGTAAACACGGATAACAAAGACGTATCGAGCATTCCTCCTTACGGCGAAACCGTTGTTTACGTGAAAGGCACGATGAACGAGTGGTCTGATAGCAGTGATTGGGCGATGACCTTTATTGGCAACGGTATGTACTCTGTAACTGGCGTTCTTGAAGCTGGTGAACACGAGTTCAAATTCGCGGACTCTGGTTGGGCAAATCCAAACATCGGTTGTGATATTGCGAATATAGCTTCTGGTTCACTAGACTTAGGTTCAGAAGGTAACTGTAAGCTGTCTGTTGCTGAAACAGGTAAGTACAACTTCACTCTGAACGCGCTGCATGTTCAAGATGAAAGCGTAGAAAAACCGGTCGTGTCAGTGACCAAATCAGCAGATGCACCAACATTCGGTGAAACAGCACTTTACTTACGTGGCACTATCACTACATGGGATGCTCCAGCACAAGACTCAACAGCGAAGTTCAGCTATGTTGCAAATGACGTTTATTCGCTAGACATTGACCTAGCGGCGGGCAACTACGAAATGAAAGTTGCGAGCGCAGACTGGGCAGCAGACACCAACTTCGGTGGCGAAGGCAGTGTTGAGCTTGGTAAAGCGCTAACGATGGAAGTCGGTGGCGGTAGTGCAAACCTGAAAATTGCGATTGCAGAAGCAGGAAATTACAACTTCCACTTCAACGCGGCTGACAAGTCGGCGCCAATCGTGACGGTAACGAAAAACTAATTTCATTTAAAAACATCCGTAATGAAAAAGGGGAAGCATCACGCTTCCCCTTTGTTTTGTTGGCGTCACTAAATGGTGGATACCAAAATCAAAAAGGTGTTAGTTTCCCCAAATCTGTTCAACAAACTCAGGATGATCAATGAATGGATTACGATTGCCCTGAAAATCAAACACTTGTTGATTGCGGTTTCGTTCTTTTTCACTAACGGGATCATTTTTGTGCCAACGTTTCAGCATGTTTAACATCCAAGGTTCAAAAACCGTTGAACTTGAACCATCAAGGACAGCATCCGCATTGCTTGAATTGCCTTCCCAGTTACCTACAATATTTTCATAGCGGGTTGCCATGTAGAAATAGGCACGAGCAAAATCGCCTTTAAACTCATCGATCGGCTCAAACACCGTGCCGGAGTAGCTCAGACTAGTGCTTGCTTGGCCAAGTTTAGAGCCATTACTAGACACGTAGGTCGCGGTGCCCACTTCACCAAATGGCCAATTACTGCGCTTCGCGTTTACATAACCATCAGTTGCAAACAAGTGATGACCGTCTGAGTTCATCGGCTCAACCTTACCGCCAAACCAGCTTTTCGGAAAAGAGTGCTCACGGTTGTAGCAATCCCCTTCCGTTTTGTATTGGCCACATTGGTCTGTGACTTTGGTAAAGCTTACTGTATCGCTAGCAGATGGCTTTTCAGAGTACATATCGAGAATAGAGCCATCATTTTCATAATAACGATCAATATCGGCATCTTTTACCAAGGTCCAGACCGCAGAATAGCCTCGGCTGGAGTGATTATTGATAATGTTAAACAACGCTGTTTTTAGAGCGTATCCCGTCTTACCAGATGCCGCTTGATAGTAACCATCAACCACTGGTGGGGTCGTCGTTGTGTCACCTAAGTTAAAATCGGTGGTTTCACTTTTCGAGAATTCAGCGCCAGAAGCAAGAGTCTTATCTCCCACCTTCAACGCGTAAGACCCCGAACCATTGCCACAGCAAATGCCGTCGCCATAGCTGTCTTGAATCGTAAATTGGTAGTTACCATCGGCCAAACACATAGTCTTTTCAACAGAGGTTGACGACTCATACCCCTGACCAGAGAAAAGCACTTGCGCTTGGCTATTTTTCAACTCCCAGCTAGTTTCTGAGCCATAGTTGTCCGTCGTGAGTGTAAGAACCACCTCATGATCACTACAATTTTCTACAGGAGGTTGTGTACTTGTCTCGGTCGGTTGAAAATTATCGACGTAGACAACTTCTGAGCCATCAAAACTGGCTTCATCGTAAAAACGCAAACCGACGTTGATGGTCTTGTTCGAGCTCGCTGTGTAGTTGTGCGCAAGCTCTTGCCACTGGTTTATCTGTTGTGGGTTCGAGTAATTGTGATAACCATCAACCACCAGACGTGCTTTTACATTTCCTTCGGTATGATAAACCGAGACAGAAAACGGATAGGTTTTCCCTTGCTCCACATTAATGGTTTGCAAAAAGTCGGTGTTGCTTTGGGTACCTGTATTCACGACGACCTGGGCAGCCAGACCACCCGATTTGATTTGCTCGCTGCTTGGCGACACTGTAATGCCCGCGTCAATCTCTGACCACTGCGTAGGTACATTGCCATTCCACTGTTCAAAGTCACCGTTGATAATTTGGCTATATGCAAACGGAGAGCTAACAGCAACAAGGAGACAGAGGGAGTTCGTTATGGATTTCATTATACTTTTCCATTAGTTATATAAATCCCAAACACGATAAACATATTAGTGGGGCATAAGTAATCCTTCAGTCACATTTTTACGTTGCACAAATGTTAATTTACTTTTTAATGTGCAGCTTATCTCACAAATATCCATCTGCTGAAAACAAATGCCAATACAAAAAGCGAAACAACTTGTTGGCTACATCGTCGTAAAACCATTAAGGGAAAAGTAAAACAGACAGAAAAAAGCCAAGTGTGCGCCTATGGGGGTCAGCAACAACACTTGGCTTGTTTATAAGAAAGCTTGTGGTCAGCTCAACTGGTGAGCATCAATTCTGGGTAATTCCTTAAGGTTTTACCGCAAAGAATCGTCCTTGTAGTGGCGACATCAGAATCTGATATTGACCATTACTCGGAGTAATTTTTTCATTCGTGAGCAAATCCACCAACTCACCAGTACCAACACTCTCCTGAGTAAGAGTGACGCTTCTAGCGCTCTCTAAGGTATTTAGCGCAAACAAGACTTTGTCCGAACCAGATTGTTTCAAGTCCACATAACTGCCGTTACTCGCAACTAAATTCGTGCGTGACCCTTGATAAAGTGCAGGATGCGCATCGCGCATTGTCATCAGCGATGTCACATAAGATTTGAGATCGGCTTGGTTTGCATCAAGCGTCGCCGTCACGCCTTCAATTTTCGCACTACTGCGCGCAACGTGATCATCGCACAAACCTTGAATGGCGCAGGTGCTGTTGTCTTCTTTTGCGGCAAAACCATCCACTTGATCCCCGATTTCATCACCGTAGTACAACGTGATTGGCCCGGTGTACGCCGCTTGGAAAGCAAACGCGGCTTTATGGCGTAACCAATATTCTGCATCATTCACATCCGCCAAGTTTCCGCGCTGTAACAAGTCACCAAAGCGCACTAAATCATGGTTGCCGATCATCAAATTCGGCTGCGCATGTGTTGGATATTGGTTGTGTGTGCTGTAGCCGTTGTCTAACCAATCCGCACCGCGACCACCCACGCCGCTCTCATTCACGGCCAAAGTTTCAACGATGCGATATCGCATAGGGAAGTCAAACGCAGAGCACAATGCTGGATCGCTGTTCGATCCATACGCCTCATTCGCGATTTCAGACTCCCCTTTCCAAATCTCTGCCACCATATAGCCCAACGGATTCACTTGTTCGCCTTTGCTATTGGTGTACGTCACACTTTGTGAGGCTTCATCGACGGCTTTACGAAGTTGTGTCCAAGCGTCTGTCGGAACTTGATAGGCTTGATCTAAACGCCAGCCGTCAATCTTCAGTTCTTTGATCCAATAGGTTGCCACTTCTTTGTAGAAATCGAGACTGGCCGGGTAATCAACGGGATTGCTCGATCCCGATGGCAACAAACCGGAGGGAGATGGTTTGATCAAACCATCTTTGTGATGACCAAATACACCATCAAAAAACACGTATAAGCCGCGTTTGTGTGCTTCCTCGACCAAGGTTCTCGCCGTTTCTAAATCACCAAAACGTGGATCAATGGTGAAGTAATCCGTTGCAAAGTAGCCCGTGGCATCCAGACGATCGGCCCAGTGTTCTTGGCCCACTATCGCTTCCGATTCAAAAACTGGCGTCAACCAAATCGCGTTCATCCCTAAATCTTGGATGTAATCGAGTGAATCAATCACTCCTTGCAAATCGCCGTTATGATGGCTGGTGCCATAACCTGTACCGTGACCAATGCTCGCATCACCATCCACAAAACTCTCTACCATGATTTGATAAGTACGAAGTTGGTTACTTTGCGCCATGACATTGGCTTGGCAAGCATAACTGGTATCCGGTAGCGGAGTGCTGCTATTAGTGTCGCCACCACCAGAAGAATTACACGCAGATAAAGCACCAATCACACTTAACGCAAGCAACGATCGAGACAGGCGATGGTTACGTAGGATATTACGCATTTTATTCTCCCTAACTTACTCAAATAAACTACGGAAATTTGAGTAATAAAATTAACCCCGACATGTGTTTCATGCAGGGGTTAATAAATAAAAATAGATTTTAAATAACTGAATGGAATATTATTGGCACTTATTTACCATGACATGAACAGGTTTGCCTTTTCCTTCAAACTGAAGACTCCATACATATTTACCATCTTCTTTAATATCAACCGAAGTATCCGTACCGTAACCACCAAATGTTAATGGTGTTAATTCACCAACGTTCATTCTATTACCTTTTGCGGTAAATTGTGGGAACCACAACTCGGTCGCGTACTGCATTTTGTAGGAGCCTACTTTTTCTTGAACCACGGCTTGGTAGAAATTATTCCCTTTGTAGGTGTATTGACGCTGAGGCACGTGTTTCCAATCGGAATCCGCAAACGTACCCACCACAAATAGTGGTTTAGAAATAGGTCCTTTCGCTGTGCTATCTGGGTTGTCACACGCTTTCATGAAAGCAACCACTTCGTCTTGAGACATATTAACAACAGGCTCTGCGGCCGCTTCTGGTTCTGCAGTCGATTGACAACCCACTAAGGCAGCAAGTAGAGCAGCAGCAAGAGAGGTCTTCATCATGTTCATTTCACGTAATTCCTTTTTAGTATATCCAAAGTAAAATAAACTCAACGGTTAAAAGAAATATTAATCGTTATTAAAATGGAAATATCAAACGACAAATAAATATCGTCAGATTGTGAATTTAAATCACTTCGAGAAGTTTGTTTATTTCCTAAGTACAAAAAATAAATTAGGAACTGCCATTAATTATTGATCCAACCTATATAAAAAACAAAGTAATAAAAATAATTATGTGAATAAGGTAACTCTATGTAGGGGTATTTTTATTAGTTTATTTTCTATGAAAAAGGTCAGCATTTCGCTGACCTTTTTTTATCTGATTATTTTCTATTTACGGCTTTCACAAACACTTGTTGTGCACCTTCAATACCTAGCTCTTTTGCTTCATCAAGCAAAGTGAGCGCTTTCGGAATATCATTCGCTGCGACTGCCGCTTCAATTGAGCTGTAGTAGTAGCTAGTAAGGTCCGTACCTTGGGGAATGTTGTCGTTTTTCGCAACAATCTTAGTATTCACAATATCATTCGCGGATACCGAAAAGCGGAACTGACCGAGTGGGCTATGTTTCGCTAGAGGGTCTGCAATATCTGGCGGCTGAGTGTGACGCGCCATGGCGAAGGCTTTTGCAGGGTGTAAAACTTGTGTACTTCCTTTTAGATCGGCGGAAGTCGTGTAAACCAACACATGCAGATCGTTACCTGTCATGTCTGGAATCACATTGAGATCAAGTACGAATTTATCGTTGTCCAACAGTTTTGCTGGTTCGTACTTAAACTTTGAAAAATCTGCTTGGTAAATGGTTTCTCCTGCCGAGTTCATCACTGCGACATTAGGAGCATAAAATTGAAGTTCTTTACTTACGAATGTCTCTAATTTGATATCGAGACTGCCACGGTTACCTGGAAGAGCAAACGCTGCAATAGCGCCAGCACTGTTACCATCCAACAACATTTGGCTTTTATCAGTCAAAGCGAATTCAGTAACCACAGGCACGTTAAGCGGTACCCATTGAATATCACCCGATTGCGTGATCACTTGTTGCTGACCTTTTGGACTCATCTCTACTTGTTCTACAGACGCACAACCAGTAGCCAACATGCCCAGCAGTACGGGAGCAAGCCATTTTTTCATTACTGTCTACCTCGACTCTTTATTGTTTTTTAAATAAATACAGCCAGATAAGTTCTGGCTGTATCATTCTAGGACAATTTAGGACTTAGTGGTTAGATGATTACCACCAAGCTTCAGCTTGTACACCGAACTGGAACGTATCATCTGAACGACCGTTGTCAAATGTGTTAGTGTTGTCTTCTTTGTCAGCCGTTAGGTAAGAAGCGTAAACACGGATTTCAGGACGAGCCCAGAAGCTAGAACCAGCAGACCATGCTTGAGCAACAGTTAGCTTACCGTATTTGTTTTCTTCGCCGTCGTTATCGTCGATAGCGTAACCAGCTTCGAAAATAGTTTTGTGGTTGTCATCCCATTTGTACATTGGACGAACAACAACAGACATTGTTTCCCACTTGTCTTGGCCAGCCCACATGTCTTCACCAACACCGTACACTAACTGGTGACCCATTTCCCAGCTGTCGCCCATGCCGATTACACCCCAGTTGATTAGGCGGTAACCAGATGCACCGTTGTCAGCTTCTGCGCCGTACCAGCTGCCGTCGCCGTAGAATGCCATTGTTTTAGAGTAACCTTCAGTACCGTACTGAAGCACTGTTTTGTTGAAACCAGCGTCTAGACCTTGAGTCAATTCTGCTGTGAACATTACGCCGTTTTTCGCATCTTTAGTGCCGTTTGGCGCAGCGTCAGTTTCGTTAAGAATTGCGTAGTTCAAGCCCATTTCTAGAGAGCCATTGTCCCATAGAGGAAGACCTGCGTAACGTACGTCTAGAGTGTTTACGTTTGTTGCGCCGCCATCGTTGCCTGGGTCTGCGATATCGCCGCGGTCGTTACGAACCCAAGCGAAAGAAACTTTACCAGGACCAGCTTCGATACCTTCAACACCAGCGCCCGCGCCAGAGATGTTCCAGTAGTAGAAGTCAGAGATATGAATGTCGTGACGTTGGTAGTAGCGTTTACCTGCCCAAAGCGTTGCTTCAGGAGCAAAGTTTAGTAGGCCTTTAGCTTGAACGTTGAACTGACGTAGTGCGAATTGTGCATCGTCTACACATTTCACTTCGCCGTTATCCAAACCACAGTTAGCAGAAGTGCTTTCCCAGTCGTTTGAACCGTTAGAAGTCATTGCAACCATAGAGTCTACGTAGAACGTTTTGCCGTTGTTGTTGTAAACTTCTTTACCTAGTTGAATCTCGCCGTAGATATCGCTTTCATTACCTAGACGACCGATCTTGTTCTTTTCGAATGTTAATTGTTGACCACCGTCAGCGTTCACGCCAACGCCAGCACGCATGTAACCGTGGAAATCCACTGCGAATGCAGAACCAGCAGCTAAAGTTGCAGCTACAGCAGCAGCAATTGCACTTACTTTTTTCATTCTTAACTCCATTAAGGGTATTTATAATTCTGTCTTCCCTGCTCACTCTTTTAGGTGAATATAGGCAGTAAAAACACACCTAAAGAAAGAGAGGTAAGATGGGAACGAATCCCCGTTTGTTTCAACAGTTGTGAGATTACCCGAGGCGTACAAGGATGACTTCCTCCGCCCCAAACTAATTTAAGGGGGATGAGAAGGGAGTAGAAAATTTACCGAATGGTGTTTTTTCGAGTCAGATCACCAATCTAGGGAGGAATTAGTAAGTTTGTTCGGTTTTGAGCCGCTACAAAGTGATAGCCATTTCATATTTTTGACTCTAAGCCGTCACATAAAGTAATTAAATTACACGAACATTTTTATATTTAGGGTGGTTGACCTTAGTAAGACAAAGTTTTTAACTTATAGTTTCCTAAAGGTAGCAATAAATATTAAATAAAGTATCTCCGATGACACGACTTCTCTCTCGCCCCTACCCCCTGGGCGCAACATTGAATAAAGAAGGCTGTAACTTCTCTATTCATGCTCCGGGCGTAAAAGACATTCAACTGGCATTGTTTGCAAACGATGGCAGCTACGAGCTTCACGGTTTACCGAATGAATACGCTGGCATACGTCATACTTTTATTCCAGATATTAAGCCGGGGCAAAAATACGGTTACCTTGTCTCCCACAAGGACGAGCCACTGTTAATTTCTGATCCGTACGCAAAATCAATAGATAAAGCCCTCCACTATCACCCTCCCTACTCTCCAGCCAAAAGTTTCGATATGCCGAAGTGCGTCGTTATCGAAGATGATTTTGACTGGCAAAACACGGATCACCCGCGTATACCCAGAGAAGAGATGGTGTTGTTTGAGACGCACGTCAAAGGGATTACCCAACGCCACCCAGAGGTTGAGGACAAGCTGAGGGGGCGCTATTTAGGTCTTGCATCACCTGAAATGCTGGCCTTTTACGAACAACAAAACATCAACACGCTGCAATTGCTACCTGTCGCAGCATGCATGCATGAGCCTCACCTACTAGAGTTGGAAAAGGTCAATTATTGGGGATACAACCCTTATCTCTTTATGGTGCCCGATCCGCGCTACGCAGAACAAGACGCCGTTACGGAATTAAAAACAACAATTCGCGAATTGCATAAAAACGGCATCGAAGTGATTCTCGACGTGGTTTACAACCACACTGCTGAAGGTGGTGAAGGGCCTACAATTTTCAACCTGAAAGCCCTCGACTCCTGTTTTTACATCAAACATGGCAACCACTTCGCCAATTACACTGGCTGCGGAAATACAGTGGATCTCACCTACCAACCAGCCTTAAACCTTGTGATGGATACATTGCGCTACTGGGTTAGCGAATTTAAAGTCGATGGCTTCCGTTTTGACTTGGCTGCAACGTTAGGTCGACAGGGCGATGATTACAACCCAGAAGCAGCTTTCTTTAAAGCCGTTGCGCAAGACCCAATTTTGCGTGAAACCAAATTGATTGCCGAACCTTGGGATATTGGTCCAAATGGCTACCAAGTGGGTAACTTTCCATTTGGTTGGAACGAATGTAATGACAAACTGCGTGATATTTCCCGCAGTTTTTGGCGCGGTGATCAAGGCTATTTAAAAGAGTTTGCCACTCGATTAATGGGCTCTCGTGACATTTACAGTGCAGCGAACTGGCCATACAAACTCACCGTAAATTACATCACGTATCACGATGGCTTCACACTGCAAGATTTAGTGTCTTACAAGCACAAACATAACGAAGCCAATGGCGAAGAAAATCGCGACGGTCACGGTGACAATCGTTCAGAAAACTACGGTGTTGAAGGCGAGACCGAAAATCTGATGATCATCGCCACGCGTGAGAAGCAAAAACGCAACCTTATTGCTAGCTTGCTGTTTGCCTTCGGTATCCCACACATTCTCACTGCTGATGTTCTGTCTCACACCCAAGGCGGTAACAATAATGCCTATTGCCAAGATAACGAAACCAGTTGGCTGAACTGGGAAGAGACAGAACGCAAGCAACATTTCAAAGCATGGATGTCACAAATGGTCGCCAACCGAAATCAATACATGGTGCCATTTATCCGAGCTTTCAGTGGCGAAAACCGCAATAACAACCGTATTTTCTGGCGCCGTACAGACGGTCGCTTAATGGAGCACGATGATTGGAACCGTTTAAGCTCTGTCGCACTTCACCTTGGTATCGGTAAAGAAGGGCAAGAGCTGGTCTACCTCATCAACCAAACTAACGCCACAGCTCGCTTTAAGCTCCCCAATGAGCGAAAGCAAGAATGGGTGACGATCTGTGATACAAACGTACGTAATCTCAACCCAGGACATGCTGAAGGCGAAGTCTTGCTGTCACCCACCTCGATGGTGATTTTGCACTATCAACCAAACCAAAGCACACCAAAAGGTGAGCAAACGCATAGCTAAGTTATAAACGCTCCAAAAAAGGAAAGCCGATGCATCTCAGTGCTTCGGCTTTTTTGTTGGTTAGATGTGCCTAACTCATTATTCGCAAGGCGGCGCTAGGTGGATCAAAGCCAATCCACCCAGTGACGTCTCGCGGTATTTCTTGTTCATGTCTTTGCCCGTTTGATACATGGTTTCAATCACCTTATCCAACGAGATCAAACATTTACTGTTACGTTTTAATGCCATGCGAGATGCATTGATCGCTTTCATTGCGCCCATTGCATTACGCTCAATACACGGTACTTGCACTAAGCCACCAATTGGGTCACAAGTCATGCCTAGTGAGTGCTCCATGGCAATCTCGGCCGCAATACAAATTTGTTCATTGCTACCGCCACGTAGCGCCGTCAAGCCAGCTGCCGCCATGGAAGAAGACACGCCAACTTCGCCCTGACAACCCACTTCGGCACCCGAGATAGACGCATTGGTTTTGTACAAAATGCCAATCGCACCGGATACAGCAAGGAAGTCTTTAAGCTGTTTAGTATCAAACTCTTTGATGAAGCGATGGTAGTACATCAATACCGCCGGAATCACACCCGCCGCACCATTAGTTGGCGACGTTACGACTTGTCCACCAGCCGCGTTTTCTTCACTCACCGCAAAAGCAAACAGGTTAATCCAATCCATGATTTCCATTGGATCGTTTTCGATTGCTGCATTTGCTTCAAGCTTCTTCAGCAAGTTTGGCGCACGGCGGGTCACGTTCAAGCCGCCATCCAAGATACCTTCTGTCTCGAAACCGCGTTCCATGCAACGCGTCATCACACGCCAGATCTGTTCTGCACGTTGATTGATGGCTTCCATATCCTGAAACGCTTGTTCGTTTTTCAGAATCATGCCGCCGAGGCTCATGCCGTTCTTCTCAGCCTGTGCCAACATTTCGTCCGCGCTGGAGAATGGGAACTCAACTTCTACGGGTGCAGTCGCACTGCCATTTTGCAATTCATCCGCCGTTGCGATGAAACCACCACCGATAGAGTAGTAAGTTTCAAACCCAACCTGATTGCCGTGCGCATCTAACGCAGTAATCGTCATGCCATTCTCATGCAGAGGAAGGTTCTCTTCGTGGAACAACATGTCCGTTTTGTAGTTAAATTCGATTTCATGACGGCCATCGACAGACATCATGCCCTCTTCAATCGCCTTGCGCATCGCTTTATTCGCAGAAGCGATTTTGATGGTATCTGGTTTGTTACCCAACAGACCCAAAATCGTTGCGCGGTCAGTATGGTGACCAATCCCCGTTAACGAGAGTGAGCCGTATAAATCGACTTGAATACGAACCACTTTTGCCAAGTTCGATTCAATCAAACGAGTGAAGTGGTAACCCGCGATCATTGGACCATTGGTGTGAGAGCTAGAAGGGCCCACACCAATCTTGTAAATATCAAAGATGGACAGCATAAACTTACCTATTACGACAATGCAGCATAAAGCCAATCAGGGAGAACCATACAAGCGGCGATGGTCGCCACAGCGAACACCAATAGCCCGTAATGGCTTGCGGTTGGCTTTGCAAAAAGATGTTTTTGATTATTGATAAAAATTTGTTGCTCGGCAGTCACAGCGCCCCAACGACGGCTTACTAACACACCAAACAAAAGGAAGACAAACGTACCAATTGGCGCGAACCACGGCCAAGCCACGTCGAGATACATGGCAGTAAACACCGCAATCACACTCATGATACTGCCAACGATCACGCCTTTCTCATTGGCTTTCGCCCAGAATAAACCAAGCACGAATGAACCCAAACGGATACCAACAAAGATGGAAGTCAGGCTAGCGATGGTTTTGAGTACCGATTCATTCGATACCGCGAGAAGAGCTGGCACTACCACCATGGCCGCAGCAAGCAAACTCATCTTTCTTGCGACTTTTTCATAGTGCTCATCATCGGCACTCTTGCGAACGAAACGCTTGTAGATATCGAACGTCGCGACGGTCGCCATCGAGTTGTAGGTCGAGTCCAAGGTCGACATTGCGGCCGCTGCCAATGCGGAAATGATCAAACCAACGACGATTGGGTTAGTGTGGTTGAAGACGAAATCCAAAATCACTTCGTTGCTGTTTTCAAACGATTGATCTTGATAGAAAACACTCAAAAGAACACCGAGTACCGCGAAGAATAAGTACACAAAAAATGCACCGTAACCACACAACAGCATCGACTTCTGCGCCGTCTTTTCACATCTCGTCGCTAACGTGCGTTGGATGATCAATTGGTTGGTGCCGTACACACTCAAATGCAAAAAGCTCACGGCAACCACGCCAGCCCAGAGTGTGGTATCTACGCCTAAATCAAAGTCTAAGTTGATGATATTCAGGTGATTACGAGAAAGGTAATCTGCCGCATTAATCTCTGTCATTAGAATGGCAAAGATAGCGATGCTGCCTGCTACCAATACTGCAGATTGCAACATATCGGTCCAGATAACCGTGGAAATTCCGCCCGCATAGGTATAGCAAGCGGTGAAAATACTAATGTAGATAATGGCTTCAGAAATACTGATAGGCAGAACTTGCACTAAGATCAGCGCCACGGCATACAAAATCACACCCGCAGAGATACATTGAACCACAATGAACACAATCGAGTTGATGGTTCTTGCATACACCCCAAAGCGGTGCTCAAGGTATTCATAAATCGAAGTCAGACCCAGCTTATAGAAGACAGGCACAAAGAAAATGACGGTGAAAAAGATAACGATGGGATAGTTAAGGTGAATACTCATCGCTTCCATGCCAGAGCTATAAACCCAACCAGGCATCCCTACAAACGTCATCGCACTAATGTAAGTCGCAAGTATCGAAACACCCGCCGTAAACCAGCCAAATTGCTTTCCACCCGTAGAAAAGTCGCCACCATTGCTGTAGCGCTTGTTCACTAAATAGCTGATTAATATGGTGATTAACACGTATAACGCAATCACCACAAAACTTGAGTACGTAACCATTTCAGGGTTTCCATAATTCTGGGTGCTAATTATTTGTGCTTGGATATTACTTTAAAAAAGCATATCTAAACGATAATCCCGCCATAACTGTGACTATAATCACCAATATAGACGGTTATATATTCAAAAATGCCAAAAAGACCGATTTAATGAGACTCCCATCACTAAAAACCACTAATTGGGTACGCATTCATTTTAAAATTGATATTGATCACGGATCTAATGACCTTAAAAAAACTATGATTCACCACGACACGAAATCGAAGATGATCCCAATAAGATCGTGTTCTTTAAGTTTGAATAGCAACAAATCCTGAGTGAAATAGAGGTTTATCGGTCATGAATGCCAAAAGACACATGAGCGAAGTTCCTATGATTCAAAGGGTAGCTGCCTATCTAGCGATACTGGTTGGTTACTTTTTCTATTGTTATAACTTTGTAATTATTGACTTCGTACGCCCATACATCGTTGAAGCGTATGATGGTATTAGCCTGTCAGACACTGCCCAGTTCTATACATGGCAGTCGGTTGGTGCACTTATCGGTGCATTGAGCTGTGCTTGGTTCGCAACAAAATTTGGTAAGAAATCCACTCTTATTACCATCACAGCCCTAAACGGTGGCGCAACGATCATCAATATGATGTTCACCGACTACACAACATGGGCAGCAATGCGTTTCATCATTGGTTTGTCACTGGGTGGTTACTTCACCGTGGCAGTAAGCTTGATGATCGGCCTATTTACGCCAACGGTACGTGGTAAGTTGACGGCATTCGCGTCTTCTATGTTCTCTGTAGCACTGATGGTAATGGGTGCGTATGCAGCATTTATTGCAAGTATTGATGCACCATGGGAAAGCCTAATGCTTGTCGGTGGTATCCCACCATTGGCAGCGGCTGTTGTCATGATCTTTGTACTACCTAGCGACAGCAAAGTGATCGCTTACGGTGAAGAAGAGCAAGCAAAAGTAGAAGAATCAAATGCACCAGCGAAAAAAGGCTCTTGGGGCGAAATGCTAAGCAAGCCTTACCGTAAGATCACACTAACGTGTCTATTACTGGCTGGCCTTAACTTCTACGGTTTCCAATTCTTTGGTGGCTTCGTAACCACATACCTACGTGATGTACGTATGTTCGACGGTGCAACCATCGGTCTCATCTTCTCTATCTCAGCATTTGGTTCACTGTTTGGTGCGTGGTTCTGGGGTTGGGTAGCTGACAAATTCGGTCGTAAGGTGAACGCGTTTGGCTTCATCCTAGCGGGCATCATGGTTTCAATCTTCTTTGTTGCACCTGGCGACATGGTGATTGGCGGCCTAAACATGCTGGCTCTACTTGGTCTGATTTACAACTTCGGTCTGTCTTCTTCTGCGGTATGGGGTGGTTACTTCTCAGAACTGTTCCCAGCACACCTACGTAGCTACGGCGCGGCGCTATTCCACGGCGGTCGTATCCTCGGTATGTGGGCACCAATGGTACTTATCTTCATCCAAGAACGTACCGACCTACAAACCGCAATGTGGGGTTCACCAATCGTATGGATCCTTGCTGGTCTTCTATGGCTATCACTGCCAGAGACACTAAAAGGCGGCGTGTTCGATAAGAGCAAAAAAGCCGAAGCAGCAAAAGCGTAACTGAATTTCAAAAACTCCGGCTGGCTCCCCGGCCGGATGAAAAAACTTAATTTCGAGTCCTGTTCCCAAAGCCGACTCGACAGCAAATAAGAGAGTTTATTATGTCTAAATATCAAGAAGCGAAACGCGTTGTACGTGAATACTTCAGCGCAATGGAAAACGCAACTCACGAGAACGTGGCAGAAGTACTAAAAGCACACACTTCAGAAGATTACCTATGGCGTGGTGTTTACCCATTCCGTGAGCAACAAGGCGCTCAAGCAGCGGCTGACGTTTTCTGGGCTCCTTTGATGAAATCAATGACTCGCATGCAGCGTCGTCAAGACATCTTCATCGGTGGTGAGAACGAAGTAACATCAGGTGAAATCTGGGTAATGAGCATGGGTCACTTCATGGGTCTATTCGACGCTGAATACCTAGGCATGCGCCCAACTGGCAAAATCATGAACATCCGCTACGCAGAATTTAACTGTGTTGAAAACGGCAAGATCACTAAGACTGGCCTATTCCTAGACCTTCTAGGTGCAATGGACCAAGCGGGTTGTTACCCACTACCACCATCAACAGGTAAGCACTTCGTATACCCTGGTCCTCGTAACCACGATGGTCTACTGTTCGAAGACGCAGCACCAGAAGAAGGCGTAGCAACACTAGCACTAGTGAACAAGATGGTTGATGACCTATCTGCACTAAACGACAGTGGCGCTATGGGTTGCCCACCAGAAGTTCTTGAGAAGAGCTGGTCTAAAGACATGATCTGGTACGGTCCATGTGGTATCGGTGCGTCTTACACAATCCCTCGTTACCAACAGCAGCACCAATTGCCATTCCGTAACAACCTGAAAGACAAGAAGTTTAACGGCCACGTATGTCGTTTCGCAGAAGGTAACTTCTCTTGTTTCTTCGGCTGGCCAAACCTATCTAACACGCCAATCGGTGGTTTCCTAGGTATGACAGGTGGTGAAGTACGTGCAGACATGCAAGTGGTTGACGTTTACTACCGTGATGGCGACAAGCTATCTGAGAACTGGGTACTGATCGACCTACCTTACTGGCTAAAACAGCAAGGTCTAGACGTGTTCGAGCGTACTCAACAGATCCTAAACCCTTCTCTATAAGAAGTCCTAGGGGCGGATTGTCAACCCGCCTTTATGCTGCCTGAGTCCCCTCTCGGTTCAGGCGACATGCTCCCAACTCGTGCCTCAAGGATGGGGCACAACCTCAAGATAGAACCCTTATTCAAAACGGGCATGAACGCACGGTGGCTTTCTGCGCCCTGAATAATGAGATTGATGATGAAAAAGTCGACCCTTTCTGCAGTGATTTTAGCAGCGCTTACTTCTAGCTCAGCCTTTGCTGCACACACTTTTGTTAATGACGCTGGCGACAGCCTAACCATCGATGGCCGTTTCGATCTTCGCTACCAAGACCGTGGCGGTGATGACAACGGCGAATGGAACAGCGGCAGCTCACGTTTCGGTTTGAAAGGCCAAATGGGTCTGGATAACGGCTGGACTGGTTTCGGTCACGCGGAATGGGGCTACAACTCTGGCGCGAACGGCGACAACATTTACGACCGCTTGCTATACGCAGGTGTTGATCACGAAAAATATGGCAAGATTGCTGCGGGTACTAAGCAGTGGTCTACCTTCTACGACGTAGCATGGTACACCGATTTAGGTCGTGTATTCGGTACTCGTGGCTCAGGTGTTTACAACCTAGCTGACTGGGGTATCGCATCCGGTGCTGGTCGTGCAGAAAACTCAATCACGTACCGTAATTCAATCAATGAAAAAGTGAGCTACGGCTTTACTTACCAAACCACGCGTGAAGATGTTGCTCTAGCAAGCAATGCGACAGCCTCATTGAAAAACGGCATGGGTGCGTCTATCACTTACAAACCGGTTGATGGCGTAACACTTGGTGCGGCTTACCATCAAAATGAAGTTGCTGATTTAGACGCAAGCGTGGTTGGCGTAGAAAACGGCGACAACATGCGCATCATGCTATTGGGCGCAAACTACAGCAACGGTGGCTTCTACGCAGGTGCGACTTTCCACGTTGGCGAAAACTGGGAAGCAGTGAGCCAAGGCGGTACGGACGTAATGTTCGATACCCTAGGTGGCGAAATCTACACTTACTACCACTTCGATAACGGCCTACGCCCAACGTTGAACTACAACTACATGGAAGATCGCGGTGACGAGACACAAGGCTACGAGCGTAACTTGCTGATTCCTGGTCTTGAATACCACTTCCAGAAGAACAAATTCCTAGTTTGGACTGAATACCAGTTCGACCTAGGTAAAGATCAGTACGATGGCAGCAAATTCGAAAACCGTGATGATCAATTCGCGGCAGGTATTCGCTACTACTTCTGATAATACTCATCGCTCACCACCTATACCCAAGTAACCTTAAGGTGGTGAGTGATGAAGTTCTTATCAACACTAAGCAAAGTTATCTTGAAGCCAAGTAGTCATCACTTCACTAACAATTAAAGGCTGCTCAAGCGTAGATAGATGCCCACACTCAGGGATAACATGAAGCGTGACGTTTGGGATGCATCTCTCCATGAGCAGATGATTGTCTAGCGGACAAAGCTTATCTTCTTTACCTGTTATCACCAACGTAGGAACTTGAATGTCCGCCAATAAAGGTCGAGCATCCGGGCGAGTTGCTAACGCTTTAGCATGTGCTTCAAATGCCTCCAAACCTACATTGACCGCCATGCCTTCTATACGCTCAGTTAACGCTTTGTCTTGCAAACGGCTTGGATGAATCAGCACAGGCATCAGAGTGTCAGGCGTAATGCGTTCAAACTCACCATTTAATGCCTGATTAACCAGTGCATCACGCTTTTGTGTCACCTCTGGCTTTTCATCTGCTGCATTGGTATCCATGAGGATCAAGCCTTTGACTCTGTTTGGCGCTTGACGGTACACCTCAAAGACAAGAATCCCACCCATTGATAAGCCACCCAAGACAAACTCCTGCGGTGCGTCTTGCAACACTTTCTGCGCCAGCTGTTCCATTGACGGCAATGAAGCCAGCGTCGGGCATGTAGGCTCAACCCAACTTGGCAACGCTCGGTTGACTTCCTCAAACAATGTGCCATCACAAAGTAGTCCGGGTAGCCAAACTAACGAGGTGGGTTGTGTCATTTTATTCTCCTGCAAGCGGCTTTGGTTGATCAGACCCAAGAATGCAATACGTCAAACTATTACCACGCAAGTTCGTCAGTGAATAAGACGCACCTTCTGGAACATTCAGCACATCACCGCGCGTTAAAACAACACTCGCTTGTTCGCCTTGATGCGTGAGGACCACTTCAGTATCGCCATCAAAGTTGATAAGCACTTGTTTTTCTTCTCGGCAGTGTTGAGGAATCGAGCCACCTTCAGAAAGCTCATAAGCCATGATGCTCACTTCATCTTCACTCTTTACTTGGAAGTCATAACTCGCCAAAGGATGACCCGTTAAGGCGTATTGTTTCACGTTGCTTCCGCCGAAATCGCCTTTGATTTCACGATAATCTTTTTGCAGAGCGACAAATGGCATCATCTCTTCTGCGGTGTAGGTATCGAAGGTCGCGAGCTCTTCTTCGGTAAGCAGCGGCATCAATTCTGATTCTTGTGGCACCGGGTCGCCATTAATGGTGTCCACGAGTGTGCCATCGGCTTTGAGGTATAAACCATAACCTTGACTGTCTTTAATAACGTTTGGATGCCAAATAACGCCGCCACCTGAATCGTCGCCGCCAAGTACCGAGAACATAAAGCCGTAATCGCGGCCAACCACTTCAAATCCACGGAAGAGATTGGTTGGAATCGAGATGACGTCACCGTGAGACAACACCGCCTCATGCTCTCCATCGTTCCCCCAATAAAAACGGAACTGACCTTTGAACACCAAGAAAAGCTCGGCGGTACGATGAGAGTGCAACGAATTTTTGATGCCCGGCGGTTGGCCTGCGGCACCAATGTTAAAGCCCGCCGTATCGCGAATATGAACATGTTGACGACTGCTTTCTGCCACCCCAGCACCGATAATGCAGAAGTTATCTTTCAGATCACTGCCTGGCGTGCGCGCATCAATAAACGCACTCGTACCCGGAATCAGTTCCATGTAGCGGACCAGATTATTATTCATTTTAGATTGTAGAGTCATTGTAAATCCTTGTTGTCCTTGTTTGGACCTAGCCTTTGAATTGTTAGTTACAAACCGAAAGTGTGTTACAGACCTAAAGGTCGCCCACCATCAACCGCGATGGTATTGCCTGTCGAGAAGGTCAGAAGATCTGCCGCGGCGTACACGGCTTGAGCGACTTCTTCATCATTGGCTAAACGCTTAAGCGGTGTGGATTGTTCTTGTTGATTACGCCATGCGTCATCCAAGCCTTTGACAAACTCAGTGTCGACAAGCCCTGGAGCAACAGCCAGAACTCGAACCTCGGGAGACAGAGCGCGAGCTAAAGAACGGGTCATGTTTTCTGCGGCAGATTTACTCGCGCAATAAGCAATGTTACTGCCCATCGCAGTCTGTGCCGCGATAGAAGTAATGTTCACCACACAACCATTGGCTTGCTTGAGCCAAGGCTCAAACGCTCGAACCATGGCAAAAGGCGCACGGACGTTCACTTGGAAAATTTGGTCAAACAGCTGGTCATCTAAACTTTGCAAATCAGAGTGCGCGACGAATTTCGTCATCCCCGCACAGTTGACCAACAAATCCAGCTTGTCGCTTATTTCACTGACTTGATGTTTAAGCTGTTCAATCGCACTAGAATCTGCCACGTTCAATTTGAATGCTAGATGCTCGTTACGTGGCAGCGAGGAAAGCACATCCTCGGCCGCTTTCTGATTACTGTTGTAAGTCAGAATTACGCGATATCCCGATTCAGCTAGCTTGCGACAAATGGCGGCACCCAGTCCGCCACTGCCGCCTGTGACTAAGGCAAGTTTCGACATATTACGCCTCTTCCACTTTGCCTTTGTAACGGCGCACACGAATATCCGCTTGCTCTTTGTGGCCAGCAAAACCTTCTAGTGCACACAAGCGAGAGCAGTACTCACCGACTTTTAGGGATGCCGCTTCCGTTACACGCTGGTAAGTACAGGTCTTGATAAATTTACCTACCCAAAGACCACCGGTGTATCGCGCCGCTTTCTTCGTTGGCAGTGTATGGTTGGTACCAATACATTTATCGCCGTAAGAAACGTTGGTTTCACGACCTAGGAACAAGGCACCGTAGTTGGTCATGTTATCTAGGAAGTATTTAGGATCTTCGGTCATAACTTGAACGTGTTCAGACGCAATATCGTCTGCCACTTCCACCATTTCTTCGTAGCTATCGCATACGATCACTTGTCCGTAATCTGCCCACGCTTTACCCGCAACTTCAGCCGTAGGGAGAATGGTTAACTGACGTTCAATCTCTTTGATGGTTTCTTGTGCAAATGTCTCACTGTTGGTCAACAAGACAGCTGGAGAGTTGTAACCGTGCTCAGCCTGACCAAGCAAGTCTGCCGCTGCCAATTCCGGGTCACAGCCTTTCTTATCAGCAATGACAAGAGTTTCCGTTGGCCCTGCAAACAAATCGATACCAACGCGACCAAACAACTGACGTTTTGCCTCTGCTACAAATGCGTTACCCGGCCCTACAATCATATCGACTGGCGCAATAGTCTCCGTGCCCAATGCCATAGCTCCTACCGCCTGAACACCACCGAAGCAGTAGATTTCATCCGCACCCGCCATTGCCATCGCAGCGACAATCGCGACATTCGGCTGGCCGTTAAATGGAGGCGCACAAGCAATAACACGTTTTACTCCCGCGACTTTCGCCGTCAGTACACTCATGTGAGCGGATGCAACCAATGGGTATTTACCGCCAGGGATGTAACAACCCACGCTGTTCACTGGAATATTCTTATGCCCCAGTACCACACCAGGCATGGTTTCTACTTCGACGTCTTTCATTGAGTCACGTTGAATTTGAGCAAAGTTTCGAACTTGTTGCTGAGCGAACTCGATATCATGACGAGTCGATTCATCAAGCGCATCCACACAGGCTTGGATTTGCTCTTCTGACAGGCGGAATTGCTCCGGCGACCAGTTATCAAACTTTTCAGACAACTCACGTACAGCGCTATCACCTTTCGATTCAATATCAGCAAGAATGCTTTCAACAATCTGACGCACTTTTGCGTCGTTTGATGCTGATGCTTCTTCAGTGATTCCGTTTTTTAAAATGCGTGCCATTGGTTTTCTCCTTGAACATTGAGGCTGACGAACGGTTATTTTTATGCTTTTGGATACGAATGCAAAATCAGATTAAACACTTAATTAACATTTGACAAGTTAAGTCAACAAACCACAAAAACAACCCTTAAGCCTTTGTATTAATTAATTTAAACAAATAAAAGCAAGTAATAAGGACCTTGATTGAGTTTAATTTTTAATCAAAAATGAGTTTTAGATCACATCGTTTTTACTCATAATTTACATTTCTCCGTGTTAGTTTTTGCATACCTTTGCAAAGGAGATAATCATGAGCAATTTTAAACAACGTCTGACTAAAGAAACGCTATTAGGTACATTTGTTAAAACCCCTCACCCTCACATTATCGAGGTATTGGCACTGGCAGAGTTGCCTTTTGTGGTACTGGATGCAGAGCACGCACCTTTCGATCGTTCCTCGCTTGATCTGTGCATCATGGCGGCTAGAGCGAATGACCTCGCGTGCGTGGTACGAGTACAAGACAGCGCCCCTTCAACCATTTTGAACGCGCTTGACTGTGGCGCGGCGGGTGTACAAATTCCCCATGTTTGTACTGCTGAGCAAGCGACGCAACTGGCGAAAATCTGCCATTACGGAGAAGGTGGCCGAGGGTATGCTGGTTCCAGTCGAGCAGCGCAATACGCCACTAAGCCCATGGTTGAACACTTAAAAGACAGCCGTGCGAATACGATTGTCATTGCACAAATTGAAGACCCTCAAGGGGTTGAAAATGTTGAAGCGATTGCCAATGTTGAAGGAATTGATGCGCTCTTCATTGGCCAAGTTGATCTCACTGTCGCTTATGGTGCTGATAGCGTTCATGATGAGAAAGTCGCACAAGCAAGTATGCGAGTAATCGAAGCGGCCAGAGCCGCCAATAAACCTGTTGGCATGTTTGTCGCGACGGCTCAACAAGCTCGGGAATGGCGTGAACTCGGCGTTAGCTTCTTTTGTGTTGGGTCTGAACACAAAATGATCATTGATGGCTTCAAACAAGAGAGAAATGTGATGAATTCTTGAGTTTTCTCTGATATTTACGCCTTATCAATGTAATGCTCTAGACACAGAAATCCCCTAGCCCATACACTCAGCACGTATGAGAAGGTTCAATGGCCTTAAATAAGGAGTATCACCATTAAAGCGAAAGTAACTTCGATCGACGTCGCGAAGATGCTCGGCGTCTCTCAATCGACGGTATCTAGAGCATTCAGCCCGACTGCGAGTATTAGCGAGAAGAAACGCAAAATGGTGATGGATGCCGCAGCTAAGCTCGGATACACACCGAATGCCATCGCCCGAGGTCTGATTTCGAATCGTTCAGGCTTAGTGGCGATTGCGTTAGATAGCGAATCAAACCCAATGTACGACATGCAATCTCGTGCTTTGGCTGTCGAAATTCAAAAGCGAGGCGGACAAGTTGTGCTTTGCCCTATCGACAAGGACGACCTCGATCTCGCCATTTCACGCGCCATTGAATACCAAGTGGACGGACTCGTTATCGCCACCAGCCGTTTAACCTCACGCGCGTTTGCCCAATGCGAAAAGTTTGGCGTTCATTTAAGCTTGATTAACCGCTACGCCGAGGGTATTAATGCCAATAGCTCTGGTATTGATAACCGATTGGCGGGCCAACAAGCAGCCGAGTATTTAACGCAGAAAGGCGCAAAACAGTGTGCTTATATCAGTGGCGATGCTGGCTCCATGACCAGTGAAGAGCGTTGGCTGGGTTTCTCTTCAAAGTTGCAAGAACTCGGCTCCCCGTCACCAACCTTTATCCAAGCCAAGTACAGCTTTGAAGCAGGCTTAGAAGCGGCGAAAGCGATCTTGTCGCACACTAGCAAACCCGATGCAATTTTTTGTGCAAACGACATCCTCGCCATGGGTGTGATGGATGGCTTGCGACAAGCCGGAGCAAAGATCCCCCAAGACTTCTCTGTGATGGGTGTAGATAACATTCCGATGTCTGCATGGCCGAGTTATGATTTGACCACCATTGCTCAACCAGTCGACAAAATTGTTAAACGAGCGGTTGAAGACTTGATGAATCGAATCAACGGCAACCTGGATGCAACTGGCGAATACCTTTTCGAGCAAGGCACCTTGATCGAACGTAGTAGCACCATTTAATAAATCCATTTTATTCATTCTTCATAAACAAAATGTCTTGCTTTCGAGTAAGGCATTTTCTGTGATCACGATTAAATTTTCACCAATCGTTATTTAATTCCTCATCAATTCATCAATCTTGTTATTGACTTGTTACTTTAATGTTTTATTTTGGATTCGTATGCAAAATGGATATGAATTGCTCAACTAATTTATAAAAACATAAAAAGTTGTGTGACTTGCCGACGAATGCCCATGGCAGGTCATACCAGAAACAAGGAAGAACGATGAAGAAAGCAATCCTTACTTCACTTACCGCACTGGGGCTTGCATTTAGCAGTATGAATACGTTTGCAACCAGTGTTATTCGTCTTGCTCATGACAGTCAAGAAACCTCTCCCGTACACAAAGCAATGCTCTATTTCGAACAAGAAGTGGAAGCTCGCTCAAACGGTGAGATAGAAGTTGAAATCTATCCGGCAAGACAACTAGGCGATGTGCGTGAGACGACTGAACTCGTACAGCAAGGCAACTTACAAATGACGTTTGGTGCGTCAGTTTTACTCTCTCCCTACGTCCCAGAGTTTAACGTGCTCGACGTGTTCTACCTTTTTGATAGCGAAGAGCAAGCACACAAAGCGCTCGACAGTGAGAAGATCGGACAACCATTGTTGAATGCTATGGAATCAAAAGGCTTTCATGGACTTGGCTTTATGGAGGTCGGCTTTCGTAGCGTGACCAACAACAAACAGCCAATTGATAGTATTGAGGACCTGAAAGGGCTAAAGATTCGCTCGGCATCTAACCCCACTCAAATAAGCGCGTGGAAATCTATTGGTACTGCGCCAACACCTCTGTCTTGGGGAGAAATTTTCACCTCGTTACAACAAGGCCTGATTAACGCTCAAGAAAGTGCTATCTACTCTATTTATGCCGAACGTTTTTACGAGGCACAAAAGTACCTCTCTTTAACTAACCATATATACACCAACTACGTGTTGTTCATGAACAAATCGTTTTGGGATTCACTGCCGGCCGCACAACAAGCGCTGATCAGTGAAGTAAGCAAAGAAACCATCGCAAAACAGCGTGAGCTCGCCGCGCAGCAAAACCAAGAAGTAATCAAAGAGCTCGAAGCAAAAGGCATGACGGTTAACATCGTCCCAGACGAGGTACGCAGCATCATGAAAGAGAAAATGAATGCGGCCGTGTACCAGGACTTGCGCAGTAAAACGGGTAAAGACTTGTTTGACAACGTGATGGCCGAGATAGAACGCCTATAACTCCCACTCTTTTGCACGATCTGGCAACAGGTCGTGCTTTCTCGTTTTGGAGGTGAACATGAAGTGGTTTCGCTTACTAGACAAATACCTAGAACCAACCCTTATCGTTATCGCGATCTCAACGATGACAACTTTACTGTGCTTGCAAATCGCACTACGCCTATTTGACGCAACGATCGCGTGGGCTGAAGAGCTGGCACGTTATTTATTCGTATGGGCGATGTACCTGAGCATCAGCTATTGTATCCGAGATGATCGACACATCCGCATTCGTGTGTTCATCGATAAACTTCCGGGCAATTGGACGCAATTCAGTTTGATTGTTTCTGATCTTATCTACCTTGCCTTTAGTGCCACTGTCGCCTGGTTTGGATTTAAGGTGATCAATCGCAGCCTGCAACTCGGTCAGATTGCACCCGCAATGGAAATTCCTATTGCGTGTTTGTATGCCTCTGTTTTAGTTTGCGCACTATTAAGCTGCGCGCGCCTAGTGACAAGCATTTATCAACGTGTAAACGCGTGCTCCACCAGCAATGAACGAGTTCGCTTTTCTCGCCAACGCTATCGCCATATCAAAGCAAAGTATCGTACTTCTAACCGACTATTGGAGTTTAACGCATGACGTCTGCACTTTTGTTTGGCAGCTTTGGTCTGCTTCTGCTCATTGGCGTTCCGGTCGGTATTGCTCTGGCGGCAGCCAGTATGGTCGCGATATTAAGCCTGCCATTCCTTAACATCGAGTTTTTAGTACAAGGCTTGGTGACAGGGCTCGACTCCTTCCCTCTCCTCGCCGTCGTTCTTTTTACCTTAGCAGGTAACCTTATGAGCCAAGGAGGGATCTCAAAACGATTATTGCATGTGGCGGAGGTCTTCTTTGGCCACTTTACTGGCGGGCTTGGTATCGTGGCCATTGTGGCGTGTATGTTCTTCGCATCCATCTCTGGTACAGGGTCTGCCACTGTTGCCGCTATCGGCCTGACGATGATTCCTTCGATGGTGAAGAAAGGCTACGACCGCAGCTTTGCAGGTGCTTTAATCGCGTCCTCCGGCGGAATTGGCGTCATTATTCCACCCTCTGTGGTGATGATCGTCTACGCGATCACAGCTGAAGTCTCGGTCACCAAGATGTTCATGGCGGGCATCATTCCTGGCTTGGTCGTCGGTATGGTATTGATTGGCTACTGCTTAATCGTATCCAAAATGCGTGGCTACACAGGTAACGAACGCAAAGCCACTTGGGCAGAGCGTCTTGATGCGCTAAAAGAAGCCAGTTGGGCAATGCTACTACCCGTAATCATTCTCGGCGGCATCTATTCCGGTATCTTTACGCCTACCGAATCAGCCGCCATCGGAGTTCTCTATGGCTTATTCTTTGGCATGTTTGTTTATAAAGAGCTCAAACCAGCGCAAGTTGTGAAAATCATTCTAGAGTCGTCACTGTTAGTTGGCGCAGTACTCGTCATTGTGGGTGCGTCCGTGACGTTTGGCCGCATATTGACCCTAGAACGTCTACCGACCGAGATCGCTCAGTTCATTCTATCGATTACCGAAAACAAACTGCTGATACTGCTTTGCATCAATGTCCTGTTGTTGCTCGTCGGTACCTTTATGGAAACGCTGGCGGCCATTGTTATTCTCACGCCAATTCTGCTGCCCATAACGTCAGCACTCGGCATGGACCCCGTTCATTTTGGTATCGTGATGATCGTGAACTTGGCCATTGGCTTTGTTACGCCTCCTCTGGGTGCCAACCTGTTTATGGCAAGTCAGGTAGGCAAAGTACCGATAGAGTCGCTCTCTAAAGCCATCATGGGTTGGATTGGTGCAATGATAGTGGCGTTGATGTTGATTACCTTCATCCCTGCCATCTCGCTATCGTTGCCTGCGCTTTTATCCTGATCGTTGCACTCATAGAGCGCTTATGACTGTTATAGCCACTAGATAAACACCTTTCTAGTGGCTTATTCGTTATCTACTTCCGATTTAATAAAAAAGCCTTTAAGCATTCGTATGCAAAAGGAAAATTTGAAAGATATAAGGATAATTGACACCAAAATAGCTGAATATTAGCGATAAAGTCCATTTGGGTGCCTTGATCTGCATGATTATCAGTTTTGGCTTAATCATTTGGTTACATTCAAACAGAGCAAGAAAATTAAGCGATTAAAAAACAATAATATATTAGAAAATTCATACAAAAAACTTTGACCTCCTTTCTTATTAACACGTCTCGATAAGAGATTGCTTCCATCTCACCTGTACTTTTTTAGTTTGTTTTCTGCTCAATTGTTAAAAACCTGATCATCAGCACGCTATTTAAACAATCGAAAAACAATCCATTGACAAAATGGCAACATGATATATTTTGAATACGTAATCAAAACATAATTCAAACATAATTATTCAATTACGGAGGTGATTTATGGCCATGGTTGGCTTCGATGAAAAGTGGCGTGATTTTCCCGACTACATTCTTGGTATCACAAAAGAGATTTGGGAAGACCGAGGTTTAAACACCTTAGAACACTACTACTCTCCCGACATTGTTGTGCGTACTCCACTCTCTATCGTTCAAGGAAACGAAGGGGTGATCAGTGCAACAATGGCGACACTGGCCGAGTTTCCCGATCGCACGCTATATGGCGAAGACGTCATTTGGTCAGGCACCCCGGAACAAGGCATGCTTTCTTCTCATCGAATCATCTCTACTGCAACACACAGTGGCAACGGCTTCTACGGGCAAGCCTCGAACCGCAAACTTCGTTTCCGCATTATCGCGGATTGCCACGCTATCAATAACCAAATCAATGACGAATGGTTGATTCGCGATCAAGCCGATATCGCGAAACAACTGGGCATGACGTCAGAAGAGTTTGCACGCCAACAAATCGAATTTGAAGGTGGCGTGGAATCAAGCCCATTTCCGTTCACACCTGAAGTCGACATTCCTGGACCTTATTTGGGCGTAGGCAACGACAACGAATATGGTCAGCGCTATGAAGCAATTCTCAGAAGCCTTATGAATGCCGAGTTCTCTATAGTACCGAAAGAGTACGACCGCGCTTGCATCGGCGAATACACTGGAGGTCAAACTGCCCTATCACACTCGGAAGTCGATCATTTTTGGATGGCACTTCGCGCGTCTTTCCCAAATGCTCAATTTACCGTTCACCATCGTATTGGCCGAGATGACGACATGATGTCACCACGCGCTGCAATTCGATGGTCTTTGCACGGTAAGCATGAGGGATATGGGATGTTTGGTAAACCTTCAGGAAAAGAGGTTTACATCATGGGGATCAGCCACGCTGAGTTTGGCCCTTGGGGTCTTCGTCGCGAATTCACTTTGTTTGACGAGACCGCAATCTGGAAGCAAATCCTGCTTCAGCAAGGCTAACGGCTGACTAAACACTATTTATTAAAATCACAGACAGTAAGGAAGCAACATGTCACTCAACATCATCGAACAGTTCTACCAGAACTACTTCAACGCCGCAGATAAAGAGCAAAAACAGGCCGCTCTGCAAGCTTTGAACCCTGACGTAAAATGGTGCGTGGCGCACCCTGTGAACGATCTCAATGGCCCAGATGCAACCCACGAATCTTTCCTCTCACCACTTGTTAATGCTTTACCTGATGCCGAGCGCCGACCAATGATTGTGATGCACGGCGAATACGAAGGCCGCACTTGGTACAACTCTACTGGTTACTTTATCGGTACGTTTGAACAGCCACTGTTTGGCATCCCTGCAACAGGGAAAACACTCTACTTACGTTACACCGAAATGGTGTGTGTGGAGAACGACCAAATCACCGAATCATACATGATTCCAGACTTCATCGATGCGATGAATCAAGCTAGCAGCAACCCTCTTAGAAAGAGCCTAGGCCACGATGGCTTAGTCCCTTCTCCTGCGACGTCAAACGGTATCCAACATTCTGTTGTGTCTCTGAAAGAAAGTGAGAAGAGCGCACAATTAGTCGAAGATATGTTGTCTTGCTTGGGTCGTTTTGATGGTCAAGATCTCTTCTCGATGGATTTAGAAAACTACTGGCACAGTGACTTTATGTGGTACGGCCCAGCAGGTATTGGCACTACGCGCGGCATCAAAGGTTTCCGTAACCACCACCAAGCACCATTCGTGTTCGCCTTCCCTGATCGAAGTGTCGATATTGAGGTCAATTTTTTGGCCAAAAATGACTACGTATCCACTGGAGGCTGGCCGCATATGCACGGTACTCATACTGGTCACAGTGGCTGGCTCGGTCTTGCACCAACAGGAAAACACATCGAACTTCGCGTTATGGATATTTGGCGACGCGAAGGCGATTTACTGAAGGAAAACTGGGTGGCGATCGACATCGTTCATATCCTGCTGCAACTTGGCTATGACGTGTTTGCACAAATGAAAGAACAGTTAGAAGGACCTAATTATGCATGAGTTTGGCGCACTTAACTGGAGCATCCTTGGGGGATACATCGCCCTCACGCTAGTACTGGGGGCGGTAATTGGAAAGCGAGTCACTTCAGCTAGCCAATTCGCCTTGGGTGATAAGAGCATCCCTTGGTGGGCGATCGGTATTTCTGTCGTTTGTACTTACGTGAGTGCCATGTCGTTCCTTGGCGGGCCAGCTTGGTCTTACAAAGAAGGCCTGTCGGTTATCGCGATTCACCTCAATTATCCGCTGGTGATCTTCTTCATCGTGGCTGTATTTATGCCATTTTTCTACAACAACGGTTTAACCTCTATCTACGAGTATCAAGAACGACGCTTCGGCAAGGCTTCACGACTGACTTTGTCGTTTATCTTCCTTATCAAACAAGCATTGAGTTCGGCAGCCGTACTCTACGCGACAGCAATGATTTTAGAGTTCATTACTGGTATCGACGTGATGTACTGCATCATGATCGTCACTGCAATTGCCCTTATCTACACCGTAATGGGCGGTATCGCGGCTGTCATTTGGACCGATGTGATTCAAGCAGTAATCTTATTTATTGGCGCATTCATCATCATTGAAGCTGTATGGAATGGCATGCCTGCCCCGATGACGGAGGTCATGGCAGAACTCAAAGCGAAAGGAATGACCGATGCCCTACAGACAAGTTTTGACCTAAGCCAAGTAACGACTGTATGGGCCGGCGTTATCGCAATGACGATGTTCCACACCACCGTGTATGGCGGTAACCAGATGATGGTACAACGTTGTATGGCCGCGAAAAACATGGGCGATGCGAAAAAGGCAATGTTGATGATGGGTTACGTGGCCTTCTTTATTTACTTTGTCTTTATCTTGCTTGGCGTCCTGTTCAACGCTTATTACGACGGTAAAGAGTTTGAAAACGGCAACACCATCATTCTTCATTATGCGAGTGAATATGGAATGCCAGGCTTGATGGGCATCATTGCCGCTGCGATTCTGGCGGCAAGTATGTCGAGTCTCGATTCCGCATTTAACTCAATGGCGACCGTTTCTGTGGCTGACTTTTACAAACGCTTCTACAAGCAAAACGAGTCGGAAGAGCATTATTTAAAGGTATCGCGTTTCTTCACGGTGGCGTGGGCGATTTTGGTCATCATTCCAGCGATCATGTTTGCCACCAGCACAGGCTCGGTACTGGAAGTGCTGAGTAAGGCAGGCTCTTACTTTGTCGGTGCGAGCTTCTGTATGTTCGTCCTTGGTTTCTACTCAAAACACATTACGGAAAAAGGCTTGTTAATTGGCGTTGCTGCTAGCTTCTTGGTGATCTGGTATGTAGCCGTTGCGACCGATATTGCGTGGCCTTGGTATTGCGTGATTGGCGTCCTTGTGAATGCCGTTGTCGCTTACATTGCTAGCCTTCTCCTGACGGGTAAACAAGATGAAATGCATCTTTACACAGTGAAAGGCCAGCAAGCGGAATATGCTCGTCTAAATAAACCAATCAAGGAAGATGGTTGGTATGTCGTTCCCGGCAAAATCGATGCTCCATGTTATGGCTTACTAGTGATGTTTGTATTCTCTCTCGTGATGCTTTGGGGGATCAACGCGTTTACCGACAACGCTCCTATGCTGATTAACTTTATGCGTGGCTGCTCTATTCTTGTCGCTACCGCTTGCATCGGATACATGGGGTATTCACTCCTCTCCCCGAAACGTAAAGTTGCAGTCAAACAAGCAAATTAATGTTCTTTACGTAGATACTGTACGTCCAACAAACGGACAGTATCTACGCTCTAGATCTAGTGCTAGCTCAAATCAAATCGAATGGGTTAACCCACATTTTGCTTTTTAACACTCCAAAGCCATTATTCTACTTAGGATACCCCGTCAGAACATTTATGAATACGTACCTATTTATGCTAGTCTTATGACCTCAATTACTGGCAACTAAGTTTTATTCATGAAATCAATTAAACACGTAGTCACATCAAAAGATGTGGCAAAGATGGCAGGCGTCTCTCAATCTACTGTATCGCGCGTGTTTGTTCCGGGTAGCTCAGTATCCGAAAAGACCAAGCAAAAAGTCTTTGAAGCGGCTAAAGCCCTTAACTACCGCCCTAACGCCTTTGCACGTAGCCTGACCACAAACGAATCGAAATTGATAGGTTTAGTGTTTCCTGATGCGGATTACCCTATCCATATGAAAACACTGCAATTAATTTCCAGTGAGTTACAGAAAAAAGGTTATTCTGCCGTATTGATTCCATGGCAAGTGGATGAAGAAGAGGGCCACTCAATCCCAAATATCTTCCAGTATCGCGTCGATGGTGTCATTGCCGCTTCCGCAACCTTCAATAAGTCCCTTTATGAAGAATGTGAAGAGTTTAATATCCCAATTGTTCAATACGCACGAGTTGTTGAAGGTACTAGGAGTAGCTACGTTATCAGTGACAACTACGAAGCAGGCCAACAAGCCGCGCAACTTCTGCACAAAAGTGGCGTGAAGAACGCGGTTTATTTGACGGGAGAAGTACCAACCTTTACGAATGACGAACGTCAAAGCGGCTTCTGCTCTGAATTTGAAGACCTAACCGGCAAGACGCCACGCATCATTGAAGCCAGCTATGACTACGCGAGCTCACTTGATAAAGTCCGTGCCATACTGGCAGACAAAAATCGGCCTGAAGCGGTGTTCTGTGCAACCGATAACCTTGCTATGGCGGTCATGGATATCGCCCGTATAGAATGCGGGTTGAGCATTCCTCAGGACTTACAAGTCATTGGCTTTGATAATATTCCTCAGACAGAATGGTTGAGCTATCAACTAACCACATTCCGCCAGGATTTCCGTCGCCTCGCTCGCGAGTGCGTGAAGATCATTGTTGATCAAATTAATACGAAAAACGGAAGCCTAGTAAAAATGATGGTGCCAGTGAAGTTAATCGAGCGACAGACAACAAAAGCTTAAATAGCTATAGCCAGCCATTCGGTTGGCTTTTTTATTTGCCTCTGACTCCCAAACGGCTCATTTAGTGTTGTAAGCATTAATGAACCCATGTATATTTATGAGCCATTACACTATATGAACCCAAAAAAAAGAGGCTCATAATCCTTATGACCACGTATCTTTACACTCGTTATTCGCCAAAAAATCGAGCTTACCAAGAGCACCTTAATACTCTAAAAGCTTTTGCGCCCGAAGCTCAGCATTTTGAGGATAAGGTTCGTGGTTGCATGCCTCCAACCGAGAGAGAGGCATTCTTACACCTGCTCGATTCCGTCAGAGCTGGGGATACGATTGTGCTCTGGTGGCTGACCGCATTTGGTCGCGACTTTAGTCAAGCATTGAACACGATAAAAATGCTACTCGATAAAGGGGTAACATTGAAAACCGTATGTGAATCAATAATTTTTGAGCCAGGTTCTGTTCAAACTCAAACACTACTCACAGTGTTATCTGGATATGGGAAAGTGCAGACTGAACATCGCCTGTTTGCCGCAGAGCAAGGGCGACAGGCCATTAAAGAGCAGCCAGAATTATGGAAACAGAAGTTTCGCGGCCGCCCCGCAAACAAAACCAAACACCAACAGATCGCAACGTTACTGCTAGAAGGCTACACATTGCAGAACGTAGCAGAGCAATGCGAAGTCAGTCTATCGACTGTGAAGCGGGTCAAAGCAAAGCTAAATGAAGTGGATGACGAAGGCGGCTTAAGATCACGACGCCAAAAAGGTTGTTTGAATGGAGACCAGTCATGAGTCGCCCAATCAACTTTCATACTATACTACTCGCCTGTCTTATTATTAGCGTTGGCCAGTTGAGCATGGGGTTAGTCATGCCCTCTTTGCCATGGATAGCAAAAGACTTTTCCATCTCCCTCGACCAAGCTCAACTACTTGTGAGTATTTATTTGCTCGGCTTTGGCCCCTCTCAATTTATCTACGGGCCAGTGTCAGATGCTTTAGGACGAAAAAGAGTATTACTTACCGGTTTACTCATTGCGATGTCTGGTCTGCTGATGATTATTTTCTTCAGCGACACATTTACAGGGATGGTGATGGGGCGCTTTTTACAAGGGTTAGGTACAGGATGCTGCGCGGTACTCGCGAGGGCGTCGACTCGAGATAGATTTAGCGGGGATGAACTCCCAGTGGCAATGTCTTACATCGCCATGGCGGCTTCAATCACGCCACTTATTGCACCTGTGATTGGCGGCTTTATCAACTTCCACTTCGGTTGGAGTATGGTGTTTATTTCTCTGTTGGGCTATGTCTCGCTGGCCTGGGTAATCATCGCCTTTAAGTTCACAGAAACCATCGCAAAACGTTCTGTCATTCCGTCACCCCGAAACATGTTGCTCCAATACAAGAGCTTACTTACGTCTCGTTACTTTATGAGTTTCGCCAGTATCAGTTGGTTAAACTTCAGCTTAATGATTACGACAGTCTCTGTGATGCCATTTATCATGCAAGATCAAATTGGCATGACCTCCGCTCAATACGCGATGTGGGCGCTCATTCCCGCTTTGGGTATGTTATGTGGTACCACGATTTGTAACCGAGTAAGGCCAATTATTGGCAATAAAAAAATGCTGCTTTGCACCCCATTTCTTCACCTCACTGCCGCAATATGGTTATTTTTCTGCCCTGTTGAGCCTCTATTTCTGATGCTAGGACAGCTATTAATGATCTTGGGTAATGGTATTGCCCTACCTTGTGCACAAGCGATGGTAATGCAACCTTATAAAAAGCAAGCAGGTGCCGCAGCGGCAATGTCTGGTGGTGGACAAATGGTCGTCTCCTCATTGGTCAGCTTAACTCTGGTGCAGCTTGGATTGAGTCAAGCATGGCATCTAGCGATCGTTATCGTAATATTTGCATCGCTTACCTTCACCAACATTCAACGTGGCTTCAGTGCTGAGCAACCTTCAGAACAATAACAAAAAACATACTATTGTCCTTATAGCTACAACAAATCGTATAAACTTAAATTTAGGAAAAGTTGGCGGATACTAACATGATGTTGCATATAAGAATTGGCGCCTTAACACTCGCCACATTGATATCCGCTGGTACTGACGCGAGCGCCAACGAGAACTGGCAGTTCGAGAGTGACAAGAATGGAATCACAATTTACTCCCGAGAACATAGTGACGGTTTAGTTGAGATCCGTGCCCGGATGTTCACACCCACCAGCTATGGTGCATTTTTAACGCTACTGGAAGACAGTGACAATATCCCGAACTGGATTGACAATGCCAGTCATAGCCGGGTTTTAAATCAGATATCGGCCACCGAGAACATCGTTTACACCCAGTTTAAAGCACCATGGCCTGCCAAAAATCGGGATATGGTCACCTACTCAAAGTACTGGGTCGATGAGCTGGGGTTCACCATAGAAATCAAAAGCGCACCTGACTCATATCTTGCTGAACAAAATGGTTATGTTCGAATTCGCTCGGTTGATGCGACTTGGGAGTTACAAAAACTCACAAACGATACAACACTCGTGGAATACAAGGCGTTTGCTGACCCCGGAGGTCTATTGCCAAACTGGCTGATCAACAAACTTTCAAAAGAAAGTGCATGGACGACATTTAGTAATTTAAGAAAAGAGTTACCTGAATATCAGCAATACTCTCATCCTCAAATAGATGAGTAAGCGTCGCTCTTCCCACTCGCTTTTTAATACGGTACATAATAACAAAAGGCGGCTTCAAGCCGCCTTTTTCTACTCAATGTGTTACTGCTGTGCAACCGTTACAGGTTTAGTTGCACCGCGGTAATCAAACTCAAAACCAATACCTTGGTCTGTCACGTCCATCGTCATACCACCAACAAGCTCGCCTTGTAAGCTTTTGACAACATCATCCGGAACCGGCTCCCCAGTGATTGACGACGCACTCTCTAACACTTCCAAAATACGCTCTGAATCAAAATCAAAGCTGAACAAGCCATTTGGAGAAAGTGATTGCGCCATCACTTCTTTGCTTGCTTCCGCAGCACTATCACCACTGTAAAGGGTGAAATGGTTTTCGTTTAGACGAGCAAACACGTCCACCTTCACGCCAGTATGCATTTCTAATAGCTCACTGACATTAACAGGTTGGTTATCCGGTTGAATTTGCAATTGAGCAAGTTCAGGAACGAACATTTGCGCAGTTTGAATAAGCATCATTGGATCATTGGCAGAAAGAGACAACATACCATCTAGCTGGCTAAATACTTCACCATGCTGAGCATTAGTATCTACTTTGATATCAAACATTTGCAGGCTTAACCCTTTAAGGCCGTTAACCATGCCTGACCCCATGCTTACAGCGGCTGCTGGATTCTGGCCGCCCATCTCTTGCTGCATTTGTGTCAATAAAGAGCATTGGTATTGAGGCTGGGTCAAGTCAGCCCAGATCTGACCAATCGATGGCGCTAGCGTATTGATGTCTAAACCAAGCGCCATACTAAAGAAACTCTTATCACTTTTAGACTCTGCCAATACACCACGAATCGACTTGAGCGCATCTAGAATCACTTTATTGTTGGACTCAACAACAAAAGAACCTTTAATGAACGCCTGATCGCCTTTCATCTTGTATTCTGCAAACGCGACGGACTGAGGCCAGTTTTCTGCAACTTGAGTAAGCTCAGTATGGCAGGCTGGTGAACGCATTTCCTCAATAGTTGGTTCAGGATCTATTGCATCCAACGTGCTGATTTGACGAGCAAACATATTGCCATCTTTCGTCGTCAAACCTTTAATCACTTCGCGATGATCAAAGTAACCAAAAGAGTTGTTGTTTTCACCGTATTTGGCTTGCAACGCCTCAAGACGTCCACTCTCAGCAATATTTTGACTTGGTGCTTCAAGCCCTAATGCCATTTTAATCGGGTTTTGAACGCCCAGTTGCGGAACATCAACCGTTAACGTAAGCACGTTATCAACCACGGCTACAACCAAGCCAATACCGTCCTGCGGGTCAATTGAATCAGTCATCTCGTAACGACGATACTCGACTTCACCAAGCTTAACCAACTCATGCTTAGCGCCGCTCATCTGCTCTTCATGATCCAGTGTTTTCCATAACGCGGCAGGGTCTTCAATATCCACTTTGTACACCGGTACCATACCAATTGTGTACAACACAGGATTAATGTTTTCCCCGGTGCCCAAATAAGCTTTTAATGTTTCTGGCGACGCAGCACTCTCTAGGTACCCATCGAATAAGTTAACTGCAAACTGCTGTTGTGGAGACAGTGGTTCATCGGAAAAAAGTTCTGCAATCGAGCCTTGGTTCGCCGTACCGAATGCGTTCATGTATTTATAATGGTTAAAAGGTTCAGTCTGATACGTCACCATAAGTGAATCTGCAGGAACTTGCGTTAACAGTGAGCCTGCATCACTTGCGGTAGTATTGTTTTGGTACAGGTAGCCAGCGCCCCCTGCAGCTGCGACCACTGCTGTAGCCAATAGTAGTTTTTTCACGACCAACTCCGTTGTCATAGTTGTGTGTTCCTAAACGAAATGTAACGCTTAGGTTTAAAGCCAATGAATAGTGCTTTATATCAACCGCTATCATAAACAAGTTATCGATGTAATGAATGTCGGTTTGATAAATTATCCAACATTTATAAGGCAAACCGTGAAGTAAGTTGAATTGCGTGCGGATGCTATTGGCAATATTCACAATCCAATTTCTCGGATAACCGCCTTAAAAATCATAATATTCAGTTAAATGAAGCGATTTGGAGTAATTACGACCAAAATCAGCAGAATATTAAATCTTTATTGAGTCTTTTATCTAATATCTGAAAACGCCTCACGACCTGACACTTCTTTCCAATTTGCCTCTGGCGGTCCCTACTCGTTTTCCTTACATTCCTACTAACTCAGTGACGAGACGTATACCAAATACGAGCAATAGAAGACGATGAAAGACCAGTTGACGATCTCTATATCAACTATCAATGGCTCAAGACATTGGTACTTCAGTAAAAGGATGCAACGCAACATAAAAACGTTTTTCGTTTTTTTTGTTGTTGCTCTGGCCGCGACCATAATCTTAATTCATCACTTGTACACTCGCGTTGATAATGCAGCGTTAAAACAAGCTGAATTGACAGAACATTCACGCACCATGGGTGAAGAGCTCAGCACACTGAAAACACTTAAATCAGAGCTAGAAAATGACCTTTCAGAACGGGAAGAACGGGTACAACTTGTTTCGGAACGTTTGGGTGAATTAGAGAAAGTGCTTGGGGTTGGAGAACATACCTCGACAAATAACTTGGATGCTAGGCTCGATGCGGCGGCGATAACCTCAAACGTTCGCATGGTGTTATTAAACCAAATACCAAGTGGCTCTCCAGTCGGCAAGGTACGGCTATCTTCCGGATTCGGTAAGCGTATCCATCCGGTGACAAAAGTTGCCAAGATGCATCGTGGGCTCGATTTTGCCGTAAATATCGGCACCAAAATTTATGCCCCTGCCGATGGGGTAGTGGAAGTCACCCGCCGCAGTAATAAGGGCTCTGGTAACTTCCTCAGGCTGCAACATTCTTTCGGTTTTTCGAGTTCTTATTCGCACTTGAAAGCGTTCAAAGTAAAAAGTGGTCAGTTCGTCAAAAAAGGGCAACTGATTGCAATTTCCGGCAACAGTGGGCTCTCTTCTGGCCCTCACCTGCATTACGAGGTGCGATTTGTTGGGCGAGCACTGAATCCGAAACCATTTGTCGATTGGAGCCTTAATGATTTCGAAGACATTTTTACTAAGGAGCGAAGAATACGATGGGAATCTTTAATCAAAACAGTGGAACAACGAGTAGCTCAGCAGCTTCAACTCTCATCGCCAAAGGCTGTTCTCTTAGCGGAGAACTCAAAGTAGAAAACGATGTCCAGATTGATGGCATCGTCGATGGTCAAATTAACGTGGAAGGCACTCTCGTTGTCGCAGAAAGCGGGCGAGTAAACGGTGAAATTTACGCTAAACAGCTGATCATTAACGGCATGATGGACGGAAACTGTCACGCAGAACACATTCAAGTGCTTGCCAAGGGACGCGTAAGCGGTAGGATCTGGAGCAATAACCTCAGCATTGAACCTGGTGGCAAATTCTTTGGTGAAGCAGCCGAATTACCTGAAAAGGAAGTGGTAACGTTAAAGGGTAAGGCTCAAGACGGTGCGATCACAAAAGAAAACAACACCAACAATGAAAAGCGACTTTCGCGTAAATCAGCATAAAAGCTTTGATTAAAGTGCTTAAAAAAGACGGCTTTCACGCCGTCTTTTTTATTACTATTGCCACGATTTTCGTCAGAAACTACGTGATTATTCGGCCGGATTTAAAACCATCACCGAGCGTTTTGCCTGTGGACCAAAAGCTGATTTTGCATGCGCTTTCACTTCATCTAACGTCACACTTTTAGCCACTTTCTCAACGTCAAGTAACACATCGACGCCGTAATCATGCACCAAATAACGAGTATATGCCCATGATCTCTGTGCTGGGTTGTCATCCAATCCTTGCATCGCGACTGCCAGTTGTTTCGCGGCCGTATCCACTTCTTTTTGGGTAATATTTGACGCTAAACCATCAAACACTTTGCCCAGTTTACTCTCTAAAAGTGCCACGTCTTCGGGCTCAACTTGAGACTCCAAGAGCCAATCAGAGATGGGTTCGCGATCTTGTGTCATGGTGTAAATGCTCGGGCTGTAATCAAGGCTAGACTCTTCTCGCACAATATCCAAAACACGTGCATTACTAATACGTTGCAAAATATCTTCGATAACCGTGTCTCTTGCCGTACGTTGGTAATCGCTCGTATTAGTCAAACGCATTACATACAACGATGAAGGTTCATGCCCATCCGAAACCACAGTTCGCTCCGGCACTTCCGGGTTAAACGCAACGTGATAATCAATCGAACGACTCGGTTTCATTTCGATAGAGGCCACATATTTACGCAAAAGTGGTGTAATTTCTTCCGGCTCTACGTTTGCAACAATAACCATCTTAAAACCATCATTGGTTTTGAAAAGTTGCTCATGCACCGCTAGTATCTGCTCGGAAGTCACTTGTTCAACATCATCACTGGACACTATACGATGACGACTACCCGGCAAATAAGAATTGCCGTTTGCTTTTTGAATCAGTTTTCCCATCGGTGATTCAAAAAAAGCGCCGCTCTGCTGTTTAAACTCTTGCTTCGCTGCTGCCATCTGGCGCTCGTCGACTTTAATCTCCGTCGCTAGGTTGTATAGTCCATTCAAAGCATCAGTTAGGTGCGTATTTGGCGCCGTAATTTGTGCTCCGTGACTGGTCGCATCAAGCATCGCGCCAAGCGCAATGTTGTTTTTGCGTAAGTAGCTATCTAGCTCTGAACCAGAAAATGCCCCTAACCCACTGCGTATTGCCGTTGTTGCTGCGATTTCATAAGCGGCATACAACGTCGGATCAACAGCGGCTTTACCACCTTGGCTCGCATAGTAAATATACGCTCGACCACCCGCTTTAGTATCTTTTTGGAACCACACTTCGACACCGTTTGATAGCGTATAGACTTGAAAACCACCCGCTTCCTGACGCATGCTCGTGATGCTGCCTTCCTGGGTAGGCTTTAAGAATCCATCCACTTTGTCATACATCTCTAACGGTTTTTCGCCAGTTTGAAGATAGGCACTGTTTAGAGCGGCAAATACACCATTGAACTGTTCTGACGTTTCGCTTTTCCCCAAACCAATAAAAAAGCTTGGCTGCTGAGATAACAAAGCCGCCAATTGTGTGTTAATGCTCTCTAAATTCTCGTTGTTGATGAATTCTGCCAAACTCTGGGCATAACTCTCTTTTGATTGGCTGACACTGTCTTGTCCAATTTGAAAAACACGTGCTTCTGCGTAACTGTTTGGCTTACGCTGACTCCAATCTGAATCAATATTTGCAAGTTCACCTTGCCAATTTGACATAACGCTATCTAACTCGGATTGAGTCGCACCATAATCTCTCAACGACGCCAAGGTACGAATGAAAGTCTGGTGCATTTGTTCGCGGCGATCTGGTGCAAACGAAATCCCTGCCGACATCATACGCTGATAGTTAGAGTAATAGGGCTCTGCATAAGCGTATTGAAAAGGTTCAGCGGCATCACTGAGTACACGGATCAAACGCTGTTGAATGAGTTGTGTTGCGACTTCATCACGCCACACTTCATGTTGTTGCTCAATCGTCGTGCCGCCACTTAGACCACGCTCAATCACTAAATGAAGACTTGGTGATTCCATCGTGTTACTTGGCAAGATTCTGTTTTCGTTGTTCACTCGAATATCACGGCGCTTCTCTATTACCGTATCCGAGGTACTTTCCCAGTTCGAGAACTTGCTTTTGATAATCTTGGACAGTGAATCTACGTCGATATTACCAGTCACAATCAACTCGGCATTTTGTGGCTGGTACCATTTGTCGTAAAACGCCTTTAACTTACTTGAGGAAGCATTTTGAATCGCTTCGCGAGTACCAATTGGGTCATGCTCACCATACATAGTGCCTTCAATCGAGGCTTGGTAAGCATGCATAGAAAAGGACTTATCATCCGGATTGGCACGTCGCCATTCCCCGAGAATCACCCCTTTTTCTTTCTCTACTTGCTCAGGAGCAAACTCAAGTCCGTTACCGATATCTCTCATCCACTTCAGGGCATCTTCTAGCTTCGTATTATTCGCAAGGTCAAGTTGGTAAGACGTTTGCTGATAACTGGTAAAAGCGTTGATATCAGCGCCAAAGCTACCACCAGATTGCTCAAAAAGTTTGACAACGTCGTTACCGGTAAAATGCTCACTACCATTAAACGCCATATGCTCAACAAAGTGAGCGTAACCCTTTTGAGAAGATGTTTCTTGGAATGAGCCGATATTCATCACCAAACGGACCGAGACTTCTTGGTCTTCTGTTGGATAGAGATGGTATTTCATACCGTTCGATAACTGGTCCACGTGCCAGTTGGCGTCAGGTTGAATCGGCGTCGACTGTTGTATCAGAGCACACCCTGACACTAATAACGCGGGGACTAACAATATACTGCGCATAACGATTGCCCATAACAATGATTAAGCTAATCAATATATATCCGGTGCTATAACCTTCACATTTTTAATGGATTATCAGACACGCAAATGTGATAAAGATCACCATTTATTGAAATCAATTCTCATTTACAAAAATCGACAAATCCTTACTTTACAAATACATAAATAATATCGTTCCAAATCCTTTTGCTTATTTGGTGTAAAACTCAAATTCGCGACATGGAGTCAGCATTTATTTTGAGCAATAAAATATAATTATTGAACAGATTCGAATCTGACTTTCTGCTGCATATTCAACAGCGCAGAGAGCACTGATGAGAATAAAAACACAACAACTATCATTCAAAGATCTATTATTCGCTTTATGTTCAAAAATCTATCATTAAAAAACAAACTGGCAATCTCTGCCAGTGCCGCCATCATTCTAGGGGGAGTGCTGGTAAAGGGGCTGTCTTTTCGAGATTCATTAAATAGGCTCGATGTCGAAGTCGCACAGCGACTAGAAAGCACTAGCGCATCTTACAATCAATACGTAAAGGACTGGCTACTCTCTAAAGAGCGCGCACTAACTTCACTCTCTTCTGATTCAGAGAAACGTTCTCTGGTTACGCATTTGAAACAAGTCCGAGACTCTGGCGCGTTCGATAACGTTTTCCTCGCTTACCCGGACGGGTCACAAGACAACGCTAATGGGGTGGTTTTGCCACCAGGTAATAACGATCCTCGTAAGTGGGGCTGGTACACCAATGCAATCGCCAACCCATCGAAAGTCTTTATGGATAACCCGACCGTCGCAGCTGCCACGGGGGCTAACGTCGTGTCGCTCGGTAAAGCCCTGCAATTGCATGGTCAAACCGTCGTTCTGGGTGCTGACGTAGAGATCGGTGATATCCTGAACAGTCTCAACCAAGTGATCCTACCGGGTGAAGGTTATATGTTTATTGCCAATGAACAGGGCAATATTTTCACTCATAACAACGGTAAACTGCTGAATCAACCGGTTAGCAAGCTGGGCCTCAACAACAACGACATTACGTCTGCCGCACGTTCAGGTACAGAGCGTCGCGTCTCTATTAACGGCACCGAATATGTGATTTACGCGCGCCACATAGAGGGTACCAAACTCACAACGGTCACAGTGTTAGATCAAAACTCGTTGGTTGCCCCACTTTACGATGCAGTTTGGGATCAAATCATCGCAACCACTATCGTCGTCGTTATCTGTGTGGCTTTGTTTAACCTGCTATGTAACATCTTGTTCCGTCCGCTCTACAATGTTTCGAATGCGCTTGCGCAAATCGCCAACGGTAGCGGCGATCTGACTCAACGCATCAAAGTAGAAAACCGTGACGAAGTTGGTGAGCTGGCTGAAAACTTCAACCAGTTCGTTGAAAGTTTGCAGCAACTTATTGGTCACATTCGTCACCAAGCGGAAGAACTGAGCCAACAATCGGAGCTGAGCACGAATCGCGCGAATCAATCGGTTTCCGATCTGAACCATCAGCAACAAGAAATCACTATGGTGGCGACCGCTGTGACTGAAATGGCATCAGCAACGCAAGAGATTGCAGCACATGCAGAGCAGACGGCTAAAGCCGCTCAAGACTCTTCAGCAAGCACACAAAACGGTCATGAGTTGGTGATCAATTCCAAATCGTCCATCAATAATTTGTCTTCTGAAGTCAACCAAGCGAGCGTTGTCATCGGTGAGCTCAACCAGCACGCGCAAGACATCTCAACCGTGCTATCAACGATTCGAGACATCGCAGAGCAAACCAACTTACTGGCTCTAAATGCGGCTATTGAAGCGGCTCGTGCAGGTGAGCAAGGTCGCGGTTTTGCCGTTGTTGCAGACGAGGTTCGCGTGCTATCACAACGCACACACACCTCAACCGAAGAGATTCGCTCGACGATCGAGACCTTGCAGCAAACCACACAACGCGCAGTGACCATCATGGATACAAGCTCTCAGCTCGCGCAAGGTTCGGTGGAAGATGCTGATCGCGCAGCACTGGCTCTGGATGAAATCAACGCAGCCGTTGCGCTGATCAGCGATATGGCAACGCAAATTGCGACCGCCGCCGAAGAGCAAACGCACGTAACCAATGAAATCACGCAAAACGTCACGTCCATTAAAGATGTGACCGATCACTTGGTAGTTGGTGCCGAAGAATCGATGAATCAATCTGCTGAGCTGAAATCGCAAGCTGAGGATCTCAACTCGAAAGTAGCAACATTTAAACTGGCTTAAACGCCACGTTAAGAACGCTCTTAAAAACAACCCCCGCTAGCAACTTGTTACTAGCGGGGGTTGTTTTTAAGGAACGACGTTTTTATTGCAGATGGCTTTCGAAAGACGTAAACCTACACCACCACACACATCGGCGTGCCTGAGATTGGGTCGTTAAATACTCTCGCTTGTAAATCAAACACCGATGACAACATGCCTTCTGTCATTACCTCTTGCGGCGTTCCCTGCGTGACTAACTGACCTTTTTCCAACACCACCAAATGATCGCAGTAACGGCACGCTTGGTTTAGATCGTGCAGCACTACCACCACAGTTTTGCCTTTGTCGTTCATCTGCCTCATGAGTTTCATCAGCTCAACTTGGTGAGAAAGATCCAAGTAAGTGGTTGGCTCATCAAGCATCACTACGTCGGTATCTTGCGCCATTACCATCGCAATCCACGCCCTTTGCCTTTGACCGCCAGACAGCGATTCAACTGGCTTGTCAGCAAACTCAATCACGCCAGTATCTTGCATTGCTTGCTCGACTAAGGTCTTGTCTTGTTGACTTAACCGGCCCCAATGAGAGAGATAAGGCGAGCGGCCATATTCGACCAGTTTTCTGACGGTAATACCTTCAGGACTGACAAGAATCTGCGGCAGCAAAGACAACGAACGCGCCAAGCGTTTATCACCGTAGCTGCTTAGTGGTTTGTCGTCATACAACACTTGGCCAGAAGCGGGTTTATTGATGCGTACCAAGGTTTTTAATAGTGTCGATTTACCGCAACCATTTGGACCAACTAGTGCGGTAATTTTACCTTGAGGAATCGACAAAGAGAGATCTGGAATGATGGTCTGTTTGCCGTACGCGACGGATAAGTTCTGCGTTCGTAACATGCTTACCAACCTCTATAACGATACAAAAGAAAAATGAAATATGGTGCGCCAATAACAGATGTCAGCACTCCCGCTGGTAGCTCAATTGGCGGCTGTAAGCCTCTCGCTAAACCATCGGCGCAAATCACCAACAAAGCGCCAAGGGTTGCAGCGGCTGGAATCAACAACTTGTGGTTGTGGCCAAACAGCAAACGCGCAAGATGCGGCGCAAGCAGGCCAACAAAGCTGATCGTGCCTGCCACAGACACACTGATACTCGCCAATAGCACGGCAGCAATCAACGCAATAATTTGGATCTGTCTTGGTTTCGTGCCAAGTGTAGTGGCGCTTTCTTCTCCCAGTCCCATAACATCTAGCCGCCAAGCCAGCCAAAACGCCAATGGTAGTAGCAGCAATAAAGCACTCCAAATAAACGGCACTTGTTGCCAGTTTCGTCCCCACAAACTGCCGGTTAGCCATACCATCGCCGTGTTGATTTCAATAGGGTGCACAATCAGAAGAAAATCGATACCGCTGGCTAAAAATGCGCTGACAGCAACACCAATCAGCGCCAAACGTGCTGGTGTTGGTTTCGACCAGTAAGCCAGCACAGCAATAAAGCCAGCAGCAAGCAAGCCTCCCGACATGGCGACCATCGGCAACATTGCCACTGGCGCATTCGGATACAGCACCAAACAAGCGGTAGCCGCCAGTCCTGCTCCGGCGCTTATCCCCATTAAATCTGGTGAGGCAAGTGGATTACGGATGACGCCTTGAACTAAAACGCCTGACAGCCCCAACCCAGCGCCCACGCCAATGGCGAGCAACATTCTCGGTAATCGATATTGGTGAATCACAAAGTCCGAGTCAGAGAAAGAAAACAGCAATGCAAAAACCTGTTGAGCCGACATGTTCGCCGCGCCAACAAACAGCGTGAGAGAAGACGCAATCAGCAACAATCCAACTAATGCAAACAGTTTGGTTTGATTCATCATGATGATTTCCTCATTGCAATCGCGATAAAGCAAGGTGTGCCCAACAGCGCGGTAATCACGCCCACTGGCGTTTCAGCCGGAAAGGCAATCGCGCGTGATAAAGCATCTGACCACGTGACCAATGCCGCGCCACACAAGGCGGAAACCGGAATGAGAATGTGATAGTTGTGACCAACAATCGGGCGTACCAAGTGCGGCACTAACAACCCGACAAAGCCAATTGGTCCAGCAATCGCTACGCTAGTTCCTGCCAACAGCACAACCGCTAAACCACTGATTAATCGCGTAAGACGAATGTTACCACCCAACCCGACAGCAACTTCGTCCCCCAACGCGAGTAAATTTAAGTTTCGCGCTAAGCCCATGGCGAGCACCAAACCTAAAGTCGCAAAAGGCCACAGTTGCTGCCACTGCTCAGAATCTACCGCGGAGAGTGAACCCGTTAACCAATGCAACACGCTGTAAGCCATGTCATCCGCCAAAATTACCGACGCACGAGTTAACCCTATCAGCAGTGCACTGATGGCAATGCCCGCTAGCACTAAACGCAATGGGTGAGAACGCGCGGAGAAAAAACCGCCCAACAACATGACCGCACCACCACTTAGTAGCGCGCCGAGTACTGCGTTGATGATTGGGTTCAATTGACTAAAGAATGGTACGCCGATGGACGCCAAGGCCATAAAACACGCCGCACCTGCATTAATGCCGAGAATGGATGGCGACGCCAAAGGGTTACGAGTCAATCCTTGCATCAGCACTCCGGATACCGCAAGCGAAGCGCCAATTAATAACCCAGCATAGGTACGAGGCGCACGCAGCGTCGCGAGGATTTGATGCAGCATATTGCCCTCATCAAACGCAAACCAATAGCTTGTCAGATCATTAACGCTCAAAGAAAAGTTGGACCAGCCAATCATTGAGGCTGCATAGCCTGAGAGCGTACACAACGCCATAGCACAGACAAACAAGCTCGCTTTCCAATGCGATTTGCTAACCGAAGACGCGCTTTCCGAGCTTATCGCCGAACTCATGAGCGCTCCAATAACGCTTCAAGATTGCGGGCAATTTCTTCCGCAGCCAACATGCCGCGATTTAACGACCACAGTTCAGGAGATACCTCAACAAGTTGCTGTTTTTTCGCAGCGGTTAGCAGCTTAAATAATGGGTTTTTGCGCCACTCATCCACAATATTTGGTTGAGAGTAAAGTCCAACTAACAACCAATCAGGGTTGGTTCTTAGTAAAAGTTCGAAACTGGTTGGGATATACGCTTTTTGCTCAGATGGAGCCAGCGGGCTTTGGATGCCCAGCGTACTCAAAACGCCCCCAGCGTAAGAAACCGGGCTATGCAGCCACATCCCTTTGTCAGAAACCACACCAAACTGAATGGTTTCTTGTGTCGCAAAATGCTGTTTGAACTCCGCCATTGTCTGTTTGTGCTGCTCAATTCGTTGTGTCATTTTCGCTTGCTTGCCAATCGCAACCCCGATTTTCTGTGCAGATTCGAGGTTTTCTTTATACGTCTCTCCACGGCTTTTTAACAGCAAGGTTGGCGCAATTCGCTGCAAATCTTGATAAATCGCGCGATGACGTTCGGCATCGGCAATGATCAAATCCGGCTTGAGCACCGCAATCGCCTCTAAACTCGGTTGTGAACGCATGCCGACCGATTGCCAAGGTTCAATCTTGGCGCGAACAGCAGGGATGACTCGTGTGGCATCGTTGTCATCGGCGACGCCTACAGGTGAGACATCGACTGCCGCTAATGCATCGACAAACGAAAATTCTAAAACCACAATACGTTGAGGTATCGCTTCTAGCTCAAAAGTGCCTTGCTCATCTTGCACGCTGCGCACCTGAGCACTTGCGGAAAATGACATAAAAACTGAGCTCAACAGCATCAGCAAAACGGTTGAAAAGTGTTTGATCGTAAATTGTTTTTTATTTTTCATCTTGCTTTTTTCCAGTGCTAAGTGTTTTCCAGTACCTAAGATCGGCAAAGTCGCCAAGGTAAATTGGCGACTTTTCTTTTCAAACTCGGTGAACGAAACGCTTAAAACTGATAGTTCAGATCCAGTGTGTAAGAGCGTCCCGGAGCTGGGTACCGACCAACTGGGCTGGTATCAATCCCACGGAAGTAATACTCCTCGTCAAACAAGTTGTTTACTGCAACATTCATGCGTAACTTGCCTTTGTCGTCTTTGTATAAATCCGTACCTAAGTTGAAGTTCCACACCATGTAAGACGGCACTTTGCCCGTTGCACCTGTTGCGTCTTCGGCACTGGTGTTGGCGTTATCGGTATACGAATCACTGAAGTAGAAGCCCGATAGCGTGGTGTCCATGCCGTAAAACGCGTAGGTCGCATCCCAACCAAGTTGATGTTTAGAGGTGTAAGGCAGCTGGTTACCTTTATTCGCACCCTCTTCTTCAAGCGTGGCATCGAGGTAGTTGTAACTTGCGCCCAAGCTCAGAGCAGGTAGAACTTCAGGCACGTAACGAGCAGAAAGTTCTAAACCTTGGTGAAGTGTTTTTCCGATGTTATCGAAGGTCTGCGTTGAGCTTTGCCATTGCAGTTGGTCTTCAAAATCGATGCGATAAAGTGCAGCGTTAAAACTGGTCGCATCTTGGGTGTAACGCGCGCCGACTTCGTAGTTCCAAGCCAGTTCGCTCCCTTCTTCACCCAAGCCTCGGATGTAGGCAATTTGTGGCGCACGAAGTGATTTTTGCGCGTTCGCATACGTCACCCACTGATCAGTTAAGTTGTATGCCACCGTCAAACCTGGCAACCATTCCGTCACGGTGTTGTCTGCTGTTTGTTTTTTACCACGATCGGTAAACGTCATTCGAACCGACTCAACACGCAACCCAGGCGTTACCTTCAATGTATCATTGAACAAACCAATTTCGTTGCTAACGTATCCAGCAAACGCGTCCGTATCTAAATGCCAATCACGCGGAACGCTGGTTGCACCACCAGCGATTGGAGTCTGAGTGAGTTTGTAGTCAATGTCTTCGTTAACATAACGGGTACCCACGATCCAGTTTTGAGTAACGGATTTACCTTCGCCAAAGTACATCGCCATTTTTGGCTCTATACCATACACGGTAAATTCACGTGGAGAGGTACGAACGTCCGTCGCTGGCAGAGCCGGATCCGCCCAATGGCCACCCGCGCTGTTAAAGCCCCACTTGAAAAGACGCTCTGACTTATGGCCAAACGTTAGCACTTCTAGCTCAGCACTGTCGGCAAATGGCAAATCGTGGATGTACTTAACACTCCAGCGTGTCGACTTACCTTCATAATCATCGTAAGGACGTTTCGATTGGTGACGATCTTGCTCGTAATCTTGTGGCGAAAGTGCACCAGGCATTTGCGTTTCAGCATCGTAACGTTGCAGGAATGCTTGAATCTCTTGAGTGTCACTCAATAGCCACTGTGCTTTCGCTTGAAAGTTCTTCACGTCCGTATCGGAATGTTCACGGAAGCTTTCACCTTTTAGGAAGTTACCTTCCAACTGCAGTGCAAATGTGTCGCTTAACCAGCCGCCCGTGCGTAGGTAAAAATCATTCAACGGCGCATCACCGCCATCAAACACGGTAAGGCGGTTACTGATTTCAGTTTGCCACGTGTGTGGAATCGGTTTGGTCACTAAGTTGATCACACCACCGACGTTGTTTGGGCCGTACTGTACTGCGGCACCACCGCGTACAATGTCAATACGATCAAGCATCGACAGTGTTGCTGGGAAGATAGACTGACCAGTGTGACCATATGGCGCAAGTGTTAGCGGTACACCATCCATCAAGAACTGAGCATGACCGCTACGGCTTGCTTTCAAACCACGTACGGAAATGTTAGGCAATACGCCCGTTCCGCTTTCATCCTGAACTTTAATACCCGGCACGCGCTGTAGCGCGTTATCAATCGAGCCTGCGGCGGTTTTCTCGATTTGATCGCGGGTAATGACGGTACGAGCACCTGGGTACTCTTTGACGTCTTCAATTTCAGATTTACCAATCACGCTACCAGTGACAACGACGGTTTCCATCGCGGTAGTTTGTTCTTTTTTAGCAGGAGCGGCAACCGCGCTCATGGATGTGGCAGAAGCGATTGCAATCGCAAGCACACTGTAAGTGGTAGACAAACCAGCACGTACACGCACTTTACCATCCAAATTCTGGTAAGACATTAAGATCTCCTTTGCGAGAAATTGAGCCTCGGGCAGAATACATCCCGTAGGCTCTCGGGGCTAAACATCCTCAATATGAGGAAAAAATCGGCTAACAGGCGCTAACTACGCACAAAAAGCCTAGAACTGATATCCGTAGCTGAGCATGAACTCGGCTGGTGCGCCGTAGCCAATCTGGTTTAAGCCAGACGTGCCGTTTGTTGCGCCAAGAATGTATTTCTCATCCAAAATGTTGTAAGCGTTCGCTTGGATTTTGTGACGACCAGTGGTGTACGCCGCCATCAAATCCACCGTTGTGTAATCGCCAAGTGCGACGGCTTCGTCGTTACCTGCGTAACGGTCGCCCACGTACTTCACACCACCGCCTAAACGCCAGTTGTCATCCAATTGGTAAGTGCTCCAAAGAGAGAACAAGTGGTCTGATACATCGTTAGGCTTTTTGCCTGTGGCTTTGTCTTCCGCATCTAAGTAGCTGTAACCAACAGAGATGTCCCACTGTTTGGTGATTTGGCCGCGAGCCTCTAATTCAATGCCTTGGTGACGCACTTCAATTTTATCGATCACATCGCCGTCCACGTTAGTTTGTGGTTGCTCTTGATCAATCTGGAACAGTGCCGCATTCAACATTAATGCGTTATCCAAAAGGTACGCTTTCGCACCCACCTCTTTTAAGTCGGTGTGGAAGAATTCCGCCAATTTTGGATTGATGTAGATACCAGCGTACGGTAACTGCCAAGAGCGCGCTAAACTGGCGTATACGGATGTGTCGGAGTTGATGCGGTATACCAAACCAGCACGGTAGCTGACTTTGTCATCATCCAATTTTTCCTTATCTGAGCCCGCTTTTCGTTGTTCGAGTTCCATCGAGTCGTAACGCACGTTACCGATCAAAGAAAGATCGCCCCACGTATAGACGTCTTGCACATACAAACCTGTCGTGGTGGTGGTATTGTCACGAAATGGCTTAAAGCCCGGATCAGGCGTTGGACCAACGACTGGGTCGTAGATGTTTTGCGCAGGAAGCGTTTTGTCACTTGCCAACGTTAGGTCGATATCGATCTGGTTGAAATCTGCACCCACCATCAATTGATTGTCCCTGGTTTCCCAAACCAACTCAGATTGTAAAGTGGTCGTAGTACGTGGATCGTAACCAAAGTTGTTGACGGTTTGAGACACTTCATTACCCGTCACTTTGCCCTGACGCGTGCCTTTTTGCTCAAGTTCGATATGGTTGAATGCCGCTCGGTTGTTCCATACCCATTGATCATTCAGACGCCATTCGTAATCCACCGCAATACGGAGACTGTCTGACTCCTGATAGTCGTTTGTGCCGCCAAAGTAAGTGCTTACTGGCAAATCAACTGGCTTGCCATTTTTTGATGGCACACCACGATATGGCACTAGTTCTTGATGGGCGTATTCCACGTCAATATCAATGGTGTGACCTTCCGCCGGTAACACACGAATGGTCGGTGCAATGAAGAAATCGTTTGAATCAACATGATCAACGTACGAGTCGGCTTGACGATATTCCAAGTTAATACGTCCGTTGACCTTATCGGTAAACGCCATTGAGCTGTCGACCTGACCAACATATTGGTTGTTGCTGCCTACACTACCGTTTACGTGAGTAAAATTCTCACCGTTAGCGCGTTTCGTCACCAAGTTGATGATGCCCCCAGCCGAGCCACGGCCATACAATGCGCCCGCAGGGCCTTTCACAATTTCAACGCGTTCAACGTTCGCTAAGCTGCGGTAAGACTGCAACGTACCGTCATCTCGCAAGCCATCACGATACATATCGTTGAGTGAATCAAAACCGCGAATCATGAACTGGTCACGGCTGCCTTCGCCCAAGGTGTTATTGACCCCGGCTACCCCATCTAGCGCATCCACTAAACGCACCGCGCCTCGGTCTTGCATTTCTGTTTTCGTTACTACAGATACCGCTTGTGGCACATCAAGCCATTCCACATCGGTTTTGGTGCCTGATTGAGGCATGTGTTCAGCATAACCTTCGTACTGATGACCGAAGACTTGAATCGTTTCAGTTGCTGATGAGGTTGAGTTCGTCTCTTCTGAAGCCACTGCGCTTGGTGCTACTAGTGAAGAACCAATCGCGACCGCCAAGGGGGTCAGGGTCAATAATTTATTCATTCCATAATTCCGTTTAGTTGTTATAAAGCCAACGGATGGAAATAAGAACAAATATTATTTCTATTTGCAATATTAATTTTATGCTCTATATTTATTTACCCTAAAAACACAACTAACAACAAAAAAAAACCAAATATCATAACAATAAATACTAAAACTTCTGCCCTCCGTCTCGAGAGAGGCACATTGGAAGACGACCGTGAGCGACTTTATCAACGTTAGAAGAAAATGTTAGAAAATTAGGAAAGCTCATGAAATCTACGATGATTATCGTAAGTCATGTCGTTAACGATGCAGTCACTCACGGCTTTGTGCCTGCAGCTAAAGCGATGGACCTTCACGTCGTTCTTATCACCGACCATAAGCTCAGCCATTTAGAGTTGGCGAGTCATGATAGTCACTTTAATCCGGATACCATTCTAGAATGTGATGTCTTCAACCCATTAGAACTCATCGAAACCATCACGGAGCATGAATTAAAGCCAGACGCTATTTTCAGCAATAGTGATCACTTACAAACTTCCACCGCCATCTGCGCGCAATTTTTTGGCCTCCCATCCAAAGATTGGTCTGTCACGTTAAAGGCCAAAAACAAACACTTAACTCGACAAGTGTTAAATGAAAAATCCTTACCCAACACACAAAGCTGTTTGCTGCATCGCCATTCGAATGTGGCATTAGGCATGGCCTTCCCTGTCGTAGCAAAACCCAAAGAAGGCGTGGCAAGTTTAGATGTACAGCGCTGTGACTCCCAAAGCGAGCTCGATGCTTACTGCGAGGCGTTTTGGCAAAAGCACCCAAACGCCGCCATTCTGGTGGAGCAGTTTCTTCAAGGACCGTTGGTTACGCTCGAAACTTTAGGAGACGGTAACCAACTTATCGCCGTGGGCGGTTTTGATGTGTCGCTCTCTGAGCCGCCTTACTTTATCGAAACCGCCGCAGACTGGAACGGACCAAACGGCATTGCTCACCGAGAAGCTTGCTTGGCTCAACTGAAAGCGTTCGGCGTTGGTTTTGGAGTTTGCCACAGCGAATTTATTATTACGGAAAATGGCCCGGTTCTGGTGGAAATTAACTACCGCAGTATTGGAGATGGCCGCGAATTCTTGCTCAACAATCTCGCTCCCTTCGGTTGGTTTAGCACGATTTTGGGTCTGCATCTGGGTCGAAGATTGGACGGCGATTACCAAATTCATGGGTCAGCGCACGTGCACTACGTAGTTGCGGAACACAGTGGTGTTATTGACGGAGGTTCGACGTCGTTCATCCAACACGATGACGATATCATCACCCAGCAACAGGTACTAAAAACCGCTGGAGAACACTTCCAACAGAGTTATTCCAATAAGGATTATCTCGCCCGAATTTCGATTGTCTCACCATCAGGGCGAAATCTCGACCAAGCGCTGCAGAACGCGCTTAGCAATTTCGATCTAGCTCCGACTCGTGAGGTGGCAGCATGAATGACAACGCTTTGTATCTAACGCAACGATTGATCGACACTTGCTTGCGCGAAGACATGTTTGGCATTTTGTCGAAGGCCAAGTTCAGTAGAGACGCGCCAAAAGGGGTAATTGTTCCTCAAGACGAGCAAGTCTGGCTGATATTTGCCAACTCTGATTTCACGTTGTATTTACCTGTTGCGCCAACGTATTACATGCAGCACTGGCGCTACGGTCACGCCAATGACGAAACACCACCAGGTTGGTGGGTGGAGAAAAATGGCCAAGTCGAGCATCAACAGCATTACAAAGAGTGGATTGCGCTACTAACGACACTGGCGCACGAGAGCTCTCACGAGTTGCTGGCGGGATACCTTCAAGAACTGGAATGTGCAGAGAAACACAAAGCGCTGTGTGACCAAGCGTTTCATCATCATGCAGACCACATTTCTCAACCAATATCCGAGCTTGGTTCTTGGCATCAAAAACTGCTGCTAGCCGACCAGATCGCTTCTTACCTTGACCATCCGTACTATCCAACTGCGCGGGCGAAGTTTGGCCTGAGCGATGAAGACCTTGCTAAGTACGCGCCCGAGTTCGCACAAAGCTTTGCTCTGCATTGGATTGCGATTGAAAAATCACTGGTAACATTAACCAGCGGACAACCTGATTGCTGGCCAACCATGGAGCAAGTGGGGCTTCCTGCTGATTTTGCACTGAGCCACGTTCTGTTCCCTGCACATCCGCTCACCCTGCGATCTTTAGAAGCCTTACCCGAAGGTGTGATAGAAGCGCCTTTAACGTATCTAGACGTGACGCCGACGCTTTCCGTTCGTACTGTGGTCGTCAACGAGGCACCGCACATTCACATCAAGGTTCCGCTGATCATGCGATCGCTAGGCACGAAAAATATTCGCTTAATCAAGCCTTCAACACTGTATGACGGCCACTGGTTTGAACGCCTACTCAGCCACCTTGAACAAACGGACGCCGATTTAAACAGTCGCTTGTTCCATTGCAACGAAAAACACGGTGGACACATCGGCGAGGATAAAACCTTCGCGTACATCGTACGTGAGTACCCACTTACTCATTGCGAAGACAAAGCGTTAGTTCCGGTTGCAGCACTAGCAAGCCCAATGCCTGACGACCGCTTGTTCTTAGAACATTTGGCAGAACATTACTATCAACAAGATACGCTGGCGTGGTTCCAAGATTACGTCGATCTATTATTCCAAGTGCACCTCACCTTGTGGCTTCGTTATGGCATCGCATTGGAGTCCAACCAGCAAAACGCCATCATTGCATTTGATCAACAGGGCAAAATGACGCTCGCGATGAAAGACAACGACGCGGCGCGAATTTGGCCAGAGCGCTTCCACTTTGCAACAGAGCATGCAGCCCAAAAACACGGCGCAAAACTACTTCCAGTGGATTGCGATGAACTGCTCGACCAACGCATCAAAGTCGACAATGAATTGGCGCTCGGTCAGATGTTTACCACCATCACACTGCAACTGGATATCGCAGCGATTGTAGAATCTATGGCAGCGAAGGGCATTGCCTCTTCAGCATCGCTTTACGCCATCGTGGCCAAAAGCATTGCAGAGCAACTCAACCGATTGGAAGGCGAAGGGTTAGAGACAAAACTGGCACGCGAGTTACTGCAAGAGGCGCCTGATTTGTACGCCAAGTACTTGTTGAGCTCTGGCAGTTTGCTCTCGAAAGAAGCCTCCGGCGCGAGTGACATCAATAAGTTCTATGGTTTGTCGGCTCCGAACTTCTTGCTGCTTTCTAACGAAGAAGCGCAACGCGCCTACTTAGAAGCCATCAAAAAAAGCGTACGTTAAACGATTATGACCAAACTCATCTACAGTGTGTTGTTGTGCCACTTTATCGCTGCGTTTGCCGCGTTAGGTATGCCGCTATTTCTACCCGTCGTGTTGCCAACGTTAGGCGCAAGCATTGATGCGGACTGGGCAGGGGTATTGTTTATCCTACCTACGTTTTGTACTGCGTTGGCGGCGCGATTTTGGGGCAACTTTGCCGATCGCTACGGTCGCCGCCTCTCACTCTTGCGTGCGCAACTTGGCCTTGCAGCAGGGTTTGCGCTGTGCGGCTTGGCAGACAACCTCGCCATGTTTGTGTTTGGTCTTATTGTTCAAGGAACCTTTGGCGGCACCATGGCCGCCTCGAACAGCTACTTATCTAGTCAAATTAAAGAAGCCAAAACACTCGGCAAGTCACTCAATAAAACCCAACTATCTGCTCGCTTGGCGCTGATCGTTGCGCCCATTGGGCTCGGCTGGAGCTTGTCAGAGACCAACCCGCTCAACGCGTACCTGTGGTTATGCGTTTTGCCTTTAATTGCTATGGGCATCACGCTAACACTGCCAGCGGATAAACCCGCCGACCAAAACCTCGAAAAGCCAAACTCAGAACCTCAGCAAGAAAAACCGGTTGCACAGAAAAACGCAATGCATGCCATTCGTTGGATCTTCTTTGCTCAATTCGGGTTTGCGTTTTCTATGGTGGTGACCTTTCCTTACTTCTCGCCGTTTGTGCAGCAATATGGCATCACTAACCACGCATGGATCGGTTTTTTGTACGCACTGCCGCATGGCGTCTATCTGTTGCTGGCAGGAAAAATTCACGTGTTGTCAGATGGGTTGAATCGCCATCAACCGCTGCGCACGTTGTGGCTTGGGTTTGCATTGCTTGCCGTGAGCTCTGCCTTGCATTTGATTGCGTCCGAAACCGCACTCATTGCTGCGAGAATTATCTTCGGCATCGCGATGGTGTGTTGTTATCACGGATTGCATCAGCATCTTGCGAGCAATCTGGATCGCAAACTCAGTGGCAAAGTATTTTCTCGCTTTGATGCCATGTCCAAATGGGGTGGCGTGGCAGCGGGATTTTGCGCTTCTTTCATTTCTAGCTTGGGGCTACTTGAGGTTCCTTTCCTACTTTCTGCGATAGTCAGCGTAATCACCTTGATCGCGCTGGTTCTCCACTCAAAATTTGGAAATCAACATGTTACAAACTCAATCCTCTCAGACTAGCGAGTTGCGCGCACATGAGGTGCAGCTCAACCGTGAGAAAGCCCAACTCAACACGATAATGGGTGTTCTTAATTGTTACTTACGTGAATTTGCGCTACCGAATCAACAAGTGGAATGGCACTACCAATCGACATCGCTACCCCAAACGTTAAAACGCAACTATCCCGCTAAACAGCGGATAGCCGTTCATCTTTCTCAACAAAATGGCGTGCTGGTTTTGCCGATTCACTACGCGAGCAAACTGGGCAAAATCAAATTGGCAGAACTGCCTTGGGCGAAAATGCCGGGATCTGGTTGGGCGAAATTGGATGCCACGCAAACTCTTACGCTTTTGCTTAACTATCTCAAGCAGGTATTGGCGATCCCGTTTAACCATGAGCTGATCGAACAACTAGAAAATAGCGTGCTGGTTACCGAGCAGTTTCTCAACGTCGCGCCCAAATCGCATCACAACGAATTTATCGCTTCGGAACAATCTCTGATTTGGGGGCATACTTTCCATCCGACCCCGAAAAGTCGTTCGGGCGTCACCATGGATGATCTCTTGGCGTTTTCTCCAGAAGTCGGCGCGCAAGTCCCGTTGTACTGGTTTGAAGTGGATACGTCCTTACTTGATGTGCTGAGTTCCGACGGAGAAGCTAACCCTGCGCAGCGCATGCTACAACGGCTCGCGCCACAACACGCCACCAGCAATGGGAAGACCCTCTACCCTTGTCATCCTTGGGAAAGCTACACCATTTTGAGTAACCCAAGCGTGAAGCGCGCCATTGAACAAGGCAAGATCACGCCACTGGGTTTAGGTGGTGAAAAGATGCAGCCGACCTCTTCAGTTCGTACCCTCTACCACCCTGACATGGACTGGTTTGCGAAATTCTCCATCAACGTACGATTAACCAATTGCGTGCGCAAAAACGCGTGGTACGAACTCGACAGCGCCGTGCAACTCACGTCGATTCTCAAACCAATTAGAGAAAACGAACAGCTGCACAACCCCGTATTTAAAGTGATGACAGAGCCTTACGCCACCACGTTGAATCTAGAAAGTGTCGCTGAGCACAACTGGGACGACAACACCAAAGCACGCGAATCGTTTGGGATTTTGTATCGCGAAAATTTCTCGCTGAGCGAAGTCGACATCTTGAAACCAACCCTCGCTGGCGCTCTGTTTGCTTACGATAATAACGGCAACAGTCGCATTGCTCAACGCCTTAAAAACAAAGCGCGTACTACGCAAAATCGCTATTCCGACATCGCGACACTGTGGTTTGAACGCTATTTGCATTGCCTGATCCCGGGCGTATTTAATTACTACTTCAAACACGGGGTGGCGTTTGAGCCGCATTTGCAAAACACCCTGATTGGCTTTGAGCAAGAGATGCCGTGTTGTGTTTGGATTCGTGATTTGGAAGGCACTAAATTACTGCCGGAGTTCTGGCCAGCAGAAACATTAACTGACTTGTCTGAACGCGCACGACAATCGGTTTACTACAGTCGCGAACAAGGCTGGAATCGCATCGGATACTGCACCTTTATCAACAACATCAGCGAAGCGATTTTCTTCATCGCAGAAGGTGATGAGCCACTAGAGCAAACGCTGTGGAATGCGGTGCAAAGTGCCATTGTGCATTGGCAATCAGTGAATGGAAAACAACCGGAACTAGAAACGTTGCTAAATGGCGGTCACTTCCCAAGCAAAAATAATTTCACCACGCGTTTGATGCAAAAAGCCGATAAGGAGTCGGGCTATACCCAAGTCGCCGCGCCTTGGCAGCAACACGAAAAAGGATCGCAACATGTCTAATTCACTCTCTCTACCGACACACATTTGCCAACAAGTTCACACGCTCGCACGGCAGCAAAGTCAACCCTTGTGCGCGTACGTGTATGACCTAAGCGCCTTAGAAGAACACATCAAACAACTGCGTCACGTTTTGCCGAAAAATGTCGAGCTATTTTACGCAGCTAAAGCCAATCCATCGGGCCCGATTCTCAAAACGCTCGCGCCGTATGTCGATGGTTTTGAAGCGGCATCTGGCGGGGAGTTGGCACACCTCCACCAGCAACAACTCGATAAACCATTGATCTTCGGTGGCCCAGGAAAAATGCCAAGTGAATTGCAACAAGCGATTGAACTTGATGTCGATGCGATTCACGTCGAAAGCCTCACTGAGCTGCAACGCATTGGTGCGCTAACCGAGCGCCTCAACCGCCCTGCTTCGATCTTTTTGCGTATGAACATCGATATTGGCGACATCACGCTCAGCAAGTTGGCAATGGGCGGCAAGCCGACTCCGTTTGGCTTGGACGAGTCCGAACTGAGCAATGCTTTGATGTTGCTGCGCGATTTCCCGCAAGTGTCACTCAAAGGCTTCCATTTTCACTTGATGTCGCATCAGCTTGATGTTGAACGCCACTTAGCGTTAATGCAGCGCTATTTCCAAGTCGTGAAGGCGTGGCAGCAGGAGTTCGAACTCGGTGAGCTAATGATCAACTTGGGCGGCGGCATGGGCATTAACTACCAAAACCCTGAGCAACACTTTCCGTGGATGGAGTTTTGCGACAAGTTGGAATTCCTCATCGCCAAAGAGCAAGCGCAAGACTGGACACTGCGTTTTGAATGCGGACGTTTCATCACGGCGGCATGCGGTTATTACGTGATGGAAGTACTGGATATTAAGCAAAATCTTGGCGAAAACTTTGTCATCGCACGCGGGGGAACTCACCACTTCCGCACGCCAGCAGCGCAGAGTCATGACCATCCATTCGTCATCCTGAAAAGCGAGCAACACCATGAGATTTCTCACCCAATTCAGCATGCACAAGCGACCTTTGTCGGCCAGCTTTGTACGCCCAAAGATGTGCTGGCACGCAATCAACACGTCGCCCATGTCGATATTGGTGATTATGTTGTGTTTACCTTAGCAGGCGCCTATGCGTGGAACATCTCCCATCAAAACTTCTTGATGCATGAACCGCCGATCTTCCACTATTTTTAAACGGCATACTTCGCTTCATTCAAGCCCCAATCATTGGGGCTTTTTTATTCTTCAACATAACAAGCAGCCCTAATACTGCACCCTACTTCGCCGCCGCGTGGGTTAAATTGCCCAGCACGCCGCTGATTTTGTTCAATACCTCGTCACAGCCTTCAATATGATGGCGCTGCTTTAAATACATCGGATCGTTGTAAGCTAACCACGTTTTGCCTTCAGTATCTTCATACACCAACACTTTTTGGGGTAAATCGAGCGCCACCTCCTGCGCACAGATCATCAGTGGTGTGCCCACTTTAGGGTTTCCAAACACGATAACTTCAGTTGGTCGCAACGTCATATCGACTTTCGTGGCATTCTCTTGATGGTTAATGCGCGCAAAGACGTTCAACCCTTTTTCTTGCGCGATAGCGACAAATTTATCCGCCGTATCTTTTGCTGAATGTGTGCTCGCAACGGTTACCACGCCCTCACCAGCCAACGCACTCAATGACGTCAACGCCACGACCAACCCGATGATTACTTTTTTCATTTGTCGTCCCTTCCTCTCTCTGAGTCGAAAACTAGATATAGAAAAACCAAGTGTAGGAAAACTATAGAAGTCAGATTCCGCTATCGCGAATTGCACTCTACCCACTCAAGAGTCGACCGTGTAACACGGATAAATTGATTCAGATTAATAAAGCATTAACTAGCCGAGCATCAAAAGCGTGAAATACGTAACATTTGCAGCCTATTTTAGTAAGAAAGAGAAAAGTAGTGACACGCGATCAATTTGAGTTATTAGCACCCGGTGGTGATTTAGATTCCATCAAAGCCGCCATTGCCGCTGGCGCCGATGCAATTTACTGTGGGCTCGACCGCTTCAATGCTCGTAACCGAGCGACCAACCTCACCTTAGATAACTTAAATGGCGTGTTAACGTTGGCCCATCAGCACAGCTGTAAGATTTTCCTAACGTTGAATGTGCTGATTTTAGAAAGTGAAATTCCAGCGATTGTTCGCTTGCTCAGCCAACTGAACACCACCAAAATCGATGGCGTGATCGTACAAGATCTCGGTCTGGCCTACATTCTCAAACATCACTTTCCCGATTTGGATGTGCACGCTTCAACGCAACTGAACACGCATAACGAAGGCCAAATCCTCTTTCTCAACCAGCTCACCGCAAGCCGAGTAAACTTATCTCGCGAACTTAACATCAGTGAGATAAAACATCTGGCGCAATTTGGTCGCGAGCACAACGTAATGATGGAAGTGTTTGTCCACGGCTCATACTGCATCGGATTCTCCGGAATTTGCTACATCAGTTCCGCTCGCAATGGCGCATCAGGTAACCGTGGACGCTGTAGCCAACCTTGTCGCGAACAGTACGAAACGACCAAAACAGGCAACAACTACCCACTCAATATGAAAGACAACTCCGCCTTTGGGGACTTGGAAGCGCTTGCCGATGCTGGCGTGTATTCATTAAAAGTGGAAGGGCGAATCAAGAAATCGCACTACGTCTATACCGTGGTCGACAATTGGCGCCAGCAAATCGATCGCTTGTGCGAGGGTTTGGAACTCTCTGAAGACACCACAGAGTTATACACGGTGTTCAACCGTGATTTCTCCAACGCATTTTTGCAAGGTGATTTCGGCAAGGCGATGTACATCGACAACCCGCGCGACCATGCTGTAAAGCATTTTTCGAAGGTTTACCAATGCCAGTCTGCTGATGATGTACAAGCGGTGAAAAAGAAACTCTACGATGACAAAACCGCGATCATTGAGAAAGTGGCAGAGCAAACTAAGTCGTTCGATGTCACTTCAACACAAGTATCCGGCAGCAGCTTGAAAGGGTCGATTGATGTGCCAACTCTGCCAACGTTACCTCAACCAGAACCTCGCCAAGGTGCGCCAAAATTATCGGTTCTGATCTCGTCAGCACAAGAAGCCATGCTGTGCGAATACCACGACGTTGATGTTTACTATCAATTGCCAATGGGATTGTCTGGTGAACTGAGCGCGATGATTGAATTGTTCCAAGCCAACCCAATGCTCAAACCTTGGTTCCCAGCCATTTTGATTGGCGAAGACTACCACGCCGCGCGCGTATTTTTGGAAACCATCCAACCTGAGTTGTTGATCACCAACAACTCAGGTGTCGGCATGATCGCAAAAGAGCTCGGCTTAGGCTGGGTGGCAGGCCCACAACTGAACACGGTGAACTCATACGCGTTTAAATGCCTTCAAGACGAGTTCGCGGCAAGTGGCGCGTTTGTTTCTAACGAGCTGAATATGAAGCAGGTGCGTCACATAAAGCGTCCGAAAAACATGCGCAGCTTCTACAGCATTTATCACCCGAACACTCTACTCACGAGCCGCCAATGTTTGTTTCAACAAACCGAAGGATGCCGTAAGGTGAAGGTCAACAAAAGTTGTTTGAAACGCTGTGACAAACGCACGTCTATCATCAACTTAAAAGACAATCCTTACTTGGTGCAAAAACAAAAAGGCAGCCACAATTCAATCTACAGCGAGCACAACATCTTAAACCTGCAAGTGCTGCACGATCTGCCGCAATTGTTTACCGATGTGTTGATCGATCTGTGTGATATCCAGACCGAAACAAAAGTCTCAGCAAGCAAACCTGAGTTGATTGACGCGTTCTTAGCTCTACTTGAAGATCACAGTGAACAAGCCGTCCAAACGCTGAATGCCATGATTCAACCAACAGCCAACGCGCAGTATTTAAAGGGGTTATAGGCGGTACTTGAAAGTTAAACAACGCATCCACTCTCAACATATCTTGAACACATACAGTGCACTGACTACAATAGCGCACTTTTTACGGAATTTAGGTCACACAAAATGACAGACACAGCTAAACCAGCTCTACCAGATCGCCTAGCGGGTAACCCACGTAGCCCATTCTTCATCAAAGAATGCTTCGAGCACCAAATCGGTATTCGTATCAACGGCCAAGAGCGCACAGACGTAGAAGAATACTGCGTGAGCGAAGGTTGGGTGAAAATTGCTTCTCCTAAAGCAAAAGACCGTTTCGGTAACCCAATGCTAATCAAACTTAAAGGCGAAGTTGAAGCGTACTACGTGTAAGCTGACCACGCTGAATATCTTTGAAAGCTCGAGTTTGACTCGGGCTTTTTTAATGCCTGTCATATCCCTTCCTCATTTAATCTCTTCCCTCTTATTTTCAGTACAAGTTATTAAGAAATCGATGTAAATCGCTGTTTTTATCTGATTGTTGTCTAAAGTTTCTAAAGAACGAACAGCAATAAGCATTGCCAAAAGAAACGACACCTTTTGAATACAGGGAGAGGAAATGGAAAGCCCACTTGTCACACTCAAACACGCCAGCAAAAGCTTTGTCGATGGCAAAGAGACACATCGCGTGTTGGAAGGCGTCGACTTCACGTTGAACACAGGAGCGAGTGTTGCGCTGACGGGCGCAAGTGGCAGCGGCAAAAGTACTTTGCTCAATGTCATCGCTGGCTTTGAGCCGCTTTCCGATGGTGAGTTGTGGTTAGATGGCGATAACACGGCGGCTTGGAAAGACCCACAATGGAGCCGATTTCGACATCAAAAACTCGGTGTTATCTTCCAGCAATTCAATCTATTAACGCCGCTCAACGTGCAGCAAAACATCGCCTTCCCTCTGCATTTGAATCAACAGAAATGGAACGACTGGTGCGATTATTTGGTCGAGACTCTAGGTATCAGCCAACTTCTCGACAGGCATGTTTCTGCCCTTTCCGGAGGTCAACAACAACGAGTCGCGATTGCGCGCGCATTGGCACACAAACCTAAGCTTCTACTCGCCGATGAACCCACAGGTAACCTCGACCAACAAGCAGGCTTGGAAGTGATGAAACTACTCAGTGAAATCACCACCCAAGGCAATACTGCCGTGCTCTTGGTGACCCACAGCCATGAATGCGCTGAATTTATGAAAGCACGGCTGCGATTGGATAACAGTCAGCTACAGAACAGCCATCAAGTAAACAAACATGAGCTTCACCATGAAGCAAACTAAGCCATCAAACAACAGATTCACTCATACTCGACTCGCCCTGAATCTGTTTGCAGCGCACTATCGGCAGGCGCCACTGCAAGCCGCCGCGATTCTGATCGGTATCGTGTTGGCTGTGACCTTATTCGTTGCGGTGCAAGCCATCAACCTCAATGCCAAACGAAGTTATGCGGAATCTACCGAGCAGCTTAGCGCACAAGCTCAGAACTTAATTATTCCACCAGCAGGGCAAAACTATCTGCCCGAGTCTCTTTATTTCACCCTTAGACAAAACGGGCTCAGTGCAGCACTACCTGTAATCGAAGGGCGAGTGAGAGACGAACAAGGGCGTCGCTGGTCAGTGCAAGGTAGTGAGTTGATTGCCGCAATTTCCTCACGTTCGCGCTATTCGTCAGAAAACCAACAAAACGTGTCTTTGTTCGACAGTGCTTTACCTTTACCTGAGCTTTTGGCCGGTAAGCCGATCGTGATGATGAGCCAATCTCAACATCAAAACTTAGGGGAAGTAGAAACCCTAACTCTGGATGACATTCCAACCCAAGTGGTGGTGCTACCAGACGAATGGCAGTTAGGTAGCCGAATGTTGATGGACATTGGCTTTGCCCAGCAACTGCTCAATAAACAAGGGCAGCTCAGTTACATTGCAGTTTTCCATTCGGGTGATAAAGGGGATAAAGACACGCAGGCAAATTGGCAGAAGCTGATTAGCGATCAAGGGCAATGGATTTCCAATAACCAAAGTACAGACCTTGGTTCGCTGACCGACAGCTTTCACCTCAACCTCACCGCAATGAGCTTACTCGCGTTTTTAGTCGGGCTGTTCATCGCTTACAACGGCGTAAAGTACAGCTTGCTGAAACGCAATCGGCTGTTAGTGCAAATTCAACAAGCGGGTGTTGCGCCGAGCATTGTGTTCTCTGCGCTGTTAGTTGAGCTCACTCTTCTCGTTACCATCGGCGCTTCCCTCGGTTTTGTGTTGGGCATACAGCTCAGCCATTGGCTGCACCCGACCGTAGCACTGACTTTAGAACAACTTTACGGCGCAACACTGCTGCCCGGCACTTGGCAGTGGCAATGGTGGGCGCAAGCATTGCTGCTCACGTTAGCCGCCACCCTATTGGCATGTTGGCAGCACTTTAAACAGCGAGTGCGCCAACCGCTTTCCTCTCATGGCGGATTTTATCAAGCACCTGAAGCCTCTAACGAAAACCAATTGTTTTTGATAGGTGCTGCGTTAACGATTCTTGCGCTTGCGGGTTTATGGCTGAGTGAGCACCACCGATTTACCATGGCGTGGCTCGGCGTGCTTGTGGTGTCGATTCCTTTGTATCTACCCAAAACAATCAGCGTATTAGCCAATTGGTGTGAAAAACGCACCAGTTCCGGTTTGATGCAGTATCTGTTTGCTGAGCTGCGCGAGCTGATTTCTCCGCTTTCTCTCGCCATGATGGCACTGCTACTCGCCGTTACTGCCAATATGGGGATGAACACCTTAGTGGGCAGCTTTGAATCCACCCTTAAACAGTGGTTAGAACAAAGGCTGCACGCCGATATTTACGTCAGCCCTGCGCAAGGAGAAATCGCTGATGTAGAGCGCGCATTAGGGCAGTTCGATAAGGTTGAGACCGTCTACAAGCAATACTACGTCGACGATAACCTGCAAGGCTTACCGATTTTGCTTGGCACCAAAGACAAAGACACCTTAGAACAAACCATGGTATTCAAATCGCACTTGGAAAACTTCTGGTCACGCTTTTATCAAGGTAAGTTAGTCGCGATCAGTGAACCTACTGCGGTCAAACTGGGTTTATCACTGGGTAGCGAGCTCACGCTTGATGCTGTTCCAGATAAGAACCTGCTTGTGGGTGCGGTATTCCACGATTACGGCTCACCCAACGGTGAAGTCTTATTAGCACCCAAATTATGGCAAGAGAGTGGCTTTACCGACCTGCCAACAAGCCTTGGTATTAAAGTCTCGGGTGACCCACAAATCGTCTACGAGCAACTGCGCGAGCAATTGAATCTGCACCCAAATCAGCTCTACGATCAGGCGCAAATCAAATCCATCGCGTTGGATATTTTCTCGCAGACCTTCGCCATTACCCGCGCACTCAACGGTGTGACTTTAATGGTCGCGGTGATTGGCTTGTTCAGTGCTTGTTTCATGTTACTCGACGCGCGTAAAGCCGCTATTGCAAGGCTGTATGCACTTGGCGTCAGCCGTCGTAAATTAATGACCATGGTGGTCGGACAGATCGTCGCTTTAGTCAGTTTTACGCTGGTTATTGCCCTACCTTTAGGAGCCATGGTGGGATATGTGCTGACAGATATTGTCACCTTGCGCGCTTTTGGTTGGAGCTTAAATTATCTGTGGAATTGGAGTGATGCGCTGAGCATTGCGGCAATCACCATCTTGGTGGCAGTGATCGCAACCTTGATTCCGCTGTGGCGATTGGTCAGTAAGCCTGTCGTATCCAGTTTGCAAAGCGAGGTGTTGTGATGGTTCGATTGGCAAGCAAGCTTACTCTACTCATAAGCAGCTTATTCCTATTCGGTTGTGAAGATGCCCAACAAAAAAATATGGGCACGCAAAATATGGGCACGTTGCTGGGCAGTGGAGATACACAAAGCGAGAGCAACTTATTCACACCCGTAGAAAAAGGGATTGAACTCACCTTCCCTGCAGACCATCAAGCACACCCAAACTTTCGTCATGAATGGTGGTACTTAACCGCTAACTTAATTGATGAAGATGGCACTCCACTTGGCGTCCAGTGGACACAGTTTCGCTTTGCTGCTGCGCCGCCAACGGGCGAAGATGACGTGAAGAAAACCGAATGGCAAGCTCAACAAATCTACATGGCGCACAGCGCAGTGACGACCGCAGACAAACACTACGCCGATGAAAAATGGTCGCGCGATCAAGCCTCTCTCGCTGGCGTCGACACTTCACCATTTCGGGTTTATCTCGATGATTGGCAGTGGACTTCTTCAACCACCGATCTCTTCCCTGCCACATTGAATGCAAACTCCGAACAGTTTGGCTATTCGCTCACTCTTACCAGCAGCGCACCGTATCAAAAACAAGGAGAGCAAGGGTACAGCACCAAAAGCGCCGATGGTCAGGTGGCTTCGTATTACTACAGCCAACCGTTTATTGATGTCTCCGGTGAAGTCACGATCGACAGCAAAACCCATCAAGTGTCGGGCAAAGGCTGGATAGACCGAGAGTGGAGCTCGCAACTCTTACTCGACTCACAACAAGGCTGGGACTGGTTTGCCCTAAGGTTGAGTGACGACACCAGCTTGGTGGTGTTCCAATTGCGAGATTCCAAAACCGGACAAGCCAGTTACTCCAGCGCAAGGCTGATGCAGCAAGATGCTTCTGGCATTGCTATCCCACAGAAAGACATTCAGCTAGAGGCGACTAAGCAAACAGAAATCCAAGGGCGAAAGTATCCAACCCAGTGGCAAGTGTCGATTCCTAAGCAGCAAATCGAGCTAACCGTTTCTGCACTCAACCCGAACGCGAAAATGCCGCTTTCAGTGCCTTATTGGGAAGGCCCTGTGCGCATTAAGGGCTCTCATTCTGGGACAGGTTATATGGAACTAACGGGGTATTGAAAAGTTGAGTGATTACCCCAATTATTCAGCTAGTACAAACACAGGTAACCGAGTGATACACTGCACCTCAGTGTCATCCAATGAATGATTGAAAGGAAATATGATGAACCCAATTATCGCCTTGCTGAAAGAGAACAATATCAGCGACGAACAAATCAACGAGATTTTTCAGACTCTGACGCAAAACCCTCTAGCGGCAATGGCAACAATCAGCCAACTAGGTTTGCCACAAGACAAGCTACAAATGCTGATGGCGCAAGTGATGCAAAACCCTGCGCTAATTAAAGAAGCCGTAGACGAGTTGGGATTGGATTTCTCAAAGGTTGAAGAAGCAAAAGAGAAGCTTCAAAGCCAAAACCAAGGCAACTAAGTGTTAGCCATTTAGCGCTGAATATAGAAAAGGCCGTTAACCCGAGCATGTGGGTTAACGGCCTTTTTTGTTGGCTACTTTGTTGTTAGCTACTTTTTGTCGGCTAATTATTAGCGATTTAAAGACGCGAATTGTTCTGCGGTTATGCCGTAATAGAGCTTGTCGTCAAAGCCTTGCGTTAGTTTGTAGTAGTCTTTCTGACGGCCTTCCTGAGTAAAACCATTTTTCTCTAACGTCTTGTAAGAGCCAGCATTAGAAGCGTAGCAATCCGCACTGACTTTATGGGCGTTTAGCTCAGTAAAGCCAATCGCGGTCATCATTTGGCAAGCACGGGTTGCAACGCCTTTGCCCCATGCGTAAGTAGGTAATTGATAACCCACTTCGTAGTTGCCAGTTAAGAACATCACTGCGGTCACTGCACACATTCCCATGTACTGACCTTGCTGGTCACGAATCACGAACGTTGGGCTATCTGGCCAAACACCGTCTTTGCTCGCTTGTGCCGTATTTTCAATAATAGGGTCAAAGAAGCCTTCATATAGGTTGTTGTCAGCAGGTGCGAAGAACAGATATTGATTGACCTTATCGTCGTTCAACATCTCGATAATATCTTGTAGATCAGAGCCTTGAATCAGTTGGATAGTCAACGATTCGTTAAATGGGATGGCTTCGCCTTGTTTTAGTTTTTGATATGACATGTGTTACCTCGTTATCTGCTGAAAATAGTAGCCCAGCGGATAAGAGAAAAATTGGATTTTTGCGACAACTTTCGGGCTGATTAGCAATGTATTACGACTCAAAATCGCCATAGATATCGATGGTTAAGTCGCGCTTTTTCAAGTATTTGCTTGGCGTTTTTCTTAGCTGCTGTTTGAGGGTACGAATCAAATGCGATTGGTCACTGAAACCAAATTGTTGTGAGAAACCCGCCCAATCAATCGCTTCTTGTTTGTAGAGGGTCAAAATCATCTGCTCCAGACGTGCCATTTGTTGATACTGCTTAACGCTCAGCCCCACCACTTGCTTGAAACTGCGCTCAAGCGTTCTGCGAGAACAGGCGCACTGTTTGGCTATCTCATCAATATCCATCGCTAACTCAGGTGAACGTAGCGCTTGAGCGTCCATCACGGACACCGCTTTTTTCGATGCCAAAAACGGTTTGGTACGGCAAGGTTCGATATCTAACGCATCTAGATGTTGTTTGATGTAGTTCAGCAAACATTGCGGTGAATCTTGCAACTCTAGCAGCCATAGGCCCTGTTGAAAGCGCTCATCAAACGCCGCGCTGAGCCAATCAAACCATTCGCATTGGTTAATTGCAGCTACTTGGGATACATCACTAAACCGTGACTCAATGGCATATAAACCCTCTGGACGAAAGGTGATACCGATACGCTTTATGGGTGCCGTATCTTCCAACAACAGCAAATGCTCGTTAGCCGTTAATAAATGGCAGCCTTTGCCAGCAAGCTTTGTGTCTCCCGTGTCGTAGCTGTAGCCTTGCTCTGGTGGCGTAAAGAGTAAATGAGCACGCGGGTTTGGGATAAGGTGCGGCTTGGGGTCAATGACTTCACCCTCTGGCACTTCCAAGTACCACACTTGATGAATGAACCATTCGTACTCTGGCAGAGACTGTTTCCAAGCGATCATGATTGTCCTAGCGGTTAGTAAAGATAATGGGCGCAACGTTTTTACTTAAACACTTGCTCGTTGAGTGTGACTGATTGGCGCGCATCTCGCCACGCATTTCTCACCCAGCTCCCTTGCAAGCTTGTTGGATTGCGGTAGGCTTTGAGCAGAGAATACAAGCTGAACAGAACAAGGAAATCCCCCGATGCGCGTCGACTACCACCAACGACTGGTTCCTGTGATTCGTTATTTAGAACAACACTTTAATGAACCACTCAACTTGCCAGAAGTGGCCGCGCTGGCGAACCTTTCCCCTTATCACTTTCATCGTACCTTCAAAGCCGTGCAAGGCGAGACATTGGCTGATTTCATTCGACGTTTACGTTTAGAAGCCGCCGCCGATGACTTATTCAAATCCAAGCAACCGGTATTAAACATTGCCCTAGAGTACGGATTTTCTAGCTCACAGAGCTTAGCCAAAGCCTTCAAACAACATTATGGCGTTACACCTACGGCCTTTCGTGACTGCGAAAACTATCAGCAATTTTCTGAATTAGCACGAAACAGCAAGATTGGACACACGTTGCGCAAGAATGGAAACGAAGTGACACCAAGCGATTCATATACTGGCTCTGAACTCACCAAATGGAGCACGACAATGGAAACGCAAAACTTTGAAAAAGCAAAACTGGCTTACATTCGCGTAAACGGCCCTTACGGCCAAGGCTATGAAGAGCCATCAGGTCGCTTGTATCAATGGGCAGGAATGAAAGGTTTGGCAGGCAATACCTGCATCTTCATCTACCACGACAACCCAGAAATCACGCCAGACGAGAAGTGTCGTACTGACATCTGTCTCATGGTGCCAGAAGACACGGAAGTTCCGAAAGGCATTGAGCTGCAAGACTTCCCCGGCGGTCAATATGCGGTGATGCGCCAGCACATTACTGACCCAAGCCAATACTCAAAAGCGTGGGATGATGTCATGAGCAAAGTGATTGAATCCGGTATTGAGAACGACGACCGTCCTTGCTTTGAGCTTTACCACAGCTTCGACCCACAAACGCACCATGCAGACGTTAGCTTCTGCACTGCCATCAAATAAACCAAAAGCCTGCATCGTTGCAGGCTTTTTCATTTCTTACTCTGGTTGCTTAAATTCGTTCTTCCAAACGCTGTTTATCTTTTAATCCAATTACTTAGAACACGAACGAATACCTCAGTATTTTCGTGATCCTACTTCGCGTTTTGGCCACGCGCATTCATTCGCTCGGCTGAGTTGGGATTCATTTCACAGATTATTCATGAAGCGAACCTAGACTGAAAAAATTCTATCGACCCCGTTCGACCTACAACGCTAGGCACAATAAAAACTAGGTACTACAGCACCTCTAGGACATTCCATGAAGAAGAACTTACTTGCCATTGCTCTTGGTAGCGTGATTGCGCTGACTGCTGCCCCATACTCTATCGCGGCTAACGATGCTGCTATCCAATCTTCCGCCGACTACTCACAGATCGTCACCAAACGTCAGGTTGTCGACCAACTGCTTAATGACGCGGTACAAGCATTCAAATCTCCTGCGCGTATCTCGCATGCGGGTTTTACCGCCAAAATGCCGAGCAACATGGAAATTGTTACCGACCGCTTATTAGAAGCGTACAAACTTGAGCCGTACCGCACTGACCTACTGATTTCTGCGGCAAACGCGCAGATCTACAACAAGAATGCAGACCGCGCGATTGAACTGTTTGAACAAGCTCTTTCGGTCGCACCGGACGATGTGGATTTGCACGCTTACTTAGCGGTATGGCAGCGCTTTGAGGGCAACCAAACGGAATCAGCGAAACACATGGCTACGCTCACTAAGCTCAATGCAGGTAAAGCGGCAGACATCCAACGCATCTTCGACACCGTAGACCGCGTACTCGCTACGCCACTAAAAGAGAAAGCCGACAAAGGCAAATTGGATGACAAAGGCGCAATCGTCACATTGGGATACGCTCTGAACCCAGATGGTTCTATGCACCAGATCTTGGTTGAGCGTTTGGAAACCACGTTAGCCATGGCGAAGGCAAACCCAGACGCGTTGATCGTGTTGACGGGCGGCGTACCGAAGAACCACAAAACCGAAGGCAAGTTAATGGCGGATTGGCTGATTGAAAAAGGCATCAGCAAAGATCGCATCATTGAAGAAAACTACGCCACCAGCACGGTAGGTAACGCCCTATTCAGCAGCTACGCGTTGGCGCGTCATAACATCAAACACGCGACCATCATAAGCTCAGCGAGCCATGTACGCCGTGGACAAACATTGTTTGAAATCGCAAGCTGGCAAACCGGCCCACAAGGCATCACTTTCGACACTGTGAGCTACCCAGACAAGCCACTGAAAGACTTAGCCAAAGCCAGCGATGGCGAATTGCTTGGTATCTACCGCGATGCACTGCGTACCTACGGTATGTGGAGCTACCGCTCCTACCCGCTAGAGTCGCGTTAATACACTAGAGCCAGAAAGCAAAAGAGACCGCGTTAATGCGGTCTCTCATAGAATCATTTGAACATGATGCAATGGTCAATCAATGCGTTTTGTAGGTTTTGTTTATCACTCAGAATCACTAGAGCATAGATAGTATTTTTGTCACCAATTCGGTAAAGCAGCTTGAATCCATCAAAGCTAAATTGCCGGATGTCGTAAACACCGATTGTTGTCAGTTCATAACAAGGGGGATAGATAGACGGGTTATTCAAAACGTTGTGTTCAAACCTCTGCTGAACCGCAATTAATCTATCAATCACATCGTTGCGAGCGCTCCAGTTCGATAAATAGTTAATACTCTGAATAGCCGTATTTTCAAAGGTTTGTGTATAGAGAACTTTTGCTTCCATGCTCGTATCAAACTCAATCTTTGAGTGCTGCTAACGTGCTCTTCATATCTTCTGATGACTTTACACGTTCATTCGCAACATCATTTTGAGCAAAGCTAACAAACTTCATTAAAGCAATGGCTTCATCACGCTTCTGACGTTCTTCATAAGACTCAACGACATAAATAGGCTTACCATTTTGCGTAATCGTCATTGGTTCATCCAGTTCAAGCTTCGCAGCATTCTTTTTTAAATAACTTACCGTTTCAGTGCTCATCACATGACTCCTATCGGCAACCTCGCTGGTGTAACAACAAGCGAACCCAGCCGAGCTATACTGCAGGTTTGACCGAAATATTTGAATCAATAGAAAGTGCTAATCACATTCTATTTTTCGTTTAGATTTTGACCTAATCTTGCCAACTATACCTGTGCATTTCGAACAAACCAAATTAAGTTTAAATTTAGACTTCTACTTCAAATATAGAAAAAGCCTGCGTATTTGCAGGCTTTCTTGTCTTTGTGCAGTGATAAGAACCGCTTAAATTGCTTCGCCGTTTACCGTTACTGCCACATCAATGTTGCCACGAACTGCGTTTGAATATGGGCAAACTTGGTGTGCAATGCGCGTTAGCTCTAGCGCTTGTTCTTGTGGCATGTCTAGCTCTACCGCTAGGCTCACTGTTAGTGCAAAGCCACCGTTATCGTTAGGACCGATGCCTACTTCCGCGGTTACGGGTGCGCTTTTCAGGTTTACTTTACCTTCACGCGCTACGTGAAGAATCGCGTTAGAAAAACACGCTGAATAGCCCGCTGCAAAAAGCTGTTCTGGGTTAGTTGCTGCGCCTGTGCCACCCATTTCCTTCGGGTATGACAGCTCTAGATCGAGAAGACCGTCATCTGTTTTTACTTGACCATTACGACCAGCCAAAGCAGTAGCTTGAGTTTTGTATAGAGTAGTCATGCGAGTGTCCTTCTTAATTTAAGTTGTGCACAATTTAATTGCTTGCAATCTTATATCGAAGTAAAGATCGTTCGCAACTATATTGTGCACAATTTATTTTATGACTCTCTTTCTCTATGAGCAGGTAGGCAACGCCAATGAGCCAGTGTTACACCGACAACACCATGACCAACGACGATAAACTCTTACTCGAAAACCAAGTTTGCTTCCCGCTCTACAGCGCAGCAAATGCAGTGATCCGAGCGTACCGCCCGTTGTTGGATGAGCTTGGTCTGACTTATTCGCAGTACTTAGTGATGATGGTGCTGTGGGAGAAAGACGGTGCCAGCGTGAAAGAATTGGGGTCACAACTGCATTTGGACTCAGGCACACTCACACCTCTGCTTAAACGCTTAGAAGCAAAAGGCTATGTGGAACGCGGCCGAAGTGAAACCGATGAACGCGTTCGCGTACTAAACCTAACAGAACAAGGTCGTGTCCTCAAAGAACAAGCCAAGTCAGTGCCAAACGCCATGATGTGTAAAATCACCTTAGAGCTAGATGAAATGATCATGCTGAAGAAGTTGTGTGGCAAAGTGCTCGACAATCTGAGCTAACAAAATAGAAGCATCCGCTTCCCCACTTCCTATTAGAAAGAGCCTGCCGAGATGCAGGCTCTTTCGATCTTAGCCAGACGATCCACTTAAGGTCATCATCGGTATTCTCTATTGCTAATCTGCCTTCATCTTCAATAAAACCTATCAAAGCAAACTCACTTACATCGGATTTCCCTATCAAGTGAAATAGGAAATGGCTATCAATAGGATAGTTACAAGCAATTTTCCTTAAACACAATCCGATGCGAATATACTTTCCGAAAGCAAGAACTGCTCACCCTAAAACATTCTGAGGAAAGTAAAAAATGATTAATACAAAGATCAAACCATTTGCAGCTACAGCATACAAAAACGGCGAATTCGTTGAAGTAACAGAACAAGATGTTCTAGGCAAATGGGCTGTATTCTTCTTCTACCCAGCAGACTTCACATTCGTATGTCCGACAGAACTAGGTGACCTAGCAGACCACTACGAAGAGCTACAAAAACGCGGCGTTGAAGTGTACTCAGTATCAACAGACACACACTTCACTCACAAAGCTTGGCACGATAGCTCAGAAACAATCGGCAAGATCCAGTACTACATGCTTGGCGACCAAACAGGCAACATCACAAACAACTTCGGTGTGATGCGTGAAGGTCAAGGCCTTGCAGACCGTGCAACGTTCCTAATCGACCCAGAAGGTACTATCCAAGCAATGGAAATCACTGCTGAAGGTATCGGTCGTGACGCAGAAGACCTACTACGCAAAGTGAAAGCAGCTCAGTACGTAGCAGCACACCCAGGCGAAGTTTGCCCAGCAAAATGGAAAGAAGGCGAAGAGACGCTAGCTCCTTCTCTAGACCTAGTAGGCAAAATCTAAGCCACTGAATTTAAGCTCAATTTGACATGCTAATTGACGCTTAACTTAGAGAGCATTCCAGGTTAGATACCTTGACGACCTTCTGCCTGGTTTGCTCTCTCCCTACTGATTTTATCCAGAGTAACCACTCTTTTGTTTATTTAAGGTAACAACAACTATGTTAGACCAAGCGATCCAACAACAACTCAAACAATATCTGGCTAATGTAAAAGAAGACGTTCGTCTAGTGGTTAGTCTAGATGAAAGCAAAGCATCGAATGACATTCTGTCTCTGGCGAACCAAATCGCAGAGATGAGCGACTTTATCACCGTTGAACGTGACGACAACGCAAGCGCACGTAAACCAGTGATGACGGTGACCAATCCAGTAAAAGGCACAGCACTTCGCTTTGCTGGCTTACCAATGGGTCACGAATTTACCTCTCTGGTATTGGCATTGCTGCACTCTGGTGGTCACCCAATCAAACTAGAGCCGGAAGTGATTGAACAAATCGCAGCGCTAGATAAAGAGTTGGAAGTTGAAGTGTTCATTTCACTGTCGTGCCAAAACTGTCCAGACGTGGTTCAAGCGTTCAACATGATGGCGGCGATCAACCCGAAAGTGAAAGCAACCATGATCGACGGTGCACTCTTCCAAGATGAAGTGAAACAACGTGACATCATGGCAGTACCAAGCGTATTCGTAAACGGAGAGCTATTCGGTCAAGGCCGTATGTCTCTGACTGAAATCCTAAACAAAGTGGATGACGGTGCGAGCGAGAAAGCCGCCAAAGCACTGAACGAAAAAGACCCATACGACGTGCTAGTTGTCGGCGGTGGCCCTGGTGGTAGTGCAGCAGCACTATACGCAGCGCGTAAAGGTATTCGCACTGGTGTTGTCGCTAAACGCTTCGGTGGTCAGGTGATGGACACCATGGCAATCGAGAACTTTATCTCGGTAAAACGTACTGAAGGTCCAAAACTGGCGACTGACCTAGCAGAGCACCTAAAAGAATACGACGTAGACGTCGTGACTGAGCAACAAGCGCAAAAACTGATGGGCGCAGCACACACAGATGATGGCTTGATTCATATCCAACTTGAAAGCGGCGCAACGCTGAAAAGTAAGAGTGTCATCCTAAGCCCTGGAGCTCGCTGGCGTGAAATGAACGTTCCGGGTGAGCAAGAGTACCGCAACAAAGGCGTCGCGTACTGCCCACACTGTGACGGCCCGCTATTCAAAGGCAAGAAAACTGCGGTTATCGGTGGTGGTAACTCAGGCATCGAAGCGGCTATCGACCTAGCAGGTATTGTTGAGCACGTAACCGTTCTTGAATTTGCAGACGTACTTCGCGCAGACCAAGTGCTTATCGACAAAGCGAACTCTCTACCAAACATCGACATCATCACGATGGCGCAAACCACAGAAGTAGTGGGCGACGGTACTCGCGTAACAAGCTTGAAGTACAAAGACCGTAACACAGATGAAATCAAAGAGATTGAACTGTCAGGTATCTTTGTCCAAATCGGTCTAGTACCAAACACAGAATGGTTAAAAGATTCAGAAGTAGCGCTTTCTGAGCGCGGCGAAATTGAAGTTGGTAGCCGTGGTGAAACCAGCCTGGAAGGTGTCTTCGCAGCGGGTGACGCAACGACGGTTCCTTACAAACAGATCATCATTGCGATGGGTGAAGGTGCAAAAGCAAGCTTAGGCGCGTTTGACTACCTAATCCGTAAGCAAGGTTAATCTCCAAATTTCTTGAACACAAAGCGCACGGTGCAGTGTTTTCTTCCCCTGAAAACCAATCGGGGCACCGTGACAGCGATGAGTAACAAGAAATAAAATCAAAAAACCTAGAAGCCCAAAGACTTTGCCAGCAGGTACTAAATGCTGGCTTTTTTGGTTTTTTGGGGGGGAAAACAAATTATTGCTAGAAATAACAGAGTAAAATAAAGCTGCCGAAATACACTTAGGGTGAAACATTGCGGGCTTTAACTCGTTTCTACTGCTTCAAATATCAGACCTTTTAGCTGACAACGATGGTAAATTTCATACAAACCACCTAATTCATCATTGCAGTAAACACCGCTTCCGTTATTTTCAATCCTGAACAAGCCTCCGGATTTGATTGATTTACTACTCAACACTAATTTTTTAAACCGCTTTACACGACTTGGCTTACCATTAGCTCTTACATTTAACACAGTGCGATCCTTATCAATGGCATCGCAAGTTTTGAATATGTTTATAGCATACCAACGCTCGCCAGCGACGCGTAATGGCAAAAACTCACAACTGGAATCAAGAGCTTCGTTTATTTGATTATATGCGGACTCAGAACAAGCAAACTCGCCTGCACGCCAGATTGCAAAATCAGGTTTTGTTGTAAGCATGTGGTTATCACTCACCCACTCCAAATCAATAATCATCCAAGTATCAGCGACACGCTCACCACATAACTCCCGCAAATCGCCATCCGAGTATTGTATAGAAATCTCTAGTTGAGTTTCTTGTAAAAAAGGGAAATTCTCAACATCATGATTAAGTGTAAAAACCTTCATCTTTTGCTTACTTAAATCAAACGGTTAACTGGAAGTCCCCATCATGTAACATCTTTCCAATCTTGCACAAGGTTTCAATGATTTCTGTGTGAGCCAACTCTTCAGTGTCAGCGGCCTGACCTTTATACATGGCGTCTACAAATAAAATCAAAAAAGCCCTTTACCTCAACTTTACTTGAGGTTTTAGCATATTCATCGTTGGCTAGAAAATGACAAAAAGGAGCACATCATGATCCAACTAGAACATATTAACTTAGTCGTGAAAGATATCCCTGAAATGCTGAAGTTTTACCAAACTGCATTTCCACATTGGTACGTGCGTGATGAAGGTAAAGGCGAATGGAGTGGCAAGCCAAGAAACTGGCTACATTTTGGCGACGAGTATCAATACATAGCCATGAGTGACCATGGCGAAGGAGAAAACCGCGAGTTGAGCGGGCACCAAGTTGGGCTAGCGCATTTTGCTTATGTGACCAACAACGTCGATGCAATCATCAAAAGACTAACCGATGCAGGTTATCCGATTGCCCAACCTGGTGCTGATGAACCATACCGCAAGAATGTGTATTTTGTTGACCCTGCCGGTTTTGAGATTGAATTTGTTGAATACCTGGCGGATGACCCAAAACTTCGTAACCTGACAAGCTAAAAGAGATGTAAATAATAAAACGCCAGCAGATAGTGACTGCTGGCGTTTTATTTTTTATCTATCGGGCTTCTTTATCGCATTAGCGCTGTTTGGCAAAAACCTGAGTCCAGTAATACCCGTAGCGTGCAGAGTGATTTTCGACAAGCGACGCGCCCATCTGATCAAAATCCGCACTCATGATATTAAGGCAGTGGCCTTCACTCGATAACCAAGCATTAACGACGGCGTTAATGCTGCTTTGCCCTACTGCGACATTCTCACCAATGGCGCTCCAAGCATAGCCCGTTGCGTTAACTCGATCTGACATTTTGCTGCTATCAGAGCCTGTGTGGCTCATGAAATCGCTGTTCGCCATATCGCTTGAATGTCGATAAGCGGCGCTTTCCAAATCGTAGCTCCAAGTCAGGGCCCCAACAGGTGGCATGGTGGTTGCGCCACACTGTTGTGTAGTAGAGCGGGCGCTGTTGACCGCTGCAAGCATCTGCTCGGCAAATGTGCCTTGTGACGATGTGGAACCTGTGTTTTGTGAGCCGCTTTCTGCTGGGGCTGACGACTCCCCATCGCCGCCACATGCGCTGAGAAGTAGGGCCAAAGCAGGCACTAAGATCTTAGTTGGCATTGTCTTTCCTTTATGAGTGACGAAGAGCAAACTGCGCTTTTCGATAATAACGCCCAATAAACTAACAAAAACCAATAAAAGCACCATATAGCTTAGGTTTTTTTAACCAAAGACTCACATGAAGTTTTCAATCGCCTTGGTTCGGTCGATAAATCGGCAACGTTTCAGCCCAAGTATGGAATGGCGTTTCATCCATATCCTGTATTGCTTGAGTGATAAAATCGATGAACACCCTCACTCGGGCAGGCACATATTCCCGGTTGGCATAGAGAAGATACACGCCATTTCCTGCTTGGCGCATGCTCGGAAATATCGGCACTAAACGCCCCGCTTTAAGCCAGTCTCTTGCGATAAAATGAGGGATCTGAGTTAATCCTAAGCCTTCTGCGCAAAGCTCTGCCATGGATTCACCGTCATTTACAATGTAGTTTCTTTCGGGGTCATATTCACTCGCACCGTCTGGTTCTGGCATCCGAATCGGCAACAGTTTCCCCGTTTGTTTAAAACGAAAACGAACCCAAGAATGGTCATTGAATACATCCGGGCCACTCGGAACACCATGGCGCGCTAAGTAATCCTGACTGGCACAAATGATAAAATCGATAGGGCTGAGCTGACGCACAATCAATTGACTATCGTGAACGACACCAGAGCGAATCGACACATCAATACCTTGCTCAATAATATCAACGTAGGCGTCATCGTAATGAATATCGATAGTGATGTTAGGGTAGCGGCGACAAAACTCTTTTAATAAAGGACGAATATAGAGGCGACCGTACGAGACTGGCACATTAATCTTAAGCTGCCCTGAAAGCGCATCATTGTGACTTTTTAATGAATCCTCACATGCCGCCAGCTCCTCCAGTACAAACCTAGCAGTATTTGCGTACCTACGACCAGCTTCTGTCAGGCGGCTCTGTCGCGTAGAACGTTGAAAAAGCTGTATACCCAAATCGCTTTCAAGACGATGTATGGCTTTACTCACGGTCGAAGGGTCAGTGCCATACACTTTGGCAGCCGCAGCAAAACTACCGCCATCTAAAGTGGCAATAAAAAATCGTAGGGACCGTATCTTATCCATATAACCAATGAACTCTATTCATGAATTTTATTCACTTTAGTAAAGACCAAGTGGCTCTTCAATCACTAATTAGCCTAAATATAATGAACCTCAATAACTTGATGCTCTGTTAGCGAGGAAAAAACCATGGGTAAAAACGGATTGAAGAATGCACTACAACTATTGATAGCGACACTAGTCCTATTCTTTGGGGTGCTTCAAACAGCACATGCCGCAGATAAACGAATTGGTATTCTGGTTTACGATGGCGTACTGACCTCTGATGTTACTGCGCCTTTAGAGGTCTTTGGCGTCGCAAGTCGTCTCACTTGGTTTAGTGATTATGACGTGCTCACCATTTCCGTCTCAGATCAGAAAACCATCACCACTGAAGAAGGATTAAAAATTGGTGTGGATGCTTGGATTGGTGATCTGCCGGAACTCGACGTATTGGTTTTAACATCCAGCTATGACATGGATGCACTAATCGAAAATAAAGATCTCATTCACTTTATTAGAACTACCTCAAAGGCGGCAGATTGGATGGCAAGTAATTGCTCTGGCGCGTATTTGTTAGCCGAAGCTGGCCTTTTAAACGGCAAAAAAGCAACAACTTGGGCCGGAGGTGAAAACGGCTTTCAAAGAGATTACCCAGCAGTCAAAGTACAAGTCGACCAGAATTTTGTCATTGATGATGGCGTTATCACTTCGAACGGTAGCCTAGTTAGCTATCAAGCTGCTCTTAAGCTACTTCACCTTATGACTTCAGAGTCTAAAGCTCAGGAAGTCGCAGATGCCATCCAGTACTCACGCTTTTCCAACCAACCATTTTAAGCGTGTAAGAAAGAAATCAGAGTCACCCTTCGATATTTGGAAGGTTAACTCTTCGAATTTGTCTTCCTAATCGAACAACCCTTTTTATCACTGTAAAAGCGATAAAAAGGGTTGTCGTTCATCTGGCAGACACAACGTGCTCTCCAAACTTTTTATCTTAATGCTATGGAAAAACATAAACGTTACGAAGCACTGACGAAAGATCGATACCAAGAGATCTACCGTCTCGCGTATTGGTTATGCAAAGATCACCACCTTGCTCAAGATTTAGCGCAAGAAACCTTTCTGAGAGCGTGGCGATTCTTTGATAAATTAAATGACCCCAACGCCGCGAAGTCTTGGCTCATTACTATTTTGCGTCGTGAGAATGCTCGGCGCTTTGATAGAAAACAGTACGATTTTGTCGACATTGATGAGTGTGCAATACAGACAAAAACCTACCCTGGCAGTGACTACGACATGGCCCAAGATTGGCTTCAAAAACAAATGATGATTCTCGAACCCAAATACCGAGAGCCGTTGCTCTTGAGCTTAGTGGCTGGGTTGAATCTTGATGAAATTGCCCAAGCCTTGAGGCTCAACCACAACACAGTGGCGACTCGATTATTCAGAGCGCGTAATCAGATCATCGCACAGAAGGAGAGTCATTAAGACACAAAAAGTAGTCAATCATGTAAACTAACTGGCTATGCTCCGGTCTATTTCATAAGTCGTTACACAACTCGACGCTTTAACGCTTTACATCAAGCGCGACTAGATGAACACTTCTTGTCAAAGTACAATAACAGCCGACATAGAGTAGAGTCAGTAAAACATTATGAGTAACACGACGGCGAAAAAGCCGAATCCCTTATTTGAAATCCTTTTCAACGTATTTATCCCTTCCTTCATTTTGATGAAGTTTAGTGGCGATGAGCATCTAGGGACAGCAATGGCGCTGGTTGTCGCTTTGCTATTTCCTATCATTTATGGCGGTATGGACCTTGTCCGTAACAAGAAATTTAACTTTATTTCTGCTCTGGGCTTTATCAGTGTTCTACTAACTGGTGGCATCGGCTTGTTAGAGCTTGATACACGCTGGTTAGCACTAAAAGAAGCCCTGATTCCTGGCCTGATCGGTTTAGCGGTTTTGGGTTCAACGTTTACCCGCTACCCGCTGATGCAGAAGTTAGTACTGAATGACACTGTGTTGAACCTCGCGTTGATTAACCAACGTTTAAAAGAAAATGGTAAAACCGATGCGTTCGAACGTTGCCTTATGTCTTCTAACTACCTGTTTGCAAGTACTTTTGCGTTCTCATCTGCAATGAACTACTTCCTTGCGACTTGGATTGTGACTAGCCCTTCTGGTACTGCTGCCTTTAACGAAGAGTTAGGAAAAATGACGCTGTACAGTTACCCAATGATTGCCATCCCAAGTATGTTGATGATGTTCGGTATTTTTTATTACATTTGGCGTCAAGTACGTGCGATGACATCGCTCGAAACAGAGCAAATCTTCCATCTAAAATAGCCCAATCATTACAAGTAAACCCATAAAAAAGGGAGGATTTTATCCTCCCTTTTCTCAACAGGCTCACTGTAATTCACAGCGTCAAAATGATTTTTCCTGACACTGCTGACGAGCGTCGCTCAACCATTTCAATCGCTGTTTGAAAGTCCTCTAACGGCAGATCATATGCAACGTTTAACTTTATGTCGCTGCTAATAAAGTGTTCTAACATTTCAGCAAACACCGTCTTTCTCCCGCCTTTGCCTACCGATTCTTCCCAATACCGCAAAAAGAATGTACTAAAGTCGATGTTGTTGGCCTTCATCGATTCAAAAAACTCAGGCGTATAAGGCGTTAACGACAATGTTCCGTAGTTGATGTATTGGCCGTTTTCTTTCAAGGTACGAATGAGATCCGTGCCAGCCTCACCACCTATCGCGTCCAGAGCGACCGTTGGTTGTGGCAGTTGGCGCGTTTGCAGCTGAACTTGTAAGTTTTTCTTCGCGTCCAACACTGGAATGGTACCGTACGGATACTCGTCTCGCTTTGAGGTCACAGCAATCAGTGCAAAACCCAGTGAATGGGCGAGCTGGGCAAATATCTTACCGATCGCTGACCCTGCTGCATTGATGATCACCACATCGCCTTTGTTCAACTTCGCCACTTTAGTGGTGATCACCCACGCGGTTAGCGCGTTGATGTACAACTGGCAGGCATAGCCGTTCTCCAAACTCTCAGGTAGCGGAAAAAGATTCTCAGGCGAAGCATCTATGTAGTATTGCCAAGTACCACTCATCGCCACCAACACTTTTTGCCCAACTTGAAGGTCAGTTTGACCGACTGCACTGACTTCCACCACACGCCCAACCGCTTCAAATCCCGGCACGCGAGGTGGTACGTGAACGCGGCGGTATTGCCCAACACCATGAATGGAAAGCAAGTCACTTGGGTTAATGTTTGTAGCTTCGAGTCTCACCCGAACCTTGCCCTGAGCAAGCGGTTTGAGGGGCTCTTTTTCCAACGACAGCGACGTTTTGGGTTGACCAAAACAGAATTGATTCACTCGAGTATTTATCGTTGGTGCCATTGTTATTCATACCATGTAATTGAAATTCAAAAAGGAAGTTTCGTAACTTCTACTCAAAAGCATTAAGTGAAGTCGAAACTCTGTATTTCTACCTGCGCGATGCGCCGTTCACTCTAAACTGTTGTGGCGTCATATCAAAATAGGCTTTAAATGCTTTGATGTAGGATGAGTCGTTTTGATAACCCACTAGGTCTGCAATGGCTTGGATTGGCAACGATTCATCTAACAAAGAAAGCGAGTAAATTAGCCGAATTTGTTGCCGCCAAAGCAGAAATGAAGTATTGAATTCCTTGGCGAACAACCGTGATAAAGTGCGCTCAGACGCCCCAATTTTCTCTCCCCAGTCTTTTAGCGAACAGCTCAACGCGGGCTCGTCGGTCAACTGCTCGAAAATCAGTTTTAGTCGTCTGTCTTGTGGTAGCAATAACTGAAATGTCTGCACGTTGCTTTTCAAAATTTGATCATGCAACACCGCCAGCAAATGCAGCACTTCTTCGTGGCTTGTCTCACCTTCACACAGTCTGCGGATCTCTTGTAAAAGCTCATTTAAAAACGACGTTAAAGCAATGGTTCTCACTTGTGGCTCGTACGTCGCACCAAACTCAGGGTTGAGGTAAATGCCAACAAATATCGTATTGCTTAGAGCAATCGACTCGTGTTGAACACCCGCAGGAACAAATAACGCAGAGGTGTGTGGAACCAAGTGCTGATAATGCTCCGTTTGTGTTTGCAATAACCCTTTGATAGGAAAGATGATTTGATGCCAAGTGTGTTGATGCAGCGCATCAATGTAACCTTTTGGCATGTCGATGGTTTTCACTAAAACAGGAGAATGGGGATTCGCGGCCATCATCTCATTGGAGGTGACGACGCCTGACTTCGAATCAATTTGGCGAGTTAGCATTGTTAGTTGTCTTTTCATCCCTACACCGACACAAGTTTACTAGGCTATCATGCTCCGCATCGCGAATGAAGATAAACACTTTATCTCTCATTCAAATAATAAGGAGGTTATATGAAGAAAATCGGCGTCGTAAAAGCTGTGCTAGCAGGGAAAACCGTCCCTTATGCTCATGGAGCGCAAAGCGCAATCAACAAACAAGTGCTGCCTGAGCGCCAGCATGCAACAGAGCTTGGTTTTATCAGTGATGAGCAAGGTGATCCGCGCTTTCATGGTGGCATTCAAAAAGCGCTTCATATTTACCCAAGCGAACACTACCCAATCTGGCAACAAGAATTAGGCGAAAGACCAATTTTCCAATCCGCCGGCGGCTTTGGCGAAAACATCAGCTCCGAAGGCGTCACCGAATCCACGATTTGCTTGAAAGATAAAATTCGCATCGGCTCAACACTACTGGAAGTGTCGCAAGGTCGCATGCCTTGTTGGAAACTTAACGTACGTTTTGACCAACACGACATGGCGAGAAGACTGCAAGATACGCTTCGAACAGGCTGGTATTTCCGAGTGTTGGAAGAAGGCGATATCGGTGCAGGTGACGAGATTATTCTGTGCGAAAGACCTTATCCAGAATGGCCATTGGCTCGCATCATGGGTGCGGTTTTCACTGGCTGTTTAGATAGAGAAGAACTCACTAAGCTGTCTGAACTGCCGTTAGTCGAGTCTTGGGGCAAGTTAGTCGAGCGCCGCCTAGAAACCGGCGAAGTTGAAGATTGGGAAATGCGCTTGGTTGGCCCAACTGTGAGTTAACACCCCAAAGTAAAATTTTAAGCCACGCTCTGAACCGACTATGCCGCCAGAGCGTGTTTTTTTGGTTTACTTCGCACTCGGGGCTGGGCGTTTCGACTTACCTTGGAACTGCTTAATGCTCTTCTTAGCATGAGTTCGGCGGTTGGCTTTTTTATCGCGTGGCGCGCGTTTGCTCTCGCCAGTTGATGGCTTATCCGTTACTGGAAAACCAACCAGATCTTGCACTAGCAATGCACGTTGAGTCAGGTGACGAATCGCGTTTAGTGCGTCCATTTCACCATGACAAACCAATGACACCGCCACACCTTGTTCGCCTGCGCGAGCGGTACGTCCTACTCGGTGAACGTAAGTTTCTGCATGCATTGGCAGTTCAAAGTTGATCACTACAGGCAATTGCTCAATGTGAATGCCGCGCGCTAGTAGATCGGTGGCAATCAACACCTGAATTTGCCCAGATTTAAACTGCGCCAGTGCTTCTTCTCGCTCATCTTGACTCTTATTGCCATGCAGCGCATTGGTTGAGATGCCCGCTTTATTCAGCTTCTTCGCTAAGCCATCGGCGTTCTCTTTCGCACCAATAAAGACTAATGCCTGCGTCCAAGCATTCTGTTTGATAAGTTCAATCAACGCCTTGGTTTTGCTGCCTTTATTGATCAAATACAACGTTTCAACGATGTCTTGATTTGTGCTGTTTTCTTGATGCGCTGAGACTTGCTTTGGTGCCTGCATGAGTAGCTTCGCTTTGCCCTTTAACTCATCTGAAAACGTAGCCGAGAACATTGCCGTTTGACGCTGGTTTGAAATCAGCCCCGCAATATTTTGCACGTCAGGCCAAAAGCCCATATCCAACAAACGATCCGCCTCATCCAGCACTAGGTAGTGGATATTGCTTAAGTCTAAACCGTCTTTTGCCAGATCAACCAAACGACCTGTCGTCGCGACAAGGATATGAGGATTTGTCGCTAGCGCCTGCTGTTGTTGCTCTTTATCAACGCCGCCACACAAACACACTGCGTTGAGTTCAAGAACTTGACCAACTTGGTTAATTGCTTCACTCACTTGCATTGCCAGCTCACGAGTTGGCACAAGAATCAGCGCTTTTTGCTCTGGATTGACACCCAGCTTTTCCAACAAAGGCAAACCATAAGCAAGGGTTTTGCCGCTGCCTGTATTTGCCAAAGCCAATAGATCTTGACCAGCCAACAGCTCAGGAATGGCCAACGCTTGAATATCGGTCGGTTTCTTGAAGTCTTTTGGCAGTGCGTGAATCAGCTCAGAACTCAATGAGAGAGTAGAAAATGGCATTAACGAAAACCTTGTACTTTGGGTTGAAGAAGCAATAAAAATAATGAAGATGCGGTAAAACGCAGGCGCGGACTTTACCACAATCTGCTAGGTGAACCATCCTATTTTAGGCGCTTAAACCAAGCGTCGCCTACGCAAATCGTCAGAAAACAAAAAAGCGCAATAAAGCCGTTAGTCTGTACTGCCACAGAGCTAACGGCTAAAAACCCTTGAAGAGAACGCTTCGTCAGCCTTTCACTGCGGCTGAAAAGAAATGTGCAGTTTATTAAAGCACAGCTTTACGATTCGGTAAGAACACTTCACCCAACATGCAACGAACCGAACCACCACCAATAGATTCTATGGTAGAAACGTCGAATGGCAGCAATTTACCGTGCGTTGCCAATTGCTTTCTTTGTGCAGGTGAGAATGCATCGTACGCCGATTGCGACATCGCAATCACCTTGTCGCCGTTGATCGTTTCTAGTTGCAGAATGTTACCGCAGAACTGGTTCATCTGATCAAGCGAAATTGAGATGACTTGCTTGTCTTTGGCGAGTGACTTCATTACAAAACGACGCTCAAATTCTGGGATCACTTCGTCACAAATCACGCAAAACTGTTCGCCAACCGCCATCATCACATTGGTGTGATAAATCGGCGCACCAGACGGCAAACGAGTTTGGAAAGAAATCACTCGTTCATAGCCAATACGATCGGCGTAATCTTCTAAAACCAGACGATCACAACGTTGTGAGAGTGCGGCGTAGACCGTTTTATTTAGGTGGTCAAACACCATCACACCCGTGCTTTCTAAATACGCTTGCTCGTCAAGATATTCAGTTAGACTGCTGCGTCGATGAACTTCTCGCCCTGCTTGCGCTAGTGCTGCCACAAGTGCATCGGGACGTACTTCTTTTTGACGGTTTTCACAGGCCATTGGAAAGGTGTACAACGTGCCATCTGGCGTAGTGCTAAACCAATTGTTTGGAAATACCGCGTCTGGCGTTGCAACATCTGAAGTTGGATAATCAAACTCAACAACTTGAACGCCCTCTTGACGCAGCGTTGCAACCATACTCGCGAACTCGGCCATTACTCGACGTGAGACTTCTTCTTGGCTGAGTGACACTTTATGTTGGAACTCATTATCTTGTGCGGTTTCTTCATTAAAACGAAACTCTTTCGGTGGCACCATCACTACGCAGTTTGCGGTTTGGCGCTGAGCACTTTGCGTGCTTTCTTCTTTCCCATTAGCAAATTGGGTCACTGATTCGTGTAATAGCATCCAATACATTCCTTATCACTAGAATGAGGAGATTGTAAATTTATTGTTAACTTCAGTTTTGCTGTTTTGACAATTAATTTAATTGCCCAAAAGTAATTTTTGCTGCATTAAGTTCATTTTTCCTTAAATTTTATTGTCACTTTGCAGGTTTAAGCTTTTATGGCACCACGATGAACATGATAAGAATTCATCATAAGAATCAGAACCATAGACAATCACACTCATAACCAACTAGTTACATTTAAGACACAATCGGTTAGACTATTTTTTCGCCCCTCTCGTCAATCGGTCTGCTTTATCGAGGAGCAGGCAAAAAACTCTCATACACGCGGTTTCGTCCAAAGCAGCGTGAATCGATGGATTTAGCCACCCCAAATGGCACTGTTTTAACTTTAGGATGAGTTATGTTTAAACGATTTGAAGGCTTTACAGAGCCGTTTCCCAAATCTACACCGGATCAGCCTCCTTCAGGGATGTTCGCTTTTCTGCGTTATTACACTCGTGGTTATGAAAAGCCTTTGATCATCATGTCTTTGATGGCCACAATTGTGGCTGTTGTTGAGGTAATGTTGTTTGGCGCCATGGGACAATTGGTTGATTGGTTGTCTACCAGCAATCCAGAAACGTTCTTACAAGACAACAAATCGGATTTGATTTTCTACGGAGCCTTATTGCTGGTTGTCATGCCTATATTGGTGATCTTGTACTCGTTGCTCGTTCATCAAACGTTATTGGGCAACTACCCAATGTCTATCCGCTGGCTTGCACACCGGTATTTGCTCAATCAAAGCTTGAACTTCTATCAAGATGATTTTGCAGGCCGAGTCGCAACGAAAGTCATGCAAACCTCATTAGCTGTGCGCGAAACCGTGATGAAAGCTATGGATGTGTTTGTTTACGTTACGGTTTACTTCACCAGCATGATCATTATGTTAGCGACGGCAGACTGGCGTTTGATGATCCCAATGATTGTCTGGCTACTCGCTTACATCGCTATCCAAATCTATTTTGTCCCTAAGCTCAAAGACGTCGCTTCAGCACAGGCCGATGCACGTTCGACAATGACAGGGCGCATCGTCGACAGTTATACCAATATTCAAACCGTCAAACTGTTTTCTCATAGCCAGCGCGAAACCCAATATGCCGAGCAAGGCATGAAAGGATTTTTGAATACGGTCTATCGTCAAATGCGCCTAGTGACCGGCTTCGACGTCGCTGTAGAGATCTCAAACTATATTTTGGTCTTTTCCGTTGCTGCTTTATCTATTTACCTGTGGTTGGATAGTGCCATTAGCGTTGGCGCGATTGCGATTGCTGTTAGTCTTGCATTACGCGTAAATGGTATGTCGATGTGGATAATGTGGGAAGTTGGCGCCCTCTTTGAAAACATGGGAACCGTTGTCGATGGAATGAAAACACTCTCTAAGCCTATTGATATTAAAGATAAACCAGGTGCAAAAGACTTGGTTGTCACTGAAGGAGGCATTCACTTTGATAACGTCAGCTTCCATTACGGTGAGAACAAAGGCGTAATTAGCCATCTCGATCTCAACATCAAACCAGGAGAGAAAGTAGGCTTGGTTGGGCGCTCCGGCGCCGGAAAATCGACTTTGGTGAACTTGTTACTTCGTTTCCACGATGTCGAAGACGGCAGCATTAAGATCGATGGACAGAACATCTCAGAAGTCACACAAGACTCTTTGCGTTCAAAGATCGGTATGGTGACCCAAGATACTTCTCTGCTACACCGTTCAATTCGTGACAATATTTTGTATGGCAATCCAGATGCGACAGAAGAAGATTTGCTGAAAGCCACTAAGCAAGCGCATGCCCATGAGTTTATCGAAACTCTGACCGACCCATTTGGTAATGTCGGATACGATGCGCAAGTTGGTGAACGTGGTGTGAAACTGTCTGGCGGCCAACGTCAGCGTATCGCAATATCTCGTGTGCTACTCAAAGACGCACCATTGCTGGTATTGGATGAAGCAACATCGGCTCTGGATTCAGAAGTCGAAGCGGCGATTCAGGAAAGCTTGAATGAATTAATGCAAGGGAAAACGGTTATTGCTATCGCTCACCGATTATCGACCATCGCACAAATGGATCGCCTCATCGTGCTAGATAAAGGCAGCATCGTTGAACAAGGTTCTCATCAAGAACTCATTGCGAATAACGGCATTTACGCCCAGCTTTGGGCGCATCAAACTGGCGGATTTATCGCTGAAGAACTAGACAATCAACACGCTTCTTAACGAGTGATAAGCTCAATAAAAACGGCGCTTTAAGCGCCGTTTTTTATTTTAATCCATGGCTAGATGCTCATATAGCCATTGTGGTTTCTCATATATGAAACACTCTCCATGATAAAGCTCACACTTTTTCTGCTAATATACCGCCTCGTTGCGTATCCATTGCAATGAACACAATACAGAGTATTGAGCCGTCTTCATTTGTCATTTCACTTTTTGAGAAACAGCTATACTCAATAGATGGCTTAGTTATTATATTAACAATAAGGTAATTAGCTTATGTGTAAATGTGGTTCAATGCAGATCGTACAACTCAAACCAAGTTGGGCTGACAAGCTATTCGGCTACTCAGAAAGATGGAAATGCCAACTTTGTTGTAAGATCTACCGCATCTAAAATTAAAAATAGAATCTTAGTTTTTCTAAGAAAAAGCAGTGGCCCGACAATGATTGTCGGGTTTTGTTTTTCCGAGCATTCATTTTTTTCCCTTCGCTACAAGACTACTCATCACGGCAAAACCTAGCATCTTAATGTGACTTAGGTATAGAATCAGGCCCACTTATTCTTTCCGATATTCATATATAACTGGTCACTATGAACAAAAGTTTGCTAACGAATGTCCTCGCTATCGCTTTGATGGCTGGAGGTCATCAATTACAAAACGACTATCTTTGGTATGCAGGGCTGTTTGCGTTCTCAGGCGCCATCACCAACTGGCTTGCCATCCATATGCTGTTTGAGAAAGTGCCTGGATTATACGGTTCTGGCGTGATCCCCGCGCGATTTGAAGAGTTTAAACTGGCTATCAAAAACCTGATGATGGAACAGTTTTTTACTGAAGCGAACATTGACCGATTCTTGAATAAAGAAATGGCGGGCGGTGTGAACATCGATCTTCAACCAGTAATTGAGAAAGTAGATTTAAATCCAGCATTTGATTCCCTAGTGGAAGTAATTGAAGGCTCTCAGTTTGGTGGCATGCTAGCGATGTTTGGCGGCTCGGAAGCGCTACAACCCATGCGCCAACCTTTCGTCGAAAAGATGCAAGAATCCATCATTGAGTTGAGCAAGAGCGATAACATCAAAGAAGCACTGAAAGAGCAATTCGAATCTCCTGCAATGATGGATGAGATAAAGCAGAACATTGAAGGTATCATCGATCAACGTTTAAGCGAATTAACACCGGCATTAGTTAAAGAAATGGTGCAAAAGATGATTAAACAACACCTTGGCTGGCTAGTCGTTTGGGGCGGTGTTTTTGGTGGTTTAATTGGCGTTATCAGCACCTTTATCGGGGCATAATCGCTCACCGATTTATTAAAAAGGAGCTTCGGCTCCTTTTTTTATCTTGAAAAAATAATACGCCAAGTCACGCTCAATAAGGAGACTCAACACATACCTCGCCTAACCAAGGAGCTCGGGATTAACACCAAATCCCGTTTTATGTTCTTCTATGACCACTTCACTACGAGTTTGAATCACGCCCGGAAGCGTGCCTAACTTGCTCGACATAAACTCCTGATACGCTTTCATGCTCTTAACACGAACTTTTATCATGGTATCGAAATCTCCAGAGAGCGAGTAGCACTCTTCAATTTCAGGCATCAATTCCACCGCTTTCGCAAACTTTTCAAAAATAGAAAAACTGGTTTGGTCTAAACGAATATGGATGAATACTTGCACATCCAGCCCCAACTTTTCCGCATTCAACTCCGCATGATAACCATTGATATACCCTTCTTTTTCTAGCCGCTTTACACGATCAGAACATGGAGAAGTCGTTAAGTTAATCAGCTTTGCTAGTTCTACAACTGGAATTCTGCCTCTCGAATGAAGCACTCTCAAAATATGTAAATCAATCCGGTCCAATTGATAACTCATTAACCCACTTCCTTGTAACCACTTAGAAAGCATCACATTAATCGTTGCTCAAACAATTGCAAACCATCAAATGCACAGCATGTGAAATTCAGCAGAGAATAACCAGAAAACAACGAAGGAGGGAAAGAGCTATGATTATTGCCGCTCACTTAGTAACCGTGATATGAAGAGAAAAAGCAACCTAGCGGCTCCCGCGGAGTCGCAAATTTGAAAGCGCATGACACGCCTGTATAGATATGTCGTTCGGGCAACACTGCCCTATTTAGCCATTAATCATGGCTATCACTCAGAATTAGAGTGCGGCCGATGTATGCCGTGTAGGATGTGGAACAACCTCTCCAATTGCACGATGATTACAACAACGGCAGTAGTATTGAGGCTCCATCTCGTAATAATGTTCACCTGATACAAATTTCGCCATCAGCTGTGTAAAACTCACCATTTTGCCTGTTAACGAGTCAACAGACTGAGGCTCGCAACGCTTCATAATCACTTTATGTTGCGTTGATTTTCTACAAGCTGCGCAATATATATCCGGCATTTCTCTTCTCCCTACTTTTTCGTCCTACTGACAATTGACATATTTTGTTCAAAATAATTCCACAATTAAAAAGCTCCTTTAATTTTTTGTGCCCTATCTTCAAAAAATTGAACGAAAGTATCAAAAAACTGAGACATTGGTCAGACCTCAACTTTTGTACCATCAATATGAGCAAACGTGCTTATGTGTGTAATAATACGACACATTACACATAAGCAATTGTTCGGGCTTATTATTTAGTAAGGCGCATGACAACTACACGCCTGGCTAGATCGAGCTTTCGAGACGCCTTGTTATCTCGATTTACCCCGCAAACCAGTTGCTAGCAGCTATAGCCGTCTCATCAAGGAAGAAATGCATGACGATACAACCGATTCTCACTACCGAAAGACTCGTCCTCCGGCCATTCAATATCGATGACTGCCAACAAGTGGCTTTACTCGCTGGAGATAAGCGAATTGCCGACATGACAGCAAACATCCCTCATCCTTATGAGCGACCGATGGCGCAAGCATGGATAGATAGGCACGATCCGATGTATCAGCAGCATCAAGGCGTGGCGTACGCTATTACCTTGCGAAACACTGGGGAGTTACTTGGTGCAGTGAGTTTACCGCGTATCGAAGAGGGCTACGGTACATTAGGCTACTGGGTTGGCGTGCCACATTGGGGGAAAGGCTATGCATTCGAGGCCTCCAAAGCCTTACTCGAATTTGCTCGAATGCACTTTGAGTTAAACGGAATAACCGTGATGCATTTGGTGGACAATCAGCGTTCTAAATCGGTGATCCAAAAACTAAATATCCCTTACATCGGTGACAAAACATTGCGCATGCAAGGCAAAGAACGAAAGGTTTGTGTCTACCAACTCACGTTCGTCGCTTCTGAATAAAGTCGAGGAATATGTCGGATGATCATCCATGAGACTTCACAAAATCTGCCCAAGAACAACCCTTTCTTGCTAGGAACTGTATTGTTGTCGCTGTTCTATTTTTCCTACCTAGCAGACAAGATCGTCGAGTTTGGACTCGTAGCACTCACAATAATAGGATTGAAACTGCTCTCAACGTACTTCACGCGCCGCGCGTTCAATCCTAAAACGCTAGATATCGATGCAAGCACCAACACCTTGAAGTACCGCCAGGGCTCAACGGTTTACTTCCGTCTACCTCTTGATGACATTGTCAAAGTCCAAATACAGAAAGAGTTCTTCTCTAGCAAAAGTTTGATGCTCTACACAGTCAACGACGCTTACCAAGTGCCGAATTCAGACAATTTCGATTCTCTACAGTTAAAGGATTTAATGAAACAACTTGAAGAGAGAATTGATGATCAATCTCGCTAAAACGAAAAGAGAAGACATTCTAGAATGTTGCCAATTTGGTCTCTAAATAGAAAGACAAAAAAGCCAGCAATAACGCTGGCTTTTCTCTGTATTAGTCTTGTGCGACTTTCACGCGAATTTTGCTTTTTTCTACGTTCGTCAAATTCAGTGCTTCAAGAGCAGAAATGGCTTCTGCTTCGTCCGGCATGATGACAAAACCGAAGCCTTTCGACAAACCCGTGTCTTGATCAAGCACTAGCGAACACAGTTCTACTTTGCCGTACGCTGAGAATAATTTGCGGATATCTTGCTCGGTCATGTGACGAGCCAAGTTTCTTACTAAAAGTTTCATAATGAACCTAGTTGGTTTGATAACGGTTCGATTCTCTCAGTTTCTCTCTGGCAAACCAAGTGAATAATATGACGGCGTTGACTAGATCATTCTAAGTACATCTGTTTAAATGATTTTCCGTTCATTTTTCACCCATAGGAGAGTCGGCATGGAAACGAAACGTCTCAAACTCATCCCTGCTTGTTTAGAACGAGCCGAAGAGGCGCATCAAGCTGTCGTTCGTAGCCAAAAAACTCTCGAAGTCTATCTGCCGTGGGTGCCTCATGTGCTGACATTAGAAGCGATGATAGAAGGGACAGAGAAAGCCATCGCAAACTTTGAAAACTTCGAAGAAGAGCTGCGTTACTACATGATTGAAAAGGAAAGCGATCGCTTACTGGGTGCGGTCGGCCTGATGATTCGAGATCCCGACGTACCATCCTTTGAGATAGGTTATTGGTTAGATAATGCTGCCGTTGGCAATGGTTATGTTGCCGAGGCTGTGCTCGAAGTTGAGCGCTATGCGTTTGATGACTTGGGCGCCAAGAGAATCGCAATTCATGCTGATAGCACCAACCAAAAGAGCCGGGCTGTAGCCGAGCGCTGTGGTTATGAGTTCGAAGGAGAGCTCAGAAACGAACGTCTTACCACATCGGGAGAGCTGAGTAACACCGTTATTTACGCCAAAATTCGTCGCGACTAACACTCCAATCTAACCGAGCAATGCTAAGCTCTGATCTCAAGCTACCACCATTAACGTTAATTAAGTTTCAGATAAAACAAAGCCCGCTAAAATAGCGGGCTTTGTGTTCATATACGGGAAGTTACTAGTCTAGTTCAACCAGTTTTTTCTCGAACGACTGGTGTTGGTCTAACACGTCTTGCGCAGCACCGCCCGTTGCTTTACTTACCACAATGATAGCAAGCGTAGAGAAGATGATGCCCGGTACGATTTCGTACACATCAAACCAACCGCCAGTTAGCTGCTTCCAAACCACGATAGTGATACCACCAACAAGAATACCTGCTAACGCGCCGTTACGGTTCATACCGCTCCAGTAAAGGCTAAGTACAACCGCAGGACCAAATGCCGCACCAAAACCAGCCCAAGCGTAAGATACAAGACCAAGTACTGAGCTATCAGGCGTCATCGCTAGGAATAGCGCAACAAGCGAAATAACGATAACACCGATACGACCAATCATTACGATTTCTTCAGAAGACGCTTCTGGCTTGAATACTTGCTTGTAGAAATCTTCTGCAAGCGCTGAAGATGAAACAAGGAGCTGTGAGTCAGCGGTACTCATTACCGCCGCTAGGATTGCTGCTAACAACATACCCGCAACGACAGGGTGGAATACTGCGTTAACCAATAGCATGAAGATCTTCTCGCCGTCTTCTAGTTGAGTACCCGGATGACCCGTAACCCAAACCAGACCAACAAGACCAACAAGCATTGCACCAACCATAGATAGTGCCGTCCAAATCACTGCGATACGACGTGCAGTTGTTAGATCTTTGTTTGAACGAGACGCTTTAAAACGCGCTAGGATGTGTGGCTGACCAAAGTAACCAAGGCCCCACGCCGCTAGAGAGATAATGGCAATCGCAGACAATGGTTCGCCTTTCGCGTCATTCCATAGCGTTGCAAGTTCTGGGTTGATGTCATGTAGATCAGAACTTAGCTGGCCTAAACCACCGTCCATTACCGCTATAGGAACAATCATTAGCGCAGCCGCCATTAGCAGACCTTGCACTAAGTCAGTCCAAGATACCGCTAGGAAACCACCGAATAGTGTGTAAGAAACGACACACACCGTACCGATGATAACAGCGTAGGTGTAATCTAGACCGAATACCGTCTCAAACAGTTTGCCCCCTGCGACCAAACCTGAGCTGGTGTAGAAAAGGAAAAATAGAAGAATGAAAAACGCAGAGATTGTCTGAATCAGTTTCGACTTATCGTTGAAGCGACGTGACAGGAACTCTGGCAACGTTAGCGCGTCAGTTTGGATACTGTAGGTACGAAGGCGTTTTGCACTGATGAGCCAGTTTGCCCATGTACCAAGAAGTAGACCGCCGGCTAACCAGAAGGCCTCGATACCCGCAGCGTACGCATAGCCAGGCAAGCCTAGCAGCAACCAACCACTCATGTCTGAAGCACCTGCAGATAATGCAGCAGGCCACGGACCTAGGCTACGGCCACCTAGGAAGTAGTCAGATGAATTGGAAGTCCTCTTATACGCGTAAACGCCAATAGCAACCATAATCAGTAAATACGCCACAAAAGTGGACGTGATAGCAAAGCTATTTTCTATCATTAGATAGTCCTCGTTATAATTATTTCCTTCCTTGCCTGCCCTGATATTTTACCGTCTCAGCAATACATCAGAGTATAACAAACCAATCTGGACCGGCTCTCAGTCCAGTTACTCCAGATTGGCATTACAAGTCAGGTTAGTGAGTTTCGTTCCCCAACTCGAGTAGAGTTGCGTTACCACCCACCGCGGTAATATTTATCGTTCGAGTGCGCTCAGTAATGAAGCGCAACGAGAGATGAGGATCATGAGCCAATTTCGGTGACTCTAAATCCGTTTCAGAAACTAAGCCGACGATTGCACCGTCACGCTTAGCTAGTTGAAGATTGAGCGCATGCTCAACCTGTGAACGCCCAACATAACCCACACTACGTACATCGCTCTCAAGCAACGGGGCAGACGCATCGTACGCAACAACCTGGACTAAGTTAGATGGGAAGTTTGCCAACGCTACAGCTTGCTTAACCAGTTGGTTTAGCTCTGCATTGTCACTGCAAACGACCACACTGTTGCCTGCAATTAAGGCACAGGTGATCATCGCAAAAGCACTGTATAACGCATTATCAGCAGGCTCGATGTTGTTTTCACAAATCACCAAAGCCACACCGCGTCCTGCGGCATACAGTTCGTTAGTTTCCCCTGTAGGGCCAACTAACTGGTGAGTTTCTGCAAGAAGAGTTGATGCTTGTTGCAAGTGGTAAGAAACCACTTTGGCAACGGTAGACTGCTGCCCTTCTAGTGCAGATTTAAATGCCAGAACATGCTCGCATTTGTAATCAAAATCAGTCAGATTCCACTGCTCCCACGCAGAGAATGCATCTTTAAAATAGGTGATCTGATGAACCATAATGCGACTCCTTATGCGTTTTCTGCTTGAGCAAGAAGATGTTGAGTAAAGCGGAATAGGTAGTGTGGACCACCAGCTTTCGGGCCAGTACCCGACAAGCCTTGACCACCAAACGGCTGTACACCAACCACAGCGCCAACTTGGTCTCGGTTGATGTAGCAGTTACCTACTCGAGAATGTTTCTCAATCCAACGGTACGTGGTTTCGTTACGGCTATGGATACCCATCGTCAAGCCAAAACCCGTTCTGTTGATCTGCGCAACCACGTTCGGTAATTCAGACGCTTTAAAGCGAACAATGTGCAAGATTGGACCAAATTGTTCTTCTTTCAGCACATCGATGCCCGAGATTTCAAACGCACTTGGTGAGACAAAGTCACCATGCTGGCAGGATTCATCCAGTTGTAGCTGAGCGACTTTAGTCTGTGTTTTGCTCATTTGCTCAAGGTGAGCGAGGAGTTTTTGTTTTGCATTGCTGTCGATAACCGGACCAACATCTGTTTTGTGTAGGTAAGGTAAACCAACATGCAGTTCATTCATCGCACCTTGAATCAGGTTGATCATACGGTCTGCTACATCTTCTTGTACAAATAGAACACGAAGGGCAGAACAACGCTGACCAGCAGATGCAAACGCCGAACGAATCACATCACGCACCACCTGCTCTGGCAATGCAGTACTGTCCACAATCATTGCGTTTTGGCCACCTGTTTCCGCAATAAACGGAACCGGTTTCGCGCTGCGCTCCGCGAGCGTGACGTTAATGCGTTGCGCCGTTGCCGTTGAACCAGTGAATGCCACACCAGCAATGGCATCATGAGAAGTCAGTGCATGACCGATCTCAGCGCCGCGACCAGTAAGTAACTGAATCACACCAGCAGGGAAGCCAGCATCAAGCATTAGTTCAATAGCGCGAGCGGCAATTAAGCTTGTTTGCTCAGCAGGTTTTGCAACCACAGTGTTACCCGCAATCAGTGCTGCCGTCACCTGACCAAGGAAGATAGCCAACGGGAAGTTCCAAGGGCTGATACACACAAACACACCAAGACCTTCACGGCTAGAAATGCGTTTCACACCATCAAAGCCTTCTAGCTCAAATGGCTGTAGGTTTTGCGCTTGTTTCGCGTAATAACGACAGAAATCCACCGCTTCACGAACTTCATCAATGCTATCGTGAATCGTTTTACCCGCTTCTTTGTGACAAATCGCCACCAGCTCAGCCAGGTTTTCTTCCATTAAGTCAGCAAGCTTTTCTAAACAAGCCGCTTTTTGCTCAACAGGAACGGTTTTCCAATCAGAGAAAGCAGTTTGCGCCGCATCAATTGCAGCGGAAACGTGATCAAGAGTTGCAAATGCCACTTTGCCGACTTCAATTCGGCGATCGTATGGTGCGGTGATGATCTCAGCCGCATTTTCCTTGATCATGCTTTCGGCAAAGCGTTCACCATTGATCATCGGGCCTGCAACCCACTGGTTGTCCATGAAGCTTTCGACCTGAGCTTCAAATGGCTTCGCTTCACTGTCGATGTCGATGTTGACGCCATATGAGTTCTTACGCTCAGGGAAAATGTCGGCAGGTAATGGGATCTTGTCGTTGTGTAGCGTGTCAAAACCCGTCAACACATCCACAGGGTGATGGGTCAACTCGTAAATTGGACAACGCGCATCAACTAGACGGTGTACAAACGAGCTGTTCGCACCATTTTCAAGCAGACGACGAACCAAGTACGGAAGAAGATCAGCATGACTACCGACAGGTGCATAAATACGTACTGGCTGACCGTACATTTTCATAACATGGTTATACAGAGAATCACCCATACCATGCAGGCGCTGGAACTCGTATTCTTTGTGCTCCGCCATGACAGCAATTGCCGTCACCGTGTGAGCATTGTGGCTTGCAAATTGTGGGTAGATATTACCGCGAACACCTTCGCTAAGTAGGAAACGAGCACAAGCTAGGTATGCAACGTCCGTCGCTTCTTTGCGAGTGTATACTGGGTAATTTGCATAACCCGCTTGTTGAGACCACTTGATTTCGCTGTCCCAGTACGCGCCTTTAACCAAACGCAGAGGAATAACGTCACCTTGTTCTTTTGCGAGTGCATTTAGCCACACCAAGACTGGTAGCGCACGTTTTGAGTAGGCTTGAATAACCAAACCAAACTTGCCCCAACCCTTCACAAGATCGCTACGGTATACTTTCTCAAATAGCTTCAGGGAAAGCTCAAGGCGATCCGCTTCTTCTGCATCGATTGTGATTGCAACGTCGACTTCAATAGCACGTTTTAGTAGTTGCATTAGTGAGTCATACAACTCTGTCATTACACGTTCTTCATTTGCGACTTCGTAGCGCGGGTGTAATGCAGAAAGCTTGATGGAAATCGAAGGCGCTGGACTGGTGTCATTGCCGTAAGTTTCTCGACCTACCGCTTCGATCGCCATTAGGTAATCTTTGAAGTACTTGTTCGCGTCCGCTGTAGTTAACGCCGCCTCACCTAACATATCAAATGAGTAGGTGAAACCTTTGTCGCGCATCGGACGACCGTTCTTTTGCGCTTCTTCAATCGTACGACCACGAACAAACTGGTGACCCATGATCTTCATTGCCTGATACATGGCTTTACGAATCACGGGCTCAGAGAATTTATTTACCAGACGGTTTACAGCCTGACCTGGGCTCTGGGTGCCTTGCTCACCAAGACCAACCACTTTACCTGTTAGCATGAGGCCCCATGTTGATGCGTTAACAAACACAGAGTCAGAGTTCTTCAGGTGAGATTTCCAGTCTGCGACACTCAACTTATCTTTAATCAAAGAATCTGCTGTCGCGGCATCTGGGATGCGCATTAATGCTTCTGCAAGACACATCAGCAAGATACCTTCTTGAGTATCTAAGCTGTATTCCAGCAATAAAGCATCAATCATCTGGATTGACTTCTTATCGGCACGAATGGCTTCGATAAGGTGGGTCGTTTGGGTAGTGATCGCCGATTTTTCATCCTCTGTCGGCGTCGCTAGTGGCAATAGTTGCTCTAGCCATTGAGACTCGTCCACCATATATAATGGCGAGATCAGTGACCACAACTTATCAAGCGGCTGCCCGATAAATTCCGGTGTCAACACGTTCGTAGCTGTAAACATGTGTGTTCCTCAATCTCACTCCTCGAAAACCGCTTCGAGGATTATCAATGGCTGGCAGTGTATTTTGAGGCCGATAAGAATACTTGTCAAAAACTACGACATTTTTGCCAAAAACTCGCTTTTATAACAAAACATCCACATAGTCACATTCAAATAGGTAATATTTTGTGTTGTAAATTTTAATTTTTTCATTGCATTCACAACAAAATATTAAGAATATCAATAAGATTTTTGTGAAGAGCTCGTTCTAAGAGAAAATGTAGGATCAAGTGGCATATCAGCCACTGCAAAGAACAGAGAATTTAAAAAAACGAGAGATAGGTCACGTGAATAAAACATAAAAAAACCATGCATAGTGCATGGTTTTATTCTGATTGATGATTATTTGACCTAAAAAACGCGTTGTTATCCAACTTGTTTTTTATAACGGGAAGGTGATATTCCCTGTAAGCGAGTAAAAGTATGAGTAAAAGTACTCTGGCTTGAGAAGCCAGTAAACTCGGCAATTTGCCCTAAAGAAAGGTGCCCTTGCTCGATTAATTCACGAGCCATGTCGATACGCTTTCCAAGAACATATTGATGAGGTGTAATCCCCATCTGCTCTTTAAACAAGCAATGGAACTGACTTTCCCCAAGAAACACTCGCCCGGCCAATTGAGCCACACTAATCTTATGACTCAGGTGCTGCTCAATGTAACGATCAATCGCCTCCAAATCAAAGCGCGACTCTTTTCGACTGGTCTCAAATGCCGAGATATGGCGCTGCATTAATGCAATCACAGTGTCGTTACACGCACGACTTAACAGCAGGTCATCCGGATGGTTTCGCATTTCCTGAACCAACATCTGTATCAACTTCTGAATTTGACTATCTAACTGGAAGTAGACATGATCTCTCTCCAGGTTATTGATTTTTTGAAGCATTTCAGGATCATCATTTGTCGGTTTGGGCATATTCAGCACCAAAATATCCGATTGATTGATGACGCCACCGAAAGCATGATCAGAGCATGCGGTGACCACACAACCTTGACCAGGGCCGACAAGATTACCTCGCCCGCGCACTTCAAATTCGGCTTGCCCTTTTAAACCAATCACGATCTGCGTATAAGAATGATCGTGGCAATCCATATAAGACGGAAGTGTGATCAGCTCCGCCGGCTTTGGCAGAATAATCTCTTGATATGAAAGGATTTTTTGGTTATCTGAGTCACTCATTTCAAACAGTCGTCTTTACACGGTCAGCTTACGTCTTCGCATCATATACCTTCTTTGTTGGGTTGCAACTTTTACCCAACTCAATCGACAAGATCAAATCAGCATGATCAAGTTCATTTACATGATCATAGTTCCGGAACGATGATCATGCGAGGTTAATTTACGGTCAGTGAGCAACCAATTTTATTAACAAAAACGGATAGATAGGCAACACCTTACGTATACATAATCAATCAATGTAAAGATCCTTGTTACCGAACAATCTGTTATTTTGTAAAACACCGTGCTCCATATTAGATAAGTCGTCCCTGAAACGGATCGAAACCCACTCTTAAGCTCAACATAGAGGGATTTCCCCCCTTACTAATATGCCTCTGATTCAATACATTAGTTATCGAGCTTTAAGATGCATACGATCTAAAGCTCTCGGTATCTCATTGATACCTCTAACTTACTTAGCAGACCCTCGCTAGGTAATTTAGAACCTCTTCTACACGTCGACAAGATTATATCTTGTGTTGCCAGCCCGTCTTCAGGCTGGCTTTTTTTTCGCTTCTCAACAATGAAAACAATGGCATAAGCTGATATCATAGCTTTTGTCTCACTGTCCCTCTCATATGCTTAGGTGCTGCTCTTTCGCTCACAAGTGATATGAACGTCAACCACATTACAACTGAGTTGTAGGAAGCATGATCAAGGACGATACGAGTTGTAAGCCGAACATTGGCGGACATCCGTGAGCGCACATATCTGTAATGAAACAGACCATTTTCCCAATTAAACTCTTCGTTCCATTTCGTCGTTGTCTATGACTACCTGACGAAAACATCGAACACCACGAATTTAATTGGATTGAGCGCCAATCAACGAACGTGTTCTAGCAACGTAACTGCCTACTTGGCAACATCAATACGAGCCATGTAACACGGACGTCTCTGTATTGGTAAAAGCAGTATGTAGTGAGTCCTTTTGTGAATATTTCAGTCGATACCATAGAACAATCCCTCCTTAAACAGCTACCAGGTTGTTGGGGATGCAAAGATAAAGATTCGGTATTCCTATACGTAAACCAGGAATACGCAGAACTGTTAGGGCACACGTCGCCCGAGGAGTGCTTGGGTAAAACTGATTTTGATATGGCCAGCCCAACCACTGAATGCGCGCAAGAATTTCAACGCCAAGATAAACACGTTCTCGAAACTGGCGAGTCACTAAAAATTCTGGATATCCACCCTTATCCAGATGGCCGCTGGCGAGCACATATATTTACTAAAACACCGTGGCGAGATGACAAAGGCGACATCGTAGGCACCATTTTCTACGGAAGGGAACTCACCGACACCGCCGTGATTGAAGTCGGGTATTGGGTTTGTCGTGCAATCAGTACCAACCCAAATCAACAATCCATCTTTCGTTTCTCTGACTTACAACCAAAACCAGAGAAGCTCACATGCCGCGAGCAAGAAACGCTTTTCCTCTTGCTCTATGGCAAAAAGCCTCAATTTATCTCTCAGGTCATGGGCATATCAACAAAAACCGTTGAAGGTCACGTCGCACGCTTACGTAATAAGTTTGCAGCGAACAGCAAGAACGAGCTAATAGATAAAGCAATGGAAGCAGGCTACGGCTCTGTTGTACCCAAAACGCTGCTTAAGCATCAATTATCGGTTGTGTTGAATGGAGAGCGATAATTCGCATCGCTTCTACCTACAAAAACACCGCCCCAATTCGGCGGTGTTTGTTTATTCATGAGGGACCATAAGCCTATGGCGCTAGACGATCAATGTCCCAACTTCCATCATGCTGGGAGAAAAGAAAACGATCGTGAAGGCGATGTTCGCCACCTTGCCAAAATTCGATGCTATTTGGTTTTACTCGAAAGCCACCCCAAAAGGTTGGTACTGGTATTTCCCCCTTAGCAAACTTCTGTTTTAGCTCTAAAAACTTACCTTCCAACACACCTCTGGCAGAAATACGGCTACTTTGTTTGCTCGCGATTGCGGCCAACTGGCTCTCTTTAGGACGAGAAGTAAAGTATTTCATATTCTCTACGGCGGTAAGCTTTTCAGCCACACCAGTAATATGAACTTGGCGCTCTAACGGGTGCCAAGGGAAGTGCAAACTAATATTGCTGTTATGCTCTAGCTGCTGGGCCTTGCGACTGCCTAGGTTGGTGTAAAACACAAAACCATCTTTGTCGACGTTTTTCAATAGAACAATGCGTTGAAACGGCATGCCATTTTCATCAACCGTTGCAACTGTCATCGCAGTCGGGTCCGTTAAACCCGCTTCAACTGCTTGCTCTAGCCACAGATTAAATTGATCAATAGGATCAGCTTTCAAATCTTTACGACGCAGCCCACCTTTGGTGTACTCACGACGAATATCAGCAAGTTCCATCTTTACTCCTTCACTCGTTTTTGTCGATTGTGCTCCCGATACTGAGGAAATACAAGGACATCATTGTGCTTGTTATCGTTGCCGCTCACAGCATCACAGTGCGTCATTTGATACCATGACACAAAAAACCAGTGAGCCGATCGTGAACTTACTCAACCCCAAAGCCCTACGTCATTTTTTACTGCTACTGTGTGCCGTTGGCATTTCAGGGCTTGCGCTTACTCATCATTACGCAACTCAATACCAACATGATCAATGGCAACAAAAGCTAGAGAGACAAGCCGCGCAAGTATCACAAGAAGTGGACTACGAACTGGCAAAGTTTGAACAGATACCAAACCTATTAAGTCACGACCCAAGACTACTCAAAGCAGTCGAGCGCGGAACGCCCTCTCAAGAGCTCAACCTACTGTTATCAGATTGGTTGAAGCAAAGTTTGGCCGATACGATTTACGTTCATGACCGTACCGGGTTAGTCATAGCCTCAAGTAACTTTCAGCAAGAAGATACGTTTGTTGGCTCTAGCTTTAGCTATCGCCCCTATTTTAAAAATGCGCGACGCGGTGAGCCCGCTCAATACGTTGGATTAGGCGTACGCTCGAATAAACGTGGGTACTTCTTCTCATCTCCGCTGTGGGTAAATGAGGAAGTCGTTGGCGTGATCACAGTAAAAGTGAATTTGGAGCAATTAGAACAGCGCCTTTCGCAAACCACGACTGACGTACTCATTACAGATAAACACAATGTCGTGTTTATGAGCAATTTACCAGACTGGCGCTATCGTGCACTTTTCCCACTGTCATCGAGTGCAATAAATGAACTTACCGAAACGCGTCAATATGGCGATACCTTACCCGAATATTTTGGTGAGTTAACGGCACACAGTGGTGTCACGGAGTTTGATGACAATCAATTGCTTCTATCACCGAATTACCTCGCATACGCAACACACTTATTGGATAAAGGGTTTCGCGTCGTTGCCTTAATTAACCACAACAGCGTTCTTGCCGCCGTTTTACAGGCCGATATCGTCTTCCTGATCTTATATGCGCTCATTGCGCTGATTGCGTTAGCGTGGTTCCAAACCCTAGTTAACAAAGCACGCCTTGCCCATCTCAATGTGAGCCTAGAAGAAAAAGTAGTGCAACGGACACTAGTTCTGAGTGAAGCCAACCAAAAGCTACAACAGACCATCCGCCAATATGAACAAAGCCAACAAGAGCTTAAACAAACACAACAAGAGCTGACGCAAGCCGCGAAATTGGCACTGTTGGGCGAGCTGTCTGCCAGTATTAATCATGAGATAAATCAGCCACTTTCCGCACTAAGAACCTATACCGAAAACTCGCAGCGTTTGTTGGCAATGGAAAAATACCCAATGGTCGCCGACAATTTGGGCAAAATGCTGACACTTAATGACACCATTTCGGAAGTCATTGCCCGCTTAAAAGTCTTTACTCGGAAAGCCACGCACGATTCACACAATGAAATCTCAGTACTGCACGACGCGGTACATACTGCCACCAGCATTTTGAGCAACAAGCTTATTAAGCAAGGAGTAACACTAAAAGTTCCGGCCATCGACTATGATGTGAAGCTGGCCATTCACAGCGTTGAATTAGAACAAGTGCTGATAAACCTCTTCCACAACGCGGCACAAGCGATGGAAAACCACTGTATCGATCCGCAAATATCCATTGCTGTTCAGTGTCATGATGACAGTTGCGACATTCTTGTTTCCGATAACGGGCCTGGCATGTCGGACGAAGCCCTAGCAAAAATCTTTGATCCATTTTTTACGACTAAGCCAGAGGGCTTAGGATTAGGTTTGACCATCTCCAAACGCATTTTAGAGAGCTATCACGGCTCCCTCTGTGCCTATAAACATCAGAGCACAGAACAACAAGCAGGAGGGATGACCTTTATCGTGACGCTACCAATTGTCAATCAGAATAAACGTACCCCAGAAGTGGAAAACGACCATGAATAACCCAGTTTTCTTTGTTGATGACGAACCACACATTCGTGATGCCGTGTCTCAAGCCCTGCTGATTGAAGGGATAGACGTCACCTGCTTACCAAACGCAGTAGAAGCCTTACGCGTAATCGACTCAAATATGCCTGCGATTATCATTACCGATATCCATATGCCCGTGATGGATGGCTTGGAGTTTATGCGAACTTTGCGAAGCAAAAACGATCACTTTCAATTCATCGTACTTACTGGACATGGAGATGTGAAAACCGCGGTAGATGCGATGAAAAGCGGCGCGTACGACTTTCTAGAAAAACCGTTTTCAACGGAACAGCTCATGAAATCGCTCAACAATGCCAGCGATAAACTGAACTTGTTGCAAGAAAACATCTGGCTTAAGAAAGAGCTCGACATGCAAACTCATGTTGGTCCGAAAATGATTGGTCACAGTAAGGCCATGGTGAGCATTCGTCGCGCCTTGATCAGTGCGCCCACAAGCCAGCCGCTCATTTTTGTAGGTCAAGATGGTACGGGTCGGCGACTCGCTGCACAATTTGCCCACGACATACATGCAACACCGGATAGTGAGCTAATCGCCGCTTCTGGTGAAGACCTCTATGAGCTTTCATTAGAAGCGCTCGACAAAGCCATACACCGCTTAAGTGAAGGAAAACGCCACTGCAGTTTGTACTTACATAGCGCAGAGCATGTATCATTTGAGCAATGGGAATACTTATTCAAGCACCCAAAACTTGAGCGTGTTTTTGGCGCGACCACCCAAGCCGAGCCACCTCTAAAATCCCTGGCGACTCTAATTCACTTACCAACGCTCGATGAGAGAAAGGAAGATATAGGGCCTTTATACAAGCACTTTGTGCGCCACACCGCGAGTCGATATCAGTTACAGCCGCCACATATCAGCCTAGAAGAGGTCAAACACCTCACCAGTCTCGAATGGCCAGAAAACGTTAAGCAGCTACGCCAATTTGCTGAACTTCGTGCCCTCAAGCCAGATACTTTTAGAATGGAAGATTGGAACAGTGAGAAAAGTCTTGAAATTCAGAGTATGACTCAGCGCACAGAATACTTTGAATATTGCTTGTTATTCGATGCATTGCAAAGACATCGCGGCAGACTCAAAGAGGTTCAACTAGAATTACAGGTATCACGCAAAACCTTGTACGACAAACTAAAAAAACATCAGTTGGATAAAGCCAAGTTCAAGGCGTAATAGCTATACTCCGGCGCTAATTATGCTTTTGTTTGATTTAGAAAGTGTAAGAAAGCTCATTTGAAGAGAGAATAACCCTCTTCTCATATTTTATTAGCCGAGCATGCTGACACGATCGGTTAATAATAATAAGATCAAAAAGATAATCCGTAATTATATAAGCAGGGACTGTGATGAGCCGAGATAACTACAACAAACTCAACGATGAAGAGTTGGATTTTGTTGATGACAAAACTGCAGCATTGCTCCTCAATACCCCCAACAGCGCGCGTTTTATGCTTTGGGTTATGGTGCTATTTTTCATTGCAGCAATAGGTTGGGCATCTTGGGCTGAAATCGACAAAGTCACGGTTGGTCAAGGCAAAGTGATTCCCTCCTCACAGATACAAGTAGTCCAAAACTTAGAAGGTGGCTTAGTCAAAGAAATCTTGGTCAAAGAAGGTCAGTTGGTTGAAAAAGGCCAACAGTTACTGCTTATCGACGACACCCGCTTTCGCTCGGATTTTCGTGAACGTGAGCAACAAGTTGCCAACCTTACCGCATCTGTGCTGCAACTATCCGCTTCTATTAACAGTGTTGCCGTTAATCGTGATTTTGAAACGGAAAACTGGCGTCAAAGTGTACTACTTGATTACGGTAAACTGACCTTCCCACCAACCTTGGAAGAGACTCGACCTCAACTCACACAGCGTCAAAAAGCAGAATATCGCGAAGATCTAGATAATTTACGCAACCAACTTTCTGTTATTGACCAACAAGTGCAGCAAAAGCAGCAGGACTTGGTAGAGATCCAAGCACGAGTAAGGAACTTGCGTCAAAGCTACCAATACGCGAAAAAAGAACTCGATATCACCAAACCTTTGGCAGACGAGGGCGTCGTTCCTCGTATTGAACTGCTCAAATTACAGCGCCAAGTCAACGATACCCGTCGTGAAATGACGTCCAGTGAGCTCAAGATTCCCGTATTGCAATCAGCGATTCGAGAATCCATGCTCAACCGTATTGATGTTGCACTCAAATTCCGCTCTGAACAGCAAGAGAAACTCAACAGCGCCCAAGACCAGTTATCTGCCTTGGTTGAATCAGCGGTGGGCTTGGAAGATAGAGTAAACCGAACGGTTGTGAATTCGCCAGTAACAGGCAAAATCAAAACACTGAACATCAATACTGTCGGTGGTGTTATCCAACCTGGTATGGATATCGTCGAGATCGTACCAACAGAAGACACACTATTGGTAGAGGCGAAAATTGCGCCAAAAGACATCGCATTTTTACGCCCAGATCTTCATGCTATCGTGAAATTTACAGCTTACGACTTCACAAAGTACGGCGGTTTAGAGGGAGAGTTGGAACATATCAGCGCGGATACCACTCAAGATGAAGAAGGCAACAGCTTCTACATTGTTCGTGTACGCACCGAAAAAACAAACTTTGGTCAAGATGCAGATTTACCAATCATTCCAGGAATGACAGCATCGGTCGATATCATCACAGGGAAGCGAACCGTTTTGGAATATCTACTTAAACCGATTTTAAGTGCCAAAACGAACGCCTTGAAGGAGTAAACCACATTAAGATACTCGCGATAGGGAGTATTGAGCGATAAGTGATTAAATAAAAAGCACTTATTTCTCACTGACGAACTCTCTAGAAGAGTATACTTGTGATACGAGTCGAATATGCGATCCAATTTGCAGCGTAAAGTTACATTATTAATCAGCTTAAGTTGTTTGTCGTTCCAACTTGGTGCGCTGAACAGTAAAGAACAACGATGGGTCAATACGGTCACAGCGGTGTACGGCGAACGTGCGGGATTGCGCGTAAATACATGGCGAAAGAACCTCGACTTATTTAAACAATTAGAGACTCATGAACAGCTCGCTGGCGTTAACGACTTTTTTAATCAGCTGTATTTCGTTGACGACATAAAACTGTGGGGAAAGACAGATTATTGGGCTACGCCACTCGAATTTTTAGGGAGTAACGCAGGAGACTGTGAAGATTTCACTATTGCTAAGTACTTCTCTTTACTCGAGCTAGGAATACCAGATTCAAAGATGCGGTTAATATACGTAAAAGCCATCGAACTGAATCAGTTTCACATGGTATTAGCTTACTACCCTACCCCAAGTTCTGAGCCGCTCATTCTCGATAATATCAATCCTGACATTGTCCGAGCCTCTAAGCGTAGCGACTTGCTACCGATATACAGTTTTAATGGTACAAACCTGTGGTTGATGAAGTCATCTGCTAGCACTGGAGAGCTGGCAGGGAAAGCATCACGGTTGAGCCTTTGGAATGACTTACGCTCGCGCGAACGTAAGTTGCAGTTAAATAAACCTAAAATTAACTATGACGAGTGAGAAACATGACCCTATATAAGAAGCTTGTGGTGGGGATGGTTACGGTCTTTATACTCTTGTTGGCATCAGTATTCGTAATCCAATTCAACACGACTCGAGACAGCTTGGAGCAACAGCAACGTTCAGAGGTCAACAACACTATTAACACCGTAGGTTTGGCATTGGCTCCTTACCTAAAGGACAAAGATAAAGTCGCGGTTGAGTCCGTGATTAATGCTCTATTTGACGGCAGCACCTACTCAGTTGTTCGTCTTACAGCATTAGATTCTGACTACCAGATCGTGCGTACTTACCCAGTTAAACCAAGTACGGTGCCACAATGGTTTATCGACATGAATCTATTTAAAGCGATTCACGATAAGCGTGTTGTGACCAGTGGTTGGATGCAGCTCGCCGAAGTAGAAATCATTAGCCACCCAGGCGCAGCTTACGAGCAGCTCTGGCAAGGTTTTATTGGCTTGCTGTCTGTATTCAGTGTCATTTTTCTAGCTGGTTTAGTGGCAATTTCATACATCCTACGTCGCTCGCTAAAACCATTAACGGCCATCGTAAATAAAATGCATGAAATCGCGAATAACCAATTTGGTGAACCGCTTGCTCGTCCAAGAACCAAAGATCTTATCGCGGTGGTAGATGGCATTAACATGATGTCTGCTCAAATCGAGCTATCATTCAAAGAGCAAGCCAAAGAGGCGCAACGTCTGCGTGCTCAGGCTTACCTCGATCCTATATCTAAATTGGGTAACCGCTCATTCTACATCAACCAAATCGACCAATGGCTTGCAGAGCAAACGCAAGGGGGTATCGCGCTACTCCATGCTGAATACATTGGGGACATTTACGAGACCAAAGATTACCAACGCGCAGATGCCCACGTTAAAGAACTGTCTCAACGTTTGAAAAACACCATTGATGTACCGGGTGCCACTATTGCTCGCTTGTCTAGTGATGAGTTCGGCTTGCTTTTCCCTCATATGGATGAGAGCGAGTTACGCATTTTATCGGACAGCATCGTCAATTGTGTTAACGGCCTAAATACTGACCCAACAGGCTTAGCAAAACCTAAAGCGTCACTAGGGGTTGCACACAGCAAAGATCAGAAAACGCGCTCTGAAATCCTCTCGATGGTGGACAACGCACTATCGAAAGCCAAAGCGCAACCAGACAAGCCATACGGCTTCATTGGCAGTGATACACCTTCTAGTTTGATGGGTAAACAGCAATGGAAAGCGTTGGTTGAAGAAGCCATTCATAGTGATTGGGTTAAATTCCGTTTCCAAGCTGCGAAAAACACATGGGGTAAAGTATTCCACAACGAAGTATTTTCAAGCATCGAAAAAGATGGTGAAACGTATCGTGCGAATCAATACCTATTCGCACTAGAACAGTTAGACGCCACCAACATCTTTGACCAGTATGTCATTGAATCAATGATTAAGATGCTAGAAAGTGGTGAACTTAATGACCCAGTCGCGATTAACATCGCGCAAAGCAGCTTATCTCAACCATCGTTTATTCGCTGGACAACTAGCATGCTGGAAAAACACGCCAAAGTGGCCTCTAAGCTACATTTTGAAATTCCAGAGGAATGCTTTATCGATCAGCCTCACCACACAGCACTGTTATGTAATGCCATTCGCCAATCAGGTGCTGAGTTCGGCGTAGATAACTACGGACGTAACTTCCAATCTTTGGAATACATCCAAGAGTTCCGCCCGAACTATGTGAAGCTCGATTACCTATTCACACACAACTTGCACGACGAAAAACAGAAATTCACGCTAACGTCGATATCTCGTACTGCCCACAACCTTGGTATTACGACTATCGCATCGCGTATCGAAACTCAAATCCAGTTGGACTTCCTCACTGAACATTTTGTTGAGGTATTCCAAGGATTCATCGTCGACAAGGAATAAAAAGGTTTATCAACGATGAAAGACCCTTTACTGAATTCGCTCATCTACGTTAGCCGTTACTATGGGTTAGCTAACTCGCCAGAAGCGCTAGTCAACGGACTACCGCTATCTGACGGTAAACTGACCCCATTTTTGCTACCAAGAGCAGCGGAAAGGGCCGGATTGGTTGCCAAGGAAAACCGCGCAGAGCTGGAGAGCATCTCCAGCCTAATTCTGCCGGCAATCTTAGTTCTTAAAGGCGGAGACTCTTGCGTTCTCAACAGCATCAATATGGAGAAACGCGAGGCCGAAGTCACCACCCTAGAAAGTGGAATGGTGCCGATCTCTATTCCATTAGAAGACCTACTTGAGCAATACACTGGTCGGTACTTTTTAGTTAAAAAGCAATTCCGTTTCGATGAGCGTTCTCCCGAAGTGCTCAAAACCAACGAAGGCCACTGGTTCTGGTCAACCTTGTGGCAGTCAAAACGCATCTACCGTGATGTTTTAATCGCATCACTTCTCATCAACCTCTTTGCGGTTGCCGCTCCGCTATTCACTCGCTTGGTGTACGACAAAGTGGTTCCGAATCTTGCGTTTGAAACCCTATGGGTACTAGCAAGCGGCATCTTTGTCGTGTTCCTGTTCGACTTCATTCTCAAGTCGCTGAGAAATTACTTCATTGATGTGGCGGGCAAGAAGTCTGACATTCTGATTTCATCCAAACTGTTCAGCAAAGTGATGGGGATTAGAATGGAATCGAAGCCGCCTTCGGTCGGTGCCTTCGCTCGCCATTTACAAGAATTCGAATCTATTCGAGAGTTTTTTACTTCAGCGACCGTCAGTGCTCTCATTGATTTGCCTTTTGCCATTTTGTTCTTAGTGATTATATGGCTAATGGCTGGCGATCTTGTGTATGTACCGATGGTGGGCGTGGTCATTTTGATTATTCACTCGCTACTGATACAAGGGCCGCTGCGCCGCTCCATTGAGGAGGGTTCACGCCTAGCATCGCAAAAATATGCCAATTTGATAGAGAGCTTGGCTGGGTTAGAAACCGTAAAAATGCTCAGTGCGCAAAGCCAATTCCAATACCGCTGGGAAGAGGCAGTTGCGCACATGGCGAACTGGAATATAAAAAGCCGCCGAATTACGGATAGCATTCAAAACGCAGCAGGTTTTGTGCAGCAAAGTAGTAACGTAGGGATGATCATCCTAGGCGTTTACTTGATTGCAGAGGGCGACTTAACCATGGGTGGTTTGATTGCCGCAACCATGCTTAGCGGCCGCGCGATTGGTCCTTTGGTTCAGTTATCCTTACTCTCTACGCGCTACAACCAAGCGAAGTCTTCTATGACAATTATCAATCAAGTCATGGAAATGCCGGATGAACAAGAAGAAGGTAAACGTTACATTCACCGTCCAATAGTACAAGGCAAAATTGAACTTGAACGCGTGACCTTCCACTACCCAGATTCACCGGTGGCGTCGATTCGAGATTTGAGCTTGACCATTAACCCAGGCGAAAAAGTAGCGATCATAGGCCGTATCGGTTCGGGTAAAACCACGTTAGAGCGTCTCATCATGGGCTTGTATCAGCCGACGGAAGGTCATGTTCGCATTGATGATACCGACATCGCACAACTGCATCATGTCGACATTCGCCGTAATATTGGTTGTGTGCCGCAAGATTCGAATCTGTTCTTTGGTTCTATCCGCGACAACATTACGCTAGGTCGCCCATTAACCGATGACCGTGACGTACTAGACGCAGCGAATCGTGCCGGTGTTACTGCGTTTACGCAATCTGACCCAGCGGGCTTAGAACGCCAAGTTGGTGAAGGCGGTGCAATGCTTTCGGGTGGTCAACGTCAAGCAGTCACGATCGCTCGTGCATTTTTGGGTCGTCCTCCTGTTCTACTCATGGATGAACCAACCAGTGCGATGGATAATCGCTCAGAGATGCACATTAAACATCAATTAGCACAGTTGAAACCTAGTGAAACGCTGATTCTGATTACGCATAAAACGTCTATGCTCGACATCGTTGATCGCGTAATTGTGATGGAGAAAGGCAGCATCATCGCAGATGGCCCTAAAGCGCAAGTGCTGAACGATTTGAAACAAGGCAAAGTGCGTGCGGTTAGCTAGCCTGAATTCACATTGATAAAAAACAAGGGCCCCGTTTAACTTGTGTTTAACGGGGCTTATTTTATTGGGAGCCCGAGATAATTAAGTTCTTCAAGCGCGACCCAAACGAGTACAAGGCCAACAATCACGAATAAAATCATAATCGCCTTTTCATCTTCTTCCATTTTTCAACGCCCTAAAAGCTATTTCAATTAATACACCTTAGGTTATCAGGACAAAAGTCATATTCAGCTCGTTTATAAGGAACTAGCGTCATAGAATGTCGGATATGGGATACAGCTCAAAGATTGCTCTTTTCAAAATCACGTCAGCTTTGGTTGAATATAAGTAATAAAGCCAAAGAGTTTGTAATACTCACTAAGTCTTTGATTAACTTATATAGCACTCTGTGGAACCTCAACACAGAGACAAATGGTGTAAAGAAAAATTGTGATTACTTACAGCAAAAAATCAGCTATAAAAGCCGCTTTCTAGATATCGTCGAGATGAAGAAATGAATGATTGGATCCAATTAGAGCAAGTGAGCCAGTATTTCACTACGGGCTCCCTCGGTTACAAACTATTGATGGGCATTTTTGTCCTGATCGCGTATCGCATCCTGAAGAGGATTGTAAATAGAGCCATCCTAAATTTGGCAACAGCGAAAGGTGTAAAAAAGGCTCGTTTGAGTTTTATTCAGCGCTGTTTCAATGTCGCGCTGCTATTTTTGACCGCCTCTATTTTTGCCATTATCACAGGTATTGGCTATGGCGATGTGTCTTTGTTCCTATCGTCCATTTTTGCCGTATTAGGTGTGGCGTTTATTGCGCAGTGGTCAATTCTGAGCAACATCACTGCCAGCTTTTTGATCTTTTTTGTCTTCCCGTACCGAGTGGGTGACCGAATTAAAGTCGTAGACAAAGATGAAGACATCTGCGGTGAGATTCAAGAAATCAGTATGTTTCACGTGTTAATTAAGCACGACAACGGAAACTTGATCACTTACCCAAACAACCAGATTTTGCAAAAAGCGGTACTAAAGCTGGCGAAAAACAAGCCAGAGCCAAGTAAAGCCAAATCTCGAATTTATACTCGCAGAAAGAAATAACCCACTAAAAAGCCGATGTATCTACATCGGCTTTTTAATATCACTTGGTAGTCACAAATAACCCAAAGTTAATGGAGAACAACAGTGAAGAGACAAAACGCATAAACTGAAAGGTCACCGCTGTATTCTTTCATGATAAACACATGACACACCGCCGAAACCAAAAGCGCCACTTTAACCAAAGTAAGCTTCTTCTTTACGAACCTTAAATAAATACAAAAAATAGAGATGGTGCAAGCAAAGAAAAAATCGTCACTAGTTCCATCTTCCTTAAAATACAAGGACATGGTTTTAGTTAGGCTTATATTTTTAGCTTCATTATGAGCCACCCACTAATATTTAGCGAGATAAGGGCATAAAAGAGGTAAAAAACAAGACTGAACGAAACAAAAAGTAGTGCATGCACTTTTTCTTCTAAGCTCTCTGGATGAACATTCATATCCACATCAAACACCCCCGCTATAAAGTGTGCAAATACCGTGGAAGAGGCTGTAGAAAGGCCTCCTACCATAATGATAATAATCCCTCGCCTTAAGAAACGATGAAATGTACTTTTCCCGCCTTGGATCAGGTCTGAGTTTACATATTTTAATCTATTTTTCCGCCTATTAATCATCACTAGCATCAGTACCTTTATCATTGTTTCCAAGAGAGTTTTCTACATCTTTAAGATCTTCCTTTAACGCTTTTATAAACGACATTCATCGTCATTGCATTCACTGTAGTTATGCCGTCGACTTACCCTATAAGAAAGCTCTTTAGATACCAATTCGTACTTTATCTATCTCAAATCTCTTCTTGACCTCAACTTAGCTTGAGGTTTTAGCCTTAGTCGCACGATTAAAAATCAACAATGAAAAAAGGAACCATTGTGTCCAAAATTGCGATTATTTATTTCTCTAAAACCGACGTTACTGGTCAGCTTGCTCGCGCGATTGCCACAGGCGTTGAACAACAAGGCATTAAGCAGCAAGATGAATGTGAAATCCTCTCTCACCGAATTGAAGGCAGTGAGATTATTGAGGGACGTTTTGTGAACCCTAAACTAATGGATGAACTTGCTGAGTGTGATGCGATTATCTTTGGCTCACCGACCTATATGGGCGGTGTAGCAGCGCAGTTTAAAGCATTTGCCGATGCAAGCAGTGAATCTTGGTATTACCAAAAATGGGCGGGCAAAATCGCGGCTGGCTTTACCAGTGGTGGAGCAATGAATGGCGACCAATCTTGCACATTACAATATCTACAAACGCTCGCTAACCAACACGGCATGATGTGGATCGGGTTGGATAAGATCAGCAATTCTGGGGAGCAAAACCTGAATCGTTATGGTGTACAAGGTGGTATTGTTGCACAAGGTGGTGAAGGTGGTCAGTTGCATGCCTCTGATGTTGCAACGGCGGAGTATCTTGGCAAACGAATCGCAATGCTAGTGGACAAGCTCTCCGCTCGCTAACAATAAAAAGAAGCCCCGTAAGACACATCTTCGGGGCTTCGTATTTATCGCTTGTTTTGAGCGCTACTTCTTGATGTAGAGATCTTTCGAGTAAATGCGCCCTTCTACGTTGTTTTTTGCAAAGCCACCCACGGTTGGACGAACCAAACGCGCTTGCATGTAATAATAGATTGGCGCAATGGGCATATCTGCCGCCAGCAACCGTTCAGCTTGGTCGTAAAATCCTTGGCGCGCTTTCTCATCGGTTGCAGCCAATGCACTGTTCATCGCATTGTCGTACGCTGCATTGCTGTAACGTGCAAAGTTACCCGAAGAACCTGAGCGAAGTAAGCTCAGGAAAGTAGACGCTTCATTGTAATCACCGCACCAGGAAGCACGCATCACATCGAAATTGCCTTGTTTACGCGCCACTAAGTACGACTTCCACTCTTGGTTTTCTAACTCCACGTTTGCACCGAGATTTTTTTGTAGCATCGACGCTATCGCAACCGCGATCGATTTGTTTGCCTCACTGGTGTTGTACAGCAATTTAAAATCGAGCGGCTTGTCTTTGCTGTAACCCGCTTCTTTTAACAACTGACGCGCTTTCTCGTCACGTTGTTGCTGACTCCACTTACTATACTCAGGGGGCGTCGCATCAAAACCGGCAGTGTACTGATGCGCAAAGGTATACGCAGGAAGGTTGCCCACTTGCGTGACACCATTCGTAATCACATCACGCATGATGGAGTACGACACCGCTTGACGCACTCGCGCATCATCAAATGGCGGACGAGTGGTATTGAACGCGTAGTAATACGTGCACAGTAATGGCACCACCGTGTAAGCCTGCTTGTAATCTTGTTTAAGCTTCTGCGCCATATGAGTCGGCACATCGGACGTGATATCCAACTCTCCTGCCGCATAACGATTGATCGACGCGTTTTGGTTTTCAAACGGAATGTAAGTCACTCTGTTTAGATGCGTATCTGCGCTGTCCCAGTAACTTGGACTCTTAACCAGTTCAATGCGCTCATTCACGACCCACTTATCCAATGTGAATGCACCGTTGCTAACAAATTGGTCTGGATCGCTCCACGGCTTGTCGCGGTTTTCCACTGTCGCTTGATGCACTGGCATCATGGACGTGTGCCCAGTCATAGCAACAAAGTACGGCACTTGACTGTCCAACTCAAAACGTAGGGTGTATTTATCCACTGCCTTGATACCGAGATCGTCCAAAGGCTTTTTGCCCTCTGCTACATCGGCGATGTTTTTGATCTTGGTGAGTTTGAGATACCAAACATTTGGAGAAGCGGTCTTCGGGTCCACCGCTCGGCGCAGTGAATAGACAAAATCATCCGCTGTCACAGGCTCGCCATTCGACCATTTCGCGTCTTTGCGCAAGTGAAAAGTAAAGGTTTGGTTGTCGTTGGTTTCCCATGATTCTGCCACACCGGGAATAATGTTTCCGTCACGATCTTGAATCACAAGCCCTTCAAATAAGTCACGAATCACATGCATTTCTGGCAGACCTTCGGCTTTCGCTGGGTCAAGCGTCGCCGCCTCTGCGTCATTCGCACGTACTAAATGCTGTTCTGCGGCAAGTTGAATGTCTTTAGGTAAGGTCTCCGCAGCAACTGATGTAGCAAGAAAAGGGGTGAATAAAGAGGAAATCAGCAACGCCGTTGAATGTTTTTTAAAATCCATATCGTTTTTCGTTCTCCTAACGCGTCTTGTGAAGCAAGTGCCACAATTAACATTTCAACCGTTGACGAGTTTAAACGGTTCAGTTTAGCTAGGTGTAATTAGCTTAGATATTGATACTACTTCATCAATCAGGAGATTACGGTGAGTCTAATTCCAAGAACGGAAAGAGCGGCATTTTTAATTCGGCCAACATCATACGGTCAATCCGTGCTTGGTGCGCCATTACTGTATTTTCCGGCTCAAGTCGAAAGTGCTTCGCGAGGTTTGATTTTGGCAGGCACTCACGGGGACGAGACGGCCTCGATTGCAGGTTTGTCCTGCGCGCTAAGAAGCTTGCCTGCTGAAAACTTACGACATGATGTGATTCTGTCAATGAATCCTGACGGCAACCAACTAGGCACACGCGCAAATGCAAACCAAGTGGATCTCAATCGCGCGTTTCCAACCCAAAATTGGACTGAGCATGGCACAGTGTATCGATGGAGCTCTCACACACCCGTTCGAGACGTACAGGTGAAAACTGGCACTAAAAACCAACTAGAGCCTGAAGTTAGCGCATTAATTAACTTGATTGAACTGCGCAAGCCAAAGTTTGTGGTGTCGTTTCATGAACCGCTTGCTTTTGTGGATGATCCCAAACATTCCGACCTTGCCAAATGGCTCGGCGAACAGTTCCAACTGCCAATCGTTGACGATATCGACTACGAAACACCCGGCTCATTCGGCACTTGGTGTAGTGAACGTGATTTACCTTGCATCACGTTGGAGTTACCAGCGATTTCTGCCGATCTCACCATTGAAAAACATCTCTCTGCTTTTATTGCTTTGCTGAGGCACGATCCGGATCTCTAGTCCGCTGTTAAACAAGCGATCATGTGAGGATCTGTTTGATGTCGGTACTGATATCGCTGATCAACTGACGGGCACTGTCGTCTCTTTGCTGAACCAAGATGATAAACAGCAAATCGGTGATCACGTTTTGCGCGGTACGCGAAGCAATGGATGAGCTGCGATGTTCCGTTTCATTGGCAATCGTATCAAACGTAATATCGGCAATACCGCGCAAGCGACTTCTTCCAGGCGCAGATAACGCAATCACCTTCGCGCCCTGCTCTTTTGCCGCTTCTGCCGCGACGAGAATTTCTTTGCGCTCACCCGAAAACGAGATAGCGATCTGAACATCTTCTGGAGAGAGCGTGCGGGCAACAGCAATCTGCACGTGGCTGTCTTGTTCAGAAAGCGCCGTAATACCAAGTTTAAGCAGTTTAAAGCTTAAATCCTTCGCGGTCAGTGCAGAGCCCCCAATCCCGACCACTTGCACTCGACGCGCTTCACTCAACCATTTCACCGCTTGGTGACACGCTTCGTAAGACAGCGTATTGGTAGTTTGAAACATAGCGTCGGTTTTCGCTTTCACCAGTTTCTGTGAAATTACCGCAATGGGGTCGTCAGCCAAAATATCACTGTGCAGCGGTGTCGACTGCATCGCATGCTTACGGCCAATCTCTTCATTCAGAGCTAACTTAAACTCGCTGTAACCTTTAAAGCCGATACGCTGAGTAAATTTCACAATGCTCGATTGACTCACTTTTACTTGCGCCGCAAGTTCTTGGCTGGTGAGCAGCGCCGCCTTTTCTGCGTTTTCAACAATCCAATCGCCGACCAAACGACCACTTTGCGAAAGCTGAGTACGCCTCGCGACTATCTTATTGATAACTGACACAACAAAAACCTCAAAAAATTTAAATAAATTATTCCAAAACAGAAATAATAGGCGTTTGATTTAACCCCCTGATTATTCTAACCAAGACAGTTAATCCCGGATGTAATAGACGTATATTTTCTCTCATTATTCCAAATTTCTCCTGCATAAAGAATAACCTCAAGTGTGATTTTTATCACCAAACCTGAATATTTTATTCCATAAAATCGCCCTCAGATTGAACATTACAAAGAGTGCAAAACATGAAAATTGATTTAAGCAGATTGGTGACAGAAAGCCGTAACCCAGCCAGTGCCGAGATCGATACGCTTTCGACAATCGAGATGCTGCAAGTCATTAATGAAGAGGATCAAAAAGTCCCGCTCGCGGTAAAAGCGGTGCTACCACAAATTGCAGAGACAGTTGACGCAATTACCCAAGCTTTTGCAAATGGTGGCCGTTTAATTTACATGGGAGCTGGTACGTCAGGTCGCTTAGGCATTCTTGATGCAAGCGAGTGTCCTCCTACCTACGGCACGCATCCAGATATGGTGATTGGCTTAATTGCTGGTGGACATCAAGCGATTTTAAAAGCGGTAGAAAACGCAGAAGACAACGCGAAAATGGGTCAAGACGACTTAAAAGCACTTCACCTCACCAAGCATGACGTGGTTGTAGGCATTGCAGCGAGTGGCCGTACACCTTATGTACTAGGTGGTTTGGACTACGCTAAATCCATCGGAGCCACGACCGCATCTATCGCCTGTAATCCAGAATGTGCCATGGCAGAAGCGGCCGACATCGCGATTCTGCCGATAGTTGGCGCAGAGGTTGTCACTGGATCTTCTCGCATGAAAGCTGGCACCGCACAAAAACTGGTGCTAAACATGCTCACGACAGGCGCAATGATTCGTAGCGGTAAGGTATTTGGCAACTTAATGGTGGATGTAGAAGCCACTAACGCCAAGCTCATACAACGCCAAACCAACATTGTTGTGGAAGCAACCGACGCATCAAAAGAAGAAGCAGAGCGAGCATTAAATGCCTGCGGTCGCCACTGCAAAACCGCCATCTTAATGATTTTGGCCGATTTGGATGCCGAACAAGCCAAATCACGCCTCGCCGCGCACAACGGCTTTATTCGCGCAGCACTAAATAATAACTAAATAATCCGAGTTCTGAAGGATAGACCCTATGGCAAAAATAACTTCAAACACAGTATCGCAGTTGCTGTCCGCAGTGGGTGGCAGTAGCAACGTAAGCAAATGTGGTAACTGTATGACGCGTTTGCGTTTATCGCTCGCCAACAATGGCTTGGCTGATCAATCAGTTATCAAGCAAATTCCCGGCGTAATGGGTGTGGTGGAAAGCGATGAGCAGTTTCAGATCATTCTCGGTCCCGGAAAAGCTCAACAAGCGGCTGAGATGATGAATCAATTGATCGACAGCTTAACCTCTGGTGACAGTGAAGAAGCAGATATGCCGCAACAAGATCTTTCTGCCGTCGCAGCCGAGCAGAAAAAACAGATGAAGAGTAAGCAAACCAGTGCGGTTCAGCGTTTTTTAAGCAAGTTTGCCACTATCTTTACGCCGTTGATCCCAGGCTTTATTGCCGCTGGTTTGTTGCTAGGTTTTGCGACGTTATTGGAACAGATGTTTGTTCTCGACCAGACACCAAGCCAGTTTATGTTGGATTTGATCGCCTACATGAAAGTCTTTGGTAAGGGTCTTTTTGCTTTCCTAAGTATTCTGATTGGTTGCAACGCGCAGCAAGCATTTGGCGGCTCTGGTGTTAATGGTGCCATTCTCGCCTCTTTGTTTGTGCTGGGTTACAACCCAGAGGCGACATCCGGCATTTACTCTGGCATGAACGAGTTTTTCGGCTTTGCGATTGATCCGCGCGGCAACATTATCGGCGTACTTTTGGCGGCGATCATCGGTGCGCAAGTCGAGCGTAAGGTTCGTCAACACATGCCAGATGATCTGGACATGATCTTAACGTCCGTTATCACTCTGTTGATCATGGGTGCGGTAACCTTCTTGATCATCATGCCAATCGGCGGCGAGCTGTTTAAAGGGATGTCTTGGTTGTTCCTCAACTTGAACGATAACCCATTAGGCGCTGCAATCTTGGCAGGTTTGTTCTTAATTTCTGTGGTATTTGGCATCCACCAGGGTTTTGTTCCAGTGTACTTTGCATTGATGGAAGCACAGGGCTTTAACTCGCTATTCCCTATCCTGGCGATGGCTGGTGGCGGTCAGGTTGGCGCGTCAATGGCGCTGTATTTCAAAGCCAAAAAAGACGCTCTACTGCGCACTCAAGTTAAAGGCGCTATTATTCCTGGCCTTCTAGGCATTGGCGAACCATTGATTTACGGCGTGACATTACCACGCGTAAAACCATTCGTTACCGCTTGTATTGGCGGCGCTGCGGGCGGCTTCTTTATCGGTTTAGTTTCTTACCTTGGCTTACCAGTTGGTCTTAATACGGTGTTTGGCCCGTCCGGTATCGTGGCGATTCCTCTCATGACATCAGAAAATGGCATCTTCCCGGGAATGATGGTGTTTGTTGCTGGCCTGCTTATCTCTTACATCGTCGGCTTCCTCGCGACTTACTTCTTTGGCTGCAAAGACGTCGATTTAAGCTAAATCATTCTTCCCCTATAGGAATGGACTAGCTCGCGTCCTTGGCAAACAAGGGCGCACCCTCTCTCTACTTCACGACAATTTTTCTTATTCCGTTACTCGGAAGGGGCTTTGTCGTACCTAAAACAATAGAAATGAAAGGTCGTTAATCATGAAAAAGCACATTTTGGCTCTACTTCTCCCTACATTGATGGCATCAAACGCAATGGCAGCGCAGCTGTATCAAGCGGAAGATGGGTCAGTTTTAAATATTTACTCTCGTCTTGGTTTCAATGTCACCAGTAAAAATGATGAGCATGGCGATGCAAATGGCGAGTTTGATGGCCGTATTGGTTTAAACGGTTCACAAACCATCAACGAGTACGCGTCGATCATCGGCCAAGCGCAATACCAAGTGGGTGCCGCTGAATACGCAAACCAAGTAAACGACAAACCGTCTCTGACCGCACGTTATGTATGGGCAGGTATTGATGCGAAAGATTATGGTCGCATTACTGGTGGTCGCGTGGCATCTGGGTTGATTATGTTTACCGACATTGGTGATGTGTTCGCCTCTTCCGATGTTTCTATGGCGCGCCAAGCGAATAAAGTCGACAAAACCGCAACGCAAGTTTTCCGTCAAGATGGCACGCTGCAATACCAAAACAGCCTAGGTAATGTCGATTTTTCTGTCGCGTACATTTTAGGAAACAACACTTCTGAGCTCGACTACGGTTACAACGCTGCACTGCGTTATACGCTAGACATGGGGAATTTGGGTACCTTGGCACCAGTGATAGCGATGCAGAAGAATAAAGGTGATGCACGTGAAAGCAACGACACCGATTACACATTCTGGGGCGCAGGTACGCGTTACTACCTAGGTGATTTGATGTTGGGTGCGTTGTACTCGGAAGATGAACTAGAGGGCTATTACTCACAAACCAGTACCGACAAAGTGATGGAACTAACGGCGGTTTACAGTGTAAATGACAAATGGGTACTGCGTGCTGGTTATCGTTCTTTAGAAAACAGTGATGGTGACGAGCTAGAGCTGAAAGATACAACGCTAGAAGTGCAATACAAACTGACGCCTCGTTCTTCTATCTACACAAACTACGTTGATCGTAACGGCTCGCGTGGCTACAGCAATGGACAAGAAGTCTCGTTTGGCGGTGCGCACGCAGACGAAAGCTACTACCACTTAGGTCTACGTTACGAGCTGTAAGCACGATACTTAATGTAAGTTAGCTGAATCCATGAGCTTCTTCTGTGTCCGGTCAGTAGTTATTGCCTTTAATGCTGATTTGAAGAAGCTCACCCTCGCCATATGTTTTCTTCGTTACCTGTTTTAACAAACACGCCTGCATCAGGGAAGCTGGTGACAGTGTTTTCGCATTCCTTTGCTTCCACAATTGTTGCTGAGTTTGTTGTCGCTATTCGCCGACAGAATATATGTTCCTAAAGTGATCAATGAACGCTCGCGTTCTTCTTGGTAAGTGCTCACGTTTTGGGTAAAGCAGATAAAGCGGCAAAATCGCATCCGTTTGCCATTCTGGCAGCAAACTCACGAGTTTTTCTTTTTGTGCAGGGTCGAGTTTAGCCAGTGCAAATTCATCTAACATGGCTACACCACAGCCAGCCAAAGTAGCATGCAACATGGACTGGACAAGATTAAAACTCAGCGTACTTTCTAACTCAATGCTGCACTGCTGTTGAGTTTGCTTATGCATAAACGTCCACTTATCTAACACCAAGTCGCGACTTTTATAAAGGATGTGCTCTAAGTCACCAAGCTCCTCTGGCGTACTTACATTTGGTTTATCAGCTAAATACGAGCGATGAGCGATCGGTTTACAGTGTAAAGTGCGTAGCTGATGGCCGACGTATCCCTCTGGGGGAGTATCGGTAAAGTAGAATGCGATATCAAACCCAGCCTCAATCAAGTCGAGAGGTGTCTCTGTGAAGATCACTTCGACGCTCACTTGTGGATGTTGCAATCGAAACTCGATCAATGTTTGGCTGAGTAACGCGGCTCCGAAAGAAGCGGACGCCGCTATTCTCAATTTTCCCGATACGATCTCGTTTGCCATGACTTGCTCATTGATCTGCTCAGCGCTTTCGAGCAGTTGCTTTACCTGCTGATAAAACCGCAAACCGTCGTAGGTCAAATTAAACTGGCGCGTAGTTCGCTGAATAAGCTGCACCGACAATATGTCTTCAAGCTGTTTAAGTTGCCGACTTACATGCGCATTCGAACAATTCAGTCGCTTTGCTGCACCAGCAATACTTCGTTCCTCACACAAAGCGACGTAAAGTGGTACGTAGCTGAGCCATTTTATTTCCATACAGTAATTCTGAATCTCTAAAATCAAACTACTGGAAATAATAGAAAGCCTCTAAACTCTGTACAACCTAAATTTGAAAGGATGAGTTATGAGTGTTTTCGACACGTGGTTAAAAGGTCAAGTCATTAAAGATCACATCACTAATCCCAATATCATCGTTGGCGATTACAGCTATTACTCGGGCTTCTATCATCAAAAAAGCTTCGAAGAGCAAGCGGTACGCTACTTGTTGGGTGACCCCGTCACACTTCAAGAATGGCAAAGTAGAGAACCCGATAGCATCGACAAATTAATCATTGGCAAGTTTTGTTCCATCGCTTCTGGAGCTACCTTCATGATGGCAGGAAACCAAGGTCATCGCATTGACTGGATTTCGACCTTCCCCTTCTCTCCTGAAGACTTCGGAGAAGGCGTACAAGACGGTTTCGAGCGTGCCGGAGACACGGTGGTGGGGAACGATGTTTGGATTGGCAGCGAGGCGATGATCATGCCCGGAGTAAAAATCGGTGACGGAGCCGTCATCGGAGCACGCACCGTAGTGACGAAAGACGTGCAACCTTATTCGGTAGTGGTTGGAAACAACCAAGTCGTCCGTCAACGATTCAGCGATAAAGAGATTGAAACTCTACTCAATATCCAATGGTGGAACTGGCCAATAGAACACATTAAACAAGCAATGAAAGTAATGTGTAGCAGCCAAGTCGGTGCGCTTGCGGACTACTATCAAGAGCACATTGTCGATTTGTAGATAAAAAAAGCCCACACATCTTGTTGCGACGTGTGGGCTCAGTGAGTAAGAAAGCTTAAACCGCAGCGACGTCCTCTTCTTCCAAGTTCGCCGAGACTTTAATTTCGTATTGATTGAAACGGAACGAACAACCGCCATGAGTGCGCTTTGTCGTTACTTGTTCGTCGCCAAACTGCACCGTCACGCGTGTGAAGACACGCTCTTTGGCTTCGACAATATTTTCTTCTAACGCGACTTCAAAGTCATGTTCCGTTTGTTCTAGCTTTTGCTTTATCGCTTCAAGCTGCTCGTTGTTTTGTGTTTTCATCACGTCAATCTGAGCTTGTTCTTCGTCGGTACGTTCGGCTTTAGGACGTTTCTTAAATTCGAGCTCTTTACGAATCACATCCATCGTGCCTTCTTGAGCGCGTTTGTATTGATCTTTGAGCTCAACTAATCGCTCCTTAAATGCAGAATAGCGCGCGAACGCTTCTACCTTAGTGGCGGTGTCGCCTTCTACGCCCAATTGTAAGCACACCACTTTGTCACCGACTTTTGCATCTCCGCCGCTGAGCGTACCGTTCCTACCGTTCGCATCCAGCACCGTCAGATTGCGCCCACAAACAATATCGTTATTCATGCTGTGCACCGCCAACTCAATATCTTCGCCAGCTTGCAAATCACAATATTGGGCGTAGCTGGCACGAATCGAACCTTTGGCTTTGACGTGACAACTCTTTGGCTGGCCATCACTCACGGTGTGGCCAATGATCCCTTTACCAACTTGAATGTCGTCTTGCGCTTGTACGTCAGCCGATTCAATGAAGCCGCCTACAGTAATAGAACCCGTCGCTTTAACAATCATGCCAGATTCAATGTTGCCACCGATAATCACATTCCCTTTGAATTTCACGTGGCCTGTATTCACGCCAACGCTATTGAGGCAGAGTGCGTTATCAACTTCGATGGTTTTGTCTTTAATCAGAGGCGTACCGGATACCGATGCAATCAATAGGTTTGGGTCTTGCTTGCTTATCTCGGTGCCCTTGCCTGGCTTCATTGGGCTGTCTTTTCCGGCTTGTGGAGGAATCACTCGCCCTTGAACAGTAAAACCAGGCGTACCTTTGGTCGCAGGCGTGCGGCGCATCACCTCATCGCCTACGTCAACCGCGATAGTTTCACCGAGGTTACGTAAATCAATTTTGTCGCTAGCAGATTGGCCGTCTTTGGGTTTGAGGATGCGTTTGGTGATGTCTTTAACAAGAGGAGTAAAAAGAGCGTCTTTGCCTTTGATAGGTTGCTTACCAACCGCTACAGGTTGAGAAAAAGTTTCGCCGGGTTTGAGCTGAGTGCTGACAACCAACACTTTCTTCAAAGCCAGTTTGTTGATGCCTTTCGAAACTCGCGCTTGAGCAAGGGCTTGAACAATCTCGGGGCCACGTAAACCTCGGCCTCCGTACGCGCCGACAACGTTCATACTGGCGAGCATGTCATTATTCGATAATTCAACCTCAACTTGCGCGTTGCGTTTTTCCGCAATGACGATGCCTTCGTAGGCCTCGGCTTTACGTTCTTTGGCGCAGTTAATGAATCTCACGACTTCCCCCTCAACAACAAACATCTTTTCAGCGTTCATTGCGACGAGCTGCTCGTTTAATTCATTTTGATTTAGCTCACCACCGAGGTCCACTTCTCCCGGAAGACGGGCTATCACCTTGGTCTTATCTTCAGATAACTCAAGACACAGCTTCCACATACCCTTACCACTTTGCTTCCCATCAACACTTTCAGTCTACCCAAATCCGTTTTCTGAACAAACCTCGCATTTCTTATTATAGGGCTCACGTCACTAAAGAAAGTAATCCATCAATAACGGTTAAACAGATATTAAGAGAGCATTTCGATTTAACCTAAAGCTCAATCAAAATACACGCCGAAATAAAAAGGAGCTGGATTTACAGTGTAAAATCAGCTCCTAATAATTTCATTTACAGTGTAAATTTCCCTTTAGTGTTTACAGTGTAAATCGTTCCAAATGTGTCTTACTTCGTCCCTTAACTGCTGCTCAACTTGCCTTCTTCCAGGTAAACCAAATTGCTGAGCACATTCAGTCCAACTACGGTTAAGAAAAAGCTTACTGATCATCAAGTCGGAAGCGGAGTTCAAACCTAAGTTAAGTAACCACTGCTGAAGCCAAGCAGACACGGACTCATAACTGTTACCACCATCAGCATAGCATTCAATTAGTAATAACTTAGCGGGATGAAGTGGACTCATTCCCAAAGGTTGCGGTAATAGAGCTCGAAAAATAGAGGCTTCTAATTTTGGATAGACGTCAGCCACATTGTTAGACAACATTTCTTCAAATAGCGCCTGAGATTCATCGACCCAAGCCGTCTGTTGGGAATCACAAGGTTTGACCATCAAGACTGAATAACAACCGCTAGCAGCATCGCGCATTGACCCTAAACGAATTGCACGGAAGTTCGATTGTAGCCAGAAATGGACCAACTCTTCCGTCGCACCGAAACTCGTGGATAAGTAAGCAATGTATTTAGCCGCCATTTGATCAAGTTGCTGCAGCATTTTTTGACCGATGCCTCTTCCTTGCAATTCCGGATGAACAGCAATTCTCATGACTCGCAGCGTCGATAGATTCGCGACATTCGGGAATCCTAGGTGGTTTGCAATCGTAATTGGGGCTAAGTGTCCTTTAGGACGACGCTTACCAAGCTGGATTTCTTCAATCAATTCATCGTCAAGGCCCCCCTCTTCGACCGCTAATATCACCCCCACAACCGCATTATCTTGCTTAGCAAAATAGAGCTGACTGTTGTCGTCTTGCAAAAGGTGAATCAAATCATTCGGCGAGGTCTGATAATGAGCATTCACCAAAAGAGCGAAGCACTCACGCAGCAAACTAGGCTGCGATATCAAATTTTTCTTATCGGCTTTAGAAAGGGAAATTGAGTCGACCTGTTTAAGTTGATGGTGCGTTAACTCCGCATCCAACAAAAACGCGTCATAGAGCCATGATTCAAGCGCATCATTCATGCTCCAGCGGATGGGCTGTGTCATGTGCCATGTTTTCATTCCCGAACGCTGTTTCTGAAGCCAATCAACAAATTTAATCGTAAAGCCCCGGCCACAACCTTCATAACCGTGAATAGTCGTAGAAAAAACGAGTCGATGATAATGTTCGGTAATGCTTTTGAGCATAGGAACTGGAATTGCAGCCGCTTCATCGACAAGTAACAAATCACATTCAGGTCGACTCAATAATAGTTCATCTGGAGCAATAAATTGAATGGCTCCCTGCCCTGATTCTAATCTGTCCTTCTTAATACGCTGTGCGCTAGGGAGTAAACGTAAAGCATGTTGGTAAACAGGCTCAACGGCTTTTATAGATGGTGCCGTAATTAAGATTCTAAGCGGCTTCTGCTGTAATAAGTTCGCACACGCAATTCCGAGGGCACTTGTTTTTCCACGTCCACGATCAGCGGTCAAAATTAATGGTCGCTTTCGATGTCCTGTCACCACCTTTTCAATTAGAGAAATGGCATGTTCTTGTTCCGTGTAGTGGCTTTCTTTTTCTGCTTGCTTGATGTCTGGAGCCGTTGGCAATGGTTTGTCTTGCTCAATAACAACGAGCTTCTCCCATTGTTTGTGCATCCATTGCTGAGCAAAATTCGCATTTTGTCGCAGCTCAGTAATGACAATAAGAAAACCGCCGCCAACCAATGAGCCAAGCGCGGCGGTAAAACTATTAGCGTCAAAGCCATTTCGAGCATCAAACAATAGAACGTCACACTCTCTGCCTAGCAACATGTGCCCTTGTTTAGACGAAACACTGGATACGTTTTTCAAACCAAAATCACCAACAGAAAACCAACGTTGATGGCGCTGCGTTTTATGGAACTCTGACATCAACGCATTTTGCCAAGAAGCCTCGCCTTGAATGACAACACCAATCCTTTGGAAAGATTGGTGAGCTTGATGTTGAAGTGATGAAAGGAAATCAGATTGTGTCTGCATTTTGTCTATCCAACGTTGAACTGACGTAATGGTATCACATCTTTAATTTGACGCTTCTCAGATATAAAAAAACCGCCCGGAGGCGGTTGATTCAATCATCATTTGTTATTGCAGTTTGGTTTGTACAAACGCAAGAATCTCTTCCATTAAGCTGTCGTCAACTTTCTTCAAGTTCAACGCCAGGCTGCTACCTTTTCGGCTATAGCTTGCTCGACCTTTAACTAAGTCGACTTTTTCCGTCTTCTTACCAGGTTTTGCTGGTGCAAGTTCAGTAATCCAATTTTCGATGCTTTCCGTGACTTCTTTTGTCAGACGAGCAACGCCTTGAGCTGTGCTTCGCTGCCATAAGAATCCTTCGCTAGAGCGACATTTATCTAACAGCTCTTGCTGTTGCTCTGGCGTTAGCGTTGAAAACTGTTTGTGCAGTTTCACGATTGTTGGGCGACCGAGATCGCCAACATTCGGATACGCTTGAAGCAGTTCTAACGGTAATGCTGCGGCTTTTAAAGCGCCACTTACCAACGCTTCACTGCACTGGAACATTTTTGCCAATGCTTTCTGATCCTCAGCTTCACCACTATCAAGCTTAGCTTGCATCTCTTTCCCTTTTTCGTATAAAGAGAGCGGCTTGTGAGCATTTGCCACATCAGACAAAAACTTAGCATGGTCAGTATTGATGTTGTCAGCAACATAAACCAAAAAATCTTGTTCAGCGAGGATACAAGACATGCGACGACGGCTACCATCTAAAACTTCGATCTTGCCATCTTCAGTTCTACGACCCACAGCTGGATATTGTTGGCCACGCTCTTTGAGTGTGACCAAAACATCAGATAAAGCATGTTCGTTTAAAAACGATTGCTCACGAGCGTTATCAACAAATACTGTTGTTTCTGTCGCAACTTTATTTGCAGGAATACGCACAAGTTCAAACTGAACAATATTTTCACCTGCAACTGCTAGTTCAATCGTTTGAGCTTTCTCTTTTGCCGCAGTTTGCGCCTCTTGCGGAGTCACAACACGACGCTTATTCGTTTTGCCAAATAATTTCGCGTTTAATTCAGACGTTTTCAAAGCCATTTACTTATTACCCCTGATTCAATGACGGCCAATTAGAGTGCAGCACACGCTCTAATTCCAGTGCGCTTTTATGAACAGCGTCTTGCGCGGTGGCTAGTGTCTTCTTACCGCCTTCAAAATCGCTTACTGTCAGATCAAATACTGTGCTGTAGGTATCGGCACAGGTTTCAAACGCACGGCTACGAGGAATAGTAGCCATCATAACTTGGTCACCTAGAAGATAGTTCATTTCAGTTAAAACAGAAACTTGCTTCTTATTGTCGTCCTCAAACATGGTTGGCATCAAGCGAACAAACTCAAGACCATTCCAGTCCTCCGGGAACATTTCATATACCGTAGGCAAATGCTGGAAGAAGTTTACTGTTGAAGCCCAGTCCAGACGCTTAGCGGCACAAGGAATTAGCAAGGCATTTGATGCATACATTGCATTCCATACTAATGGGTCAACGTGTGGACCGGTATCAATCATAATGATATCGAAGTCATCAGCAATTTTATCAATCAGTTGCTCTTTCAGCAGACGGACGATATCGAGTGATGGGTCTTCAGATAGCGTTTGCCATGCTTCCGCATTAAACATCGCGTCTTCTGGAAACGCTGAAATCGACTTTAAGTTCGGATATTGCGTTGGCAGCAATACGTTTTTACGTAAAAATTCACTGTCAATTTCCACACCATCAGGCACGTTACCCAACATAATGTCTACCGCAGAATAGATATTATCATGCTCTGCCATGCTGATTTGCGGGTTGAGGAATAAACGTAGCGAGCCTTGTGGGTCTAAGTCGATTAAACAAATACGGTATCGTTTATCCAAATTTAGCGCTAAACATGCCGCTAAATGAACCGCGGTCATTGATTTACCTGTACCGCCCTTTTGGTTCTGCACATTAATAATCCAAGGTTTGTTACCTGAATTCTTTTTACGCTCATGAAATTTAGGCACTTCAGCCGCATCCATGAGCATGTGTGCTTCTTCTAACGTAATTGAATAATGATTCGCGTTGTTTTTGGTAAATTGATGCCCAGCGGCTTCCATTTTACCAATCGCGTCGTCGAGCTTACGGCGAGTTAGACCAGAACGGGTTTCCATCATCGCTTTCGACATTGGTGGGAAGTAGTTATCGCTTCGCTCTTCTAAAACAATTTCAATACGGTCAGCTTGAACCTGCTGAGTCAGCTCCGCTAACTCAAGAAGGTTTTCAATCGTTTTTTCTCTTTTCATGCCAAATTCCGTTGGAAGGATTTATAATTGCAATTGTACAGCAGTAAAGACCAAAAACAACAAAAAGGTGCACGAACATTTTGAATTACCATCACATAAAAAAACACCCAAATCGACGCTTTTATGATTTATGGTCAAAAAGATAACTATTTTTAATCAAATAATCTTCTCATAAGTGGACACCTAAACTTAAAAATAAAAAGTGTTACAGCGTCACTCATTTACAATGTAAATCAATTTTCTACCGGAACGATTATAATCTTAAGCTAAATTACGGATTATGTTAGACCAACCTAATTTAAACGAAAAATAGTAAGTAATATCGGAACAATAAAGACCTGAACACCTTGATCATGTCTCCGAGCAAAATAGGGCAGTTCCAGCGAAACATCTATGGAAGTATGATCAAGGTATGCTTATGATCATGCTTCCGTGTTAATAAACAAATCCGAAAGCATGATCATGGAAAAATAGAGCAGAGTACGGTGTAAACACTCAAATAAAATAAGATCCATTAATCGGAAATATGATCAAGCCTTAGAATCTCTCGGAAGCATGAGTTTTCTTCTCTGATTTACGGTTGAGTGCAGACAGAATGGGGGATTGAGCAGAAATTGACGGTATAGAAGCCGGAACAATGAAATTGCTCAAGTTGCTATGATAAATCACGCTCTCATGATCATGCTTCCTGTAAATAAGCAGAGACTAGGATTTACTTCTAAATATGAGCGACTTGAATGTATTTTAATCAGATGAGTGATATCTCATCAATATGGACGCCAGAACGATAGATATATTGGCTCTTGATCATCGATCCGAGTATAAATAACATCACCAATGCACGATATAATCATCGTGAAGATCATTATTAAATACTGCATCTGTGGATAACCTGTAAAAACATCATGATCATCGTTTCAAGACTCTTTTGATCATCTTTTCATAACCTTAATGATCATGCTTACGAATAAATATGATCATGCTTTCAGGTTATTGTTGATCATACTTTCAGACTTCTTATGATCATAGTTCCGAAATACATGGAAGCAATAGTCTTATAGAACAAAAGCTTAGCGAAAAATTTCAAGCCAGATCATTAGATCATATAATCAATTAAGATCAGATTAATCAAAAAGATCAGTTATTTAAAAAACAATCTTTTTTCTTTATTTATGATCTGTTTTTCTTTATTCTTCGGAACCATAGCACAACTACGGCTAGTGTGATCTGGATCTAAAATGACGGCTGATGAAAAAATTCTGATTAAAGCACCGAGAAGCCACAAAGATGGCCATCTTTTTGAGGTACATGAATCCTCTGCGGATTGGGTAGAGCAGTACCAACATTTCAAAGGGGTGACCAAAAGCATCTTAGAGTTGCTTAATCTGATCTCATTACGAGGCTTCAGCAGCAAGGATGGTTTGGTTTCAACCACTGAGATTGTGGAAGCAACAGATGGGCAACTCACACGCGCAGCCCTGCAACAACGTTTGCGCGCGGCAGTAAATATTGGTTTATTTACTCAAACTCCAGTGCGTTTTGAAGAGGGACTTGCTGGTAAAACGATGCTACATAAATTTGTGAATCCCAATCAGCTTATATCTGTGTTGGGAGCAACAAGTCTTGTTACCGACAAAGTTCGCCAGAACGAGAAACAAAAACGTTCGAAAGCATTGGCTCAGACTCAAGTAAACAAACGTTTGTTGAATGAGCACGGGTTAAACACACCTCCCACGATGAAAGATGAAGCCGATCAATTTGTTGTATCTCCAACAAATTGGGCTGGGATCATTGATCAAGCACTTGCGCCACCAAGAACTCGAAAAAGTTATCAGAAATCCATGGTGTCGATCTCTGGCACAAAAGCCGTTATCGAGACGCGATCATCCAAAAATATCATGACTGTGGATGATCTCATGACCCTGTTCGCTCTCTTCACGTTAACGGTTCAGTATCATGATCATCACAAAGATCAGTATCAGCTTGATGCGGCTCACGTACCAAACAAAACGCCGCTATACATCACTGATATTTTGTCGCTCAGAGGCAAAAAAGACAGTGGGCCAGCTCGTGATTCCATTCGCGATAGCATTGATCGCATTGAATTCACTGATTTTCAGCTCCATGAACTTACTGGACGTTGGCTAAGTGAAAACATGCCAGAGGGCTTCAAAAGTGATCGTTTTCGTTTTCTTGCACGAACCATCACAGCCTCTGAAGAGGCACCAGTGGAGGGTAGCGATGGTGAAATTCGTATCAAGCCAAACTTATATATTTTAGTTTGGGAACCTTCGTTTTATGAAGAGCTGTTAACACGCGATTATTTCTTCTTGTTTCCGCCAGAGATCTTGAAACAACATACGTTGGTGTTTCAACTGTACTCTTTCTTCCGTAGTCGCATGGTTCGTCGTCACACGGATTGCATGCTACTGAGTGAGTTAAATCAGAAGCTTGCACGTAACATTGAATGGCGTCGGTTCTCCATGGATCTGATCCGTGAGCTGAAACGCTTGTCAGACGGCAAAGGGACAGACGATCTTTTTGTGGTGAACTTATGGGGCTATCACTTAACGATCGAAACTATGATCGAGAATGATAAAGTGATGGATTACCAGATCGACATCAAATGTGACGTCGAAGAGGTACTGCGTTACTCACGTGCTCGTACAACCAACGCAGGCAAGCGCAACATGGCGCCTACGCTGCCAAACCCGCTTCGTAATGAGATGGTAACCCGACAGCAGCTTGAGGAGCTCTCAGGCATCATAGACGGCGAATTTGAGCCCATTCAACGCAAAGCACCGTCTCCAAGAGGAAATTTAGGGCGACGCGTGAAGCAAAGAAAACATTTGGTAGAGATCAATGCTGATGAGATCACCATTACTCTATCTAAATATACCTCACCAGAGGCTCTAGAACGCAGTATAACGGCTTTGTCTGCGATGACAGGGCACTCGTATGCCTCAATCAAAGAAGAGTGCTCAGATTACATAGAGAAGCTCGATTGGCTAAGGGTAGGGGATGAGCCGATTCCTTATGAGACATTAAGTAAAACCGTCGAGCTGTTTAACACCCAGAACGATGTTAAGCATCTTACCATCGAGCGACTGATTGCGGGGTTAGCGGTGCGTCGGAAAGTTTGTCGTCAAATCTTCGATGGTCACATGGATGAAATGGTATTTCGTGCCTTGGATGAAATGGCGATTTAAAAGTGTCGCTTGATGTGTATCAAGCTATAGGTGTGATGTATCGGTTTGAAATGTAACAATGTCTTTCGATGATAAAAAACAGACTTAACTCTTACAAACCACTGACATTAGAAGCTAAGCCTAATACTACTATTTATCCCGAATAGACAACCTTTTGTCCTTTCTGATGATTAATAGATTGGCTCATATTGTTACATTCATTCTGAATAGACTTCGCGAGTTTCTCCTCAGGAAACTCGCTTTTTTTTGCCTAAAATTCCGCTAATTAAGCCTTGATCATTTTTCCGGACTAATGAGGTAAACCTTGATCATGCTTCTTGGGTTCATTCCAATGTAATGAACGCATCAACGCAACATGTGATTCGATTAAGCTATGGGCTTGTTCCTGCCACTTGTTTTGATCACACTGCTGATTACAAAACTCTAAAGCCACAACGGTGAGATGCTGAAGTCGTCTCAAACACCAATCTTTGATCAGAATATCAGTCGAGACTTGGCATGCTGCTTGTTCAAGCTTTGCACTCGTATAAAGCAAGGTTTGATATGCTTTCTGAGGGTCTTGGTACCTTGCATGTTGAAACACGCGTAAACATCCATCCAACCAGCAAGCAATCGCTTTACTTTGAAGATCACTCAATTCGGGTCCAAACACGTCATCAGGCACCTGATATAAGATCGTTTCCAATTTTTCTACTTGATCATGTTTCCGCTGTTCGTACCACATGGCGATTTGATCTTGCCAAGTACTCAAATCCATTACGCTGCCTCAGTCCATTGTTTTACATAGTGATTTGGCCCTATTTGATCAAATTCGTCGACAATTATGCTGCTACGTTGACGAATTTCATCGGCATCTATCGAATAGTTTGGCTCATTTTTCACTAAGTTACCAAAAGGTAAGTCAGGATCAGGAACGGCAGAAATCAACAGCTTAGTATAAGGATGCTGCGGATTCTTAAGTATTGAATGAGTGTCGCCCCATTCAACGATTTGCCCTTTGTACATTACTGCGGTTTCTTCCGCGATGTAGTGCGCAGTCGCCAGATCATGAGTGATGTATAAAAAACCAATTCCCAGTTCTTGCTTCATTCGTTGCATTAAATTCAACACTCCCAAGCGAATAGAAACATCCAGCATAGACGTAGGCTCATCCGCAAGAATGATTTGCGAACCTACCGCTAAAGCCCTTGCTAAGTTTACTCGCTGACGTTGCCCACCACTGAGTTCGTGAGGGAACTTATTCAATGTCTCTTCAGGTAGTTCCACCAGCTTTAGGAGCTCTTCCAAGCGGGCTGGGATGTCGCGCTCGTTTTTGACTTGTTTATGAATTTTTAAAGGACGTGTTAGGTGATGGCGAATGGTATGAGTTGGATTGAGAGAGCCAAACGGGTCTTGAAACACCATTTGTACTTTACTGCGATATTCTTGTAGAGCCGATCGTGACGTGATCTCATTTATGTCAGTGCCATTGAAAAGGATCTCGCCTTCCGTTGCAGGATAGACTTTGGTTATTAAGCGAGCGCAAGTACTCTTACCGCAGCCTGACTCTCCAACCAAAGCCAAGGTTTTTCCTGCGTACAGATCAAAAGTCACTCCTTGAAGCGCACGAAAGGTTTCCTCTTTCGCTAAACCACCGCCCACTTTGAATTCTTTAATCACATTTTTCATTTGGATGATAGGCTGGCTCATGGTTACGCTCCTTGTAACTCTGGTTGTTTGTGGACGTCATGGATGTTTGGGAAAGAAGCCCATAGCTTTTGCGTGTAGGGGTGTTGAGGATGATTGCGTATATCGTATGCTCGATTGACTTCGACGATTTCTCCGTGACGCATGATTGCAATTCGATCACATAGTTGGCTCATGAGTGCCAGGTCATGAGTGATAAAGAGGACTGAAAAACCGAACTCATCTCTAAGCTGATAAATTTGCTGTAAAATTTCTCTCTGTACCACTACATCTAATGCTGTTGTGGGTTCATCCATAATGATCAGTTTTGGATTTAGAGACAAAGCAATGGCTATCACCAACCGCTGACGCATTCCTCCTGAAAATTGATGAGGATATTCTGCTAAGCGTTCTCGAGGAATATTGACCAAGTCCAACAACTTTTCTGCTCTATCTTTTGCTTGAGCGTTAGTGAGGCCTTGATGGTGTCGTAACACATCTGCAAATTGCTCTTGTATCGTTAAGACAGGGTTGAGTGAGTTCATCGCGCTCTGGAACACCATGGCGATTTCACTCCACCTTAGAGCGGTCAGTTCAGAGTCTGAGATACTAAGGATATCTTTGCCATCAAACCATATTTTACCGCCAGAAATGAACGCTGGCGGCTTATGAAGACGATTTATTGAGAATGCGATTGTGCTTTTACCACATCCAGATTCACCGGCGAGACCAAATACTTCGCCTTTGCCGATATCAAAGCTGACGGACTTTACCGCATTAAAATCACCATTATCAGTGATGTAATCGACGCACAAATCTCGGATCTGGATGACCGGGTCATTGTGGTATGCATGACTTAAGTTAATACCATCCATATAAACACCTAACCAATCTAAAAGATAATTATTATCATTATCAGGTGTGACGGTTTTTAGAAAGTATCAAACCATGAATCAGTGAAGTGACTCGAAAGTTAGGTGAAACAGGAAGTGGTGTAATGCGTCGTTGATAAAACTAAAGAAGAGCAGAATTGAGAGCTAGATCAGCACACTTTTCGTAGGGGGAATTACTCAAATTTAATCGTAAATTTGTCCCTTGGCAAAACTTAAATGATTAATCTATTAAGGAGTTAACGAAAGGGCGGGAGGGGTCACATTTCCCTACAGTTTTTCTTACCACCTTGTTCCGGTTTTGCTATAGATTACGCATCGAAAACATGGTGTGTTCGGAGGAAATATGTCCATTAATTCTATCGACCATGACGAGATGACCAACATCGCTCACAAATGGGAATTACCTGATGAGGAAACCGTTGTGAAGCCAGAGAAAACAGTGAAATCAGCAGAAGCCAGAAGACGCATTGAAGCGTTACGTGAGATCCGTGAAAGTGGGTTGACCATTGAAGAAGCAAGGGAGCTTGGCTTGATACACTGATCGCCTCAGGTTGGTTTAGCAACCCATAGGGTAGTCGACGGACTGCCCTTTTTATTTTTTCACTCTATTACTCTCTTATTCAAACTCTCCATTTATCTGTCTTGCGCCTCAAAAGCACGAGTTTCACACTCACGTCCCGTCCCGAAGAAGTTTGACAATCTGACCTTGTGTTACTAGATATATCAGTAGCGATATGCTTTTTGTTGATTATCGCAACCACAAAGCAAGGAGCGCAAGTATGGTTGATCAAATCCTTTTTTATGAGCCCGATGAGCCCCACGGTTTTCTCTCAAATTTTTGCCATGCCCCAGTCAATATCTCCTCCCAAACTTGGCCCACCAGCGAACATTATTACCAAGCCCAAAAGTTTCTCGATGCTCAGTTGCAAAGTAAAATTCAGCACGCAAGCACCCCTGACGAAGCGTTTGCTTTAAGCCGCAAATACGAACACTTTGTCAGAAGCGATTGGGACGATATAAAGTTGGCTGTTATGGCTTTCATCGTTAGGGAAAAGTTTCTACAAAATCCACCATTAGCGCAGCAATTAATGAGAACGGGTAACGCTTGCCTAACAGAGCATTCTCATAAAGATGCCTTTTGGGGAGACGGGGGAGATGGTAAAGGAGAAAATCATCTAGGAGAGATTCTGATGAATGTGCGGGCAGAGCTGAGACATGTTGAGCCTTACAATCTCGTGAAGTTTATCGATAAAGCCAAATTGCCCACCCAGTGGGGCACATTTATGATGTACGGCTTTATTGAAGCCGCGACAAATAAAGAGCATCTTGCTCTGGTCTATGGCGAGCCAACAAAAAGTGCAGCTCCACTTATTCGGTTGCATTCGGAGTGTCTTACCGGAGATGCTCTATTTAGCACGCGTTGTGACTGTGGTTTTCAGCTTAATAGAGCGCTACAAAACATCGTCAAAGAGGGATGTGGCGTGCTGCTTTATTTACGTCAAGAAGGGCGTGGAATCGGCTTGATTAATAAAATTCGTGCCTATCACTTACAAGATGATGGCGCAGATACCGTGGAAGCAAATGAACGTTTAGGTTTTGCCGCTGATATGCGTGATTACGCGTTCTGTAAAGGAATGCTAGAGCATTTGGGGATTGACGCTGTGCGTCTAATGACGAATAACCCACGCAAGCTCGCCGCCTTAAAAGCGGTTGATATTAACGTCATTGAACGAGTGCCATTACAAGAAGGGAATAACCCAAGTAATCAACATTACCTGCAAACCAAGGCGAGTAAATTGGGGCATATGTTTGATCCTAAGTTTGTTAACCACACTAAGTAAGTTCTACAGATTTCTCAGAAACAAAAACGCCAACGTATCATCGTTGGCGTTTTTGTTAATGAGTTGATTCATTGATACTTTTGAATGATTTCATCAATTTCCCCTGAGGTTTTTAATTCAACGAGTCGTGTATTGATGTAATTTTGAGTTTCTGGTTGCATTTGAGGTGAAAAAGCTAGGTAGATTGAGTAGTCAGGAATAACCGAGCTGAAAGGCTGTATCTGAAAATTCTCTAACGGCAAATTGAGTCGCTTTAAGTTGTAAAGGACTCGGGATTCCATCTCGACAAAAGCTGTATCTCCAGGGGTTCGGCTTATCACTCGGTATGCGGCGTTGTAGTCTTTCACACGCATTTCATTGACACTGCCATTTTCAAAGAACGGTGTTAAATTTGGATAATCAAACCCCAGCAGTAATACAATAGAACGACCATGCATCGTATCCATATTTTTGAATTCTAAAGGCTTCTCGCTACTCGACACCAGTACATGTTTTACAGTGTAAATGGGCTCCTCAGATAAATTTTCCGATTGCACCTTGCCCCAGTTCGGGCTGCCATAAGTTAACCAGTTTGGCTCAGCGCCTTCTTCCAATATGGAAATCATACGTTTAAATGGATAAGTATGATAATTCACTTGGTAATCCGACTCCGCGAAGATAGCGCTGACGATATCGGTCACAATTCCGGAGTGCATTTGTCCCTGTTGTTCAATTTGAAATGGTCGAGCTTGTTCAGCAATGACGTAATAGTTCACTTGATTTGCGGTCACATGAGAACTTACAACAATTAAGCTAAAAGCCAATCTAAGTAGAAGTCTTTTCATCGTATCCTCGATTATTATTTGTGCGTAGCTATATTTAGAGTAGCGCAAGTTTATCGGAGCGGTTTCATATGGATGAAAAAGAGCGATCTCAACGTCGTTTTAGTATCGGCAACCAACTTATGTTGGCGGTATTAACGTTGAGTTTAATCTTTACGGTCATCATTTCTACAGTGAGCTTATATCGAGTTTTTCACGAAGATTTAGCCCATTTAGATGTTGAATTAAAGCAGGTTGAGTCTAGCTATTTATCGAGTTTTTCTGCGAGTTTGTGGGTAGAGGATAGGGAGCTGTTGCTGACACAAGCTCAAGGTGCAATGCGTATGCCCTCGGTGGACTACTTACGTATTGCTAGTGAAGACGAAGTTATCATTGAATTAGGTTCGGCGCTTTCTGAGGATGTTGTCGAGAGAAGCTGGCCGATGCAGTATCGGGTCGGCGATAAAACGTATGATCTCGCGATATTAACGGTTCAATCGGATCTTAGCGCGATATATGAAGATCTTTGGCAGCAGTTCTTTTTTCTACTTACGACAGAAGCGATCAAAATTCTTGTCCTCATCATTGGTGTTCTTTGGGTGGCGTTTCGCTTGTTGGTCAATCCGTTACAATTGCTGTCTGGTGCGGTGAGCGATTTTCGTGGCGGTACAGTGCCGAGTAAAGTGACTCTCCCTAAACGATGGTGCTTTGATGAAGTGAGTGTTTTGGCAGAGAAATACAACCGAAGTGTTGAGAAAGTGAAAGAGCACCAGACTGAGTTAGAGGCTGAACGCGATAGGGCAGAAGTCGCTAATCGTAAGAAAAGTGAGTTTCTTGCCACTATGAGTCATGAGATCCGCACACCGATGAATGGCATTATTGGTGTGTCGTCGTTGCTCAATGACACCGACCTCGATCCCCAGCAAAAAGAGTTTGTAGAGATCATTGACAGTTCTTCTCACTCACTAATGACGATCATCGACGACATTTTGGACTTCTCTAAAGTTGAAGCTGGCAAAGTAGAGCTGGAATACACGAGCTATGATCTTCGCGAGCTACTTGACGATGTCATCAGTTTACATAGTGTCAAAGCCAAGCAGAAAAACTTACAGCTGCTCAGCGATATTGATCCTCACTTGCCAATGGAAGTGCAAGGTGATGCCACACGATTGAAACAAGTTCTGAACAATTTGTTGAGCAACGCGATTAAATTTACCGAGCGCGGCCATGTGAAGCTTCTTGTAGCGTTATCTCGACTTGATGGAGAGACCGCTCATATCCGGTTTCGAGTTGTGGATTCTGGTATTGGTATTGCGAAAGAGCACCAACAAGCAATCTTCGAACGCTTCCAACAAGCTGATGGTAGTACCACCAGAAAGTATGGTGGGACAGGGCTTGGTTTGGCGATAGCTGCACAGTTGGTTAACTTGATGGGAGGGGAAATACAACTAACAAGTGAGCTTAGGCTGGGAAGCTGTTTTGAATTTTCGATTCCTGTTGCTGTAATAAATGCGCAATCGACCTATACCGACCAACTTAATGTATTAGATTTCCCGAAAGCGGAAGACAACGAAATCAGCCCTCAAGATAACGATAAACCTTGGGTATTGGTTGTTGAAGATACCATCGTCAATCAGAAGGTAGTTCGCATCATGTTAGAAAAACTGGGTGTGCGAGTGAGTGTCGCCAACCATGGCGAAGAAGCATTGCAGCTGTGTGATCAGCAGCCTTTCGATTTGATTTTTATGGACTGCCAAATGCCTGTGATGGATGGGTTTATTGCTACGGAGCGAATTCGAAAAATGGGAGAGTGGGGGAAACACGTTCCAATTATTGCGCTAAGTGCCAATGTCATTAAAGAGGATCAGCAACATTGCTTCGATGTTGGGATGAACGAGTTCGTGGCTAAACCCGTTACCAAGACTCGATTACAACAAATATTCGAACAGCATTTACCAAAAGCACTGAAAATCAGCGCTGTGCCTAAATAGTTAACTTGAAATCGATCAAGTTAAGTGCGTTTCTATTCTGTAATTGTAACTCTGTGTGATATAGTGCCCGGCTAGTATTTAAAGTACCTTGAGGCTGTGAATGTCGTTTAATCTATCCCTATTGCCGCCTGACGAAAAAAACAAAATCGAACTGGATAAGCAGGCGTCGTTTTTGGTTTGGAAGCTCAGAGAGGCCAAATCTGGTCCTGAAGCAATAGAAGAACAGTTGTCCAAGATTAACGATGCTGATGAAAAGGCGTTTTTCCAGCAATCGGTCGAAAAGTACAAACGAGTAATGGGTGTCGCTTAACGCGAACCGTGGCAATGGTTCAATCCAATGCGACGAATGAGGTAACCTCCCTATTCCTTTGCTAAGCGAAATTGAAAAGGTTTCGCTTTTTGCTAAAATCCTTCGCATTAAATTTGAATTTAGAGAGACATCCCGATGGGAAGAAGTTTTGAAGTGCGCAAAGCCTCTATGGCGAAAACTGCAGGCGCGAAAATTAAAGTTTATTCCAAATACGGTAAAGAAATTTACATGTGCGCGAAAAACGGTGGTGGTGATCCAGACATGAACTTGTCTTTGAAACACCTGATCGCAAAAGCGAAAAAAGACCAAGTTCCTGCGCACGTTATCGATAAAGCGATCGACAAAGCGAACGGTGGCGGTGGTGAAGACTACACTCCAGCACGTTACGAAGGCTTCGGCCCTGGCGGTACTAGCGTTATCGTTGACTGTCTAACAGACAACGGCAACCGTACTTTCCAAGATGTACGCCAATGCTTTGTGAAAGTCGGTGCGAAAATTGGTGTTGAGGGCTCGGTTTCTCACATGTTCGATCACCAAGCGGTATTCCAGTTCAAAGGCGACGATGATGAAATTATTCTAGAAACGCTAATGATGGAAGACGTAGACGTTACTGACGTTGAGCTAGAAGACGGTGTTATCACTGTATTCGCACCTCACACAGAATTCTTCAAAACAAAAACTGCGCTTAACGGTGCATTCCCAGATCTAACGATCGATGTTGAAGAAATCACATTCGTTCCGCAAACTCATACGCCTGTATCGGGTGAAGATGCTGAGAAGTTCCAGAAATTCCTAGATCTTCTAGATGACTGTGATGATGTTCAGCAGGTTTACCACAACGCAGAGCTGTAATTAATTCGCTCATATCGTTGTAAAAAGGCTTCCTCAGGGAAGCCTTTTTTTGATCGCTTTTTCTCAAGCAGAGCTATGCGTTACGATATTTGGAATAACACAGCGACATGATTACACCAAAACAGATACCTTGAGTTAGCATCGCCGTGCCGCCATAGCTAAAGAAGGGAAGTGGGCTACCCATTACTGGCAACAAGCCACTCACCATGCCCGTATTGATAAAAGCATACAGAAAAAAGCTCATCGCTAATGCGCCACTTACCAGCCGACTAAAAAAGTGGTCAGACTGACATGCAAGCAACATAACGCGTGCAGTAATAAACAAGTACAATGCGAGTAAGACTAAACTGCCAACAAAGCCCCATTCTTCCGCATAGGTCGAAAAAATAAAGTCCGTATGACTTTCTGGAATAAAGCCAAGTGTTCCTTGCGTAGCATTCATCCAACCTTTGCCTTTCATACCGCCTGAGCCAATCGCAATCAAAGATTGGATGATTTGGTAGCCCGAACCCAGTGGATCGGACTCAGGGTGCAAGAACTGTGTTACACGGATCTTTTGATAGGTTTCCATAACGAAGAACCATAAAATAGGTGCTAACGTTAAAATGCTCGCAATAAACCCGCAGATTATTTTCCAGCTCATGCCAGCCAAAAACAAAACGAACAATGCATAAATGATGGTAAAAACTGCACCGTCTAAATCCGGTTGTAGCGCGATTAACCCGGCAGGAATCATTGCAATAAGTAAGCAAAACGCAATTTTCCGACTGTCTGGTCGACCTCCTTCAATATGCAGCATCCAGGCGATCATGATTGGAATGGAAAGTTTGATTAGCTCAGACGGTTGAAAGCGGAAGAAGCCGATATCGAGCCAACGTTGAGAGCCATTGGTGCTATCACCAAATAAAGCGACAGCAAGTAGCAGAGCAACCGCAATAATGTAGAGATATGGAGCTGAGCGCTGATAGCTGGACGCTGGAATCGAGGACATGACCAAGATACAAACTAATGTCAGTCCGCAGCGCGCCAAATGTTTGAAGAGCATCGCCTCATTAAAGCTACTGGCACTCCAGAGAGTGAGCGAACTTAACAGCATGATCGGAATGATCGCCATGAGCAGTGGCAAATCAACTCTTGGGAAATAACGCTTATTCATTTTCAACGACCTAATAACGCACCTATTTTGAGTGCGAAAACAACTAAAACTCGAAGAGTTCAAACTATTCCGATGCTAAGAATCTCGATTTGGAAACAACAGACACCATGCAAAGGTGTGTAAGAAAGGAGAGTGCGCACTGTCTGTTATGGGTAGTTGTGGGATGGATAAATACACTAGCCTCAGATTTTAAGCCAGTGTTTTTATTGTGACTGCCGTAAAAATGTAGCGTTACGAATGAACGGAATTGTATTTTCTGTTTAAGTGAATGTCATTCATCCTCTCTCAATACCATTCACTCTGCATAACTGCCATTGGTCGCATGCAAAAGCAGCGTGCGATCTTCTCCCTTAATCTGAAACCATCAAATCACGTTCAACTAAGGACAGTACATGATGGTTTCTCAATCTCGCTCAATCAAAGCTCTTAAACTGGCAAGTACCTTTATCGCCGCATTTGCACTTAGCAGCAATCTGGCTCTGGCTAATCCAAGCGAGCGCACACTCAGTCAATTCAACCAAGCAGCGCAGGGTGACTCTGGCTTAGTTGATACCGTTTACGGCGAATTATCTAAACAACTCGAAGAGCAAGGCGCAACGCCGGTGACCTTGGTTTACTTAGGTAGTGCGGAGACGTTGCAAGGTCGTGAGGCGTTTATGCCTTGGAACAAGATGAAGTTCACCGAGCGCGGTCTTGCTACTATCCAAAAAGGTTTGGATCTAATGGCGAATCAGCCAGTACCACTGCAAGAACAACAGCGCTTACAAGGCTTGCCGGAATATCAATTAGCCACCGCCATGGCAGCCACTACCTTTACTTCTCTGCCAGATATGTTCAATCACTTTGAGCGTGGCTACGAGCTGTACCTTTCTCTGCTCGATGAACCGAGTTTTAGCCAACAACCTTTCGCGGCTACTTCGTGGATTTATCGCTACGCCATTGAAGCGGCACTGCGCGCTGAAGATGTTCAACAAGCCAAAATATGGTTAGCGCAAATGGAGCAATTGGGCGACAGCAATCTAGAAACGCAAACCGCGAAAGCGTTGCTAGCGAAATATTAGGGAGGCGTCATGATCGATTTTAATCAACTTAGTCGCGATTACGCCCTTGGCAGCCAAACGGTACGTGCATTGCGAGACGTGTCTGGTGAAGTGTTTTCCGGCGAAATGGTGGCATTGTGCGGGCCGTCTGGCTCAGGCAAAAGCACCTTACTTAACGTGCTTGGCATGCTGGATACTCAATACCAAGGTCAGGTGACATTTGCAGGCAGCCCATACCCAACCGGACAAATGCAGGCTGCGAAAATGCGCCGTGAAAAGCTTGGTTTTGTGTTCCAAAAATTCAATCTTGTCCCTGTGATGACGGCGTTAGAGAACGTGGCGTATCCGCTGCATCTCAACGGTTTTTCAAAAGCGGAACAAACCGAGCTCGCCACACAAATGCTAGAACACGTTGGCTTGGGTGAGTTTATTCATCACATGCCCGATAACTTGTCGGGCGGTCAGCAGCAGCGTGTGGCAATTGCTCGTGCGTTAGTGCACAAACCAGCGTTGGTGATTGCTGATGAGCCAACCGCAAGTCTTGATAGCCAAACTGCCAACAAGGTCATCGACATTATGAAAGGGCTCGGACACGAGCTAGGCACCACTTTTGTCGTCGCTACACACGACCCTCGTATGGCATCCCGCTGCGATCGCACCATTGAATTGGTGGACGGCAAAATTACCCAAACGCACGCAAGTGTGGAGGAGGTTTCATGGGCAAGCTAATTCCAGTTTCAGTTCGCCTTGCTTGGTTGAACCTGCAACGCAATCGCCGTCGCAGTTTATTGTCGATGTTGATCATTGCCATTGCCGTGTTTGCCTTAACCAGTGCGGGCGGTTTTGGTCTATACACCTACGACAGTTTGAAAGAATCGACAGCGCGTGACACGGGGCATCTGACGTTAACCACACCGGGTTACTTCGCCAAAGAAGAAGAGATGCCACTGAGTAACGGTTTAACTCATGCAGACGACATTACCAAGCAATTGATTGGGTTGAATGAAGTGCGAGGTGTGCAACCACGAGTTGAGTTCAGTGGTTTGATTTCCAACGGTAACAAATCATCGATCTTTATCGGCATTGGCGTGAACGAACGTGAATTCGATATGAAAGGACCGTTTTTGGATGTGCGCGAAGGGCAAACGCTGTCCGACATTCATGCATCGCGTTATGACCCTACAGAGCCAGAAGTGATGCTTGGCGTTGATTTGGCGAACAACCTAAGTGTGCACGTTGGCGATTGGATTACCTTGCTGGCGACCACTACCGACGGCGCATTGAACGCGTATGACTTCAAAGTTCGTGGTATCTATTCAACTGGCGTGCCTGAGCTTGATAAACGCCAACTGTACGTGCATATCAACAGCGCGCAATCGCTGCTCGGTTCAGACAAAGTCAGTGCGTTATCTGTCTTCCTGTTCGACACCAGTTTAACTAACCAAGTCGAGCAACAAGTGGCTTCGGTTCTGAGTAAGCAAAAACAGAACTTTGGTGATCAAGATATTGAGATTACGCCTTGGCAAGAGCGCGCGTTCTTCTATCTCAAAGTGAAAGATTTGTACGATCGTATCTTCGGCATCATGGGTGCAGTAATGGCGCTGGTGGTCTTTGTTGCGCTGTTCAACACCATGACTATGTCGGTGACTGAGCGCACCCGTGAAATCGGCACCTTATCGGCTCTTGGTAGCTACCCTCGCGAAATTATTGCTGGGTTCTTGCGCGAAGCAGGGTTACTTGCGGTGATTGGTAGCTTAATCGGCGCTTTGTTTACGGCGCTAGTCACCGTCTTACTGATGGTCGTGGATGTGCAAATGCCGCCACCGCCAGGACGCACAGAAGGTTACCCATTAACGATTTACTTCTCTTGGGAGCTGGTAGCTATAGCAGGATTTGCAGTATTGATGATTTGTTTGGTTGCGGCGTTTTTCTCGGCACGCAAAGGGGTGAACAAGCCAATTACGGAGGCACTGATTTATGTTTAATTTCAAATCACTATTACCAATTGCATTGCTGATGGTAACTGGCGTTGCAAGCATCAATACCAGTGCGAATGAAACAGCGTTAGATGCACAGCAAGTCGCGCAATTGATTGAAAAAGCCGACAGCTACCGCTTGCAAGATGATTCCTCCAAAGTGGTGTCATTGGTGCGCTTATATCAAGACCAAGAACTAGATAAAACCCGCCTTTACCACGTGTACACGCGCCCAAATCATGAATCGCTGGTGGTGTTCAAATCGGCAGTCGAAGCCGGGCAAAAGATGTTGATGATGGGCGACAACTATTGGCTACAAATGCCAAAGAGCCGCCGTCCGATTCGCATTACGCCAATGCAGAAGCTGCTTGGTGAAGCGTCTATCGGCGACATCTCAACTTTGACGTGGAGCCAAGATTATCAAGGTGAATGGAAAGCGACAGAAACTGTCTCGGTAAACGGGGAAAGTGTCGCGGCTTATCACCTTGCGTTAACCGCGAAAACCAAAGGGGCGAGCTATCAGAAGATCGACTTGTGGTTGTCTGAGCAAGATGCGTTTCCAATCAAAGCTGATCTTTACTTGCGCTCTGGCAAACTCGCCAAGCAAGCGCAATATGGGCGTGCAACTGACAAAGGTGAAGACTACGTCAGTGAGATGACCTTGCTTGATAGCATTCAGCCGAGCAAAAAGACCGTTATCGAGTATCAAGAGATCGTGCCTTGGCAGCTGGACAACAAGTTCTACAACCCAAGCTATTTGCCGAAAGCCAATACGACTCAGCTTTAGCCTGAACTCCTTAAATAGAACCATGAAAACGAGCAAGGAAGTCACATGAAATCGCACCAGCCTAACCTTAACAAAAGCACCAGTTTGTTGATTGCTGCGTCGTTGTGTGTGGGCGCAGCAGCCCCAGTTTTTGCCAATGATGAGCTGAGTTTTGAGTGGGATTGGGCTGTCAGTTACGAAACTGCCAAGCAGCGTGATAGCGCATTTATGCAGGCGCAGGGCAGTTCTCGTGATTCACTTAATGCACTGTTGGATGTGCAAGTGAACTATCAAAACTTCAGTGGCTTGTTCGCTCTGTACAGCCAAGGTTTGTACCTCAACCAACAAGGAGAGAGTGACTGGTGGAGTGAAGCTGATAACCAACTACTGATTCGAGAACTTGCTTGGCTAGGGGAGTGGCAAGTCGGTGACACCACACTTGATGTGAGCTTAGGTAAGTTGCGCATTGATTGGGGCGTGGGTTATGGCTACCGACCTTTGGATCTGTTTAAGCCTTATCGACAAAATCCTGTTGGCTTAGTAGCAGAAGAAGGTGCGGGTGTGTTTTCACTTTCACACTACGATATGGCAGGCGAGTGGACGGTGATTGCAACGGATTCAAGCTGGGGGCAACAAGACCAAAGTGCACTTGATCAAGACGCAGAGCAACAAGGTGTTGGTATTCGTCGTTATGCGCTGGTGGGTGACACCGAGTATCAACTTATTGGTTATTACGATGATGTGCGCCGAGGTTTACTCGGAGCCAGTGCCATTGCCGTGTGGGATGAATCCATCGCCATGCACGGTTCCATGCTGTGGCAAAAGCAAAGTGTCGGCTATCAGTTTCAGCAAGATGACCTTTACCAACCCGTTTCAGTTGAGGAGCAGGGCAGCGCATTCCAAGCCTTAGTTGGATTGAACTGGGCAAACCAAGCCGGACACAACGTGATTGCTGAATATTGGTACGACAGCCGAGCATGGTCGAAAAACGAATGGCAACAAGCAATAGAGCGTGGAGAGTTTCTCTCTCAGATCCCTGAACCTAACAACTCTCTGTTGGCTAGCAGCGCTCTACTTGCGACAAGCTACGCCCAAGGGTTTCAGCATGCCAATATCGTTCAGCATAACGTAATGCTGCACTGGAGTTGGGATGTAGAAGCATGGGCTGCATGGAACGGCGAAGCGGATATGGGCTGGCTAAGTGATGTAACCCCTACGTTGGATGTGATGCTGTCGCCACAAGATGGTGGTGTGATTGTCACGCAGTGGCTTAACTACCAATGGATTGATACCGGCGATCAAAGTGTAGAAGTGGAAGTTGCCGCACGCTTTTTAACCGGAGACGACCAATCTGCTTACGCACAAATCAATGATAAGCATATGATTGTATTTAACATCAAAGGGAAGTTCTAAATGGGTTCAGCAAAATCAGTGGTGAAAAGTGGATGGCCGCGTAGCTTATTAGTGACCACGGCATTTTGTCTCTTTATCGCAGCAATGACGCTCTCGGTTTGGGGCGGTCCATTCTACATTCATGTGGCGGTTAGCTTTGGATTTGGCTATTCGGCTATCTTCTTCTCATGGCTTGTCGACCGCCTGTTTCCTACCATTCCTCGTTTGGCGGAAGTGGCTATCTCGCTGACGGCATGCCTACTGTTTGGTGTGGTGAACGCCCAGCTTTGGCTTGGGGAATACTTCGGTATCTCAAGTATGCTGTCGGTTGGTCTAATGGGATTGTTATTCAGTGCCATGTGCTTTTTCTATTTCTATTCACGCGAGCAACATGCGATCGCTCAGCGAGAGTTGGAAGCCATCAAACGCGAGAAAGCAGAGCAAGATCGTGCGCTGTTGCTGAGTCAGCTTAAGCAGATGCAAACCCAGATTGAACCGCATTTTCTATTCAATACCTTGGCGAATATCAGCGCGCTCATGTCGCAAGATGTTGATAAAGCTAAGCTGATGCTAGAACAGTTAACCGCGCTGCTGCGTGCAACGCTCAAAAGCTCACGTGAAGAGCACACTACCATAGACAATGAAACGGCGTTAATTGAGGCTTACTTAGGCATCCAGCAAACCCGTTTGGGTGATCGACTCAGTTACAAGATTGAGGTGGAAGAGGGGCTAGGCAGAACCGAGTTACCGCCGATGATGCTTCAACCCTTAATCGAAAACGCCATCATCCATGGTATTGAACCGAAGCGAGAAGGTGGCGAAGTCAGTTTGCTCATCAAACGCGAACAGCAGAACTTGAGGATTGAAGTCAGAGACACTGGTGTTGGCTTGAATCACGTTAGTGGTCACATGGGCTCTGGCGTGGGTCTAAGTAATCTCAAGCAGCGAGTTGAAGCTTTGTTCGCAGGGCAAGGAGAGGTTTCTATCAGTGAGTCTGCTCAGGGTGGCGTTTGTGTTCGCCTGAGCTGGCCAATGGGATCGTAATCAAGGAAGAAAGGAATGAATACAGGGTTTACTGCCATTATTGCTGATGATGAACCGTTATTGAGGCGTCATCTTGATAAAAGCCTAGCTGAAGTGTGGCCAGAGCTAGAGGTAATAGCCAAAGTCGCCGATGGTGAACAAGCGTTGCAAGCCATTGAGCAAAGCCAACCTGACATTGCGTTTCTTGATATTCGTATGCCAGTGTTGGATGGCATGACATTAGCGCAAAAACTCAATCAACTCGCCAACCCACCTTTGATTGTGTTTGTCACCGCGTACGATGATTACGCCATCAAAGCCTTTGAACAAAATGCCGCTGATTATTTGCTCAAGCCTATCTCGGATGAGCGCCTCCTGACAACGTGTGAAAGAGTGAAAGCACGCCTTGCTAAGCGAGAACAAGAAAGCAGTAATGTGCAGATGAGCAGTCTGTTAGAACAGTTGCAGCAATTATCCGCGCCACAAACGCCGCAATATCTTCAGTGGATCAAAGCGACGCAAGGGGAAGACATTCATCTGATCGCCACGTCTGATGTGTTGTATTTCAAAGCGGAAGAAAAATACGTTTCTGTGTATGCCCAACAAGGACAAGGCAAAGTGCAGGAGTATTTGATTCGCACATCGTTGAAAGAGTTGATAGGGCAGCTTAACCCAGAACAGTTCTGGCAAGTACACCGTTCAAGCGTTGTGCAAGTGTGCAAAATTAGCAAAGTAAACAAAGACTTTGCTGGAAGAATGTTTGTTCACGTTGGAGAAACTAAGCTTCCGGTGAGTCGTGCATCTCAAAGTTTGTTCAAAGGGATGTAATCGCTAGAACTGCTCACTCTTTACACTGTAAACTCGCTGCTCTTAACCCACATTATCAAGGAAGATAAATGAGTTATCGCGTAACGCTGTTAAATGCGACGGGAGAACTGTCTCCAATCTCTGAGTATTTGCATCAGAAACTTGATGATCTGAGCTCACAACTTTCTAGTTACTTTGATTTGAGTAACATTGACCTCACCATTAGCCCGTTTGATCGCAATGACGTACCGCAGACGGGGATTGGTGGCTATTGCTTAAGTGCCTATCGTGTAGAGATTCTGCTTGATACTCAACGTACTGATATTAAAAACGTTATTGAGAAAGAACTAGCTGCGGTGTTAGCGCATGAGTTGCATCACCTGTTCCGTATGCGAGCGGGAGAAAGTGGCGTTGCACTTGGTGATGTACTAATTATGGAAGGGTTAGCTTGTCACTTCGAACGTAAGGTGAATGGCGGCGTCACTCCGAGTTTGTTTGAGCAAATCAAAGATCAAGATTGGCGCCCTTTCTACGCTGAGATGAAAGACAAGCTGACCAGCCTAGATTACAACTTCGATGCTTACTTTCTTGGCAGCGATGAAAGCCGCTGGCCGAAATACATGGGGTATTGGGTTGGGTACAACCTTGTTGTTGAATATCTGGCTGATTTTCAAGGCTCCGAGCTTGATTTAGTCGGAGCAAAAGCCGAGCTTTTCTATCAATAACTCTGGCACAAGCCAAACTAATCGGCTGAGTCATAAAAACAAAAAGCGCCTAAGTCATCAGACGTTAGGCGCTTTCTTCGTTTTATAGCGACGGTTTCTCCGAAGAGGCGAATGGGCTTATTCGCTGACTGTCACTTTCTCAATAATGATTGGATCGCATGGCACATCATCGTGACCAAGTTTAGAGGTCGTTTTCACTTTCGCGATGCGGTTTACGACATCCATACCCGCGGTCACTTTACCAAACACGGCGTAGCCCCAGCCTAGGTTGGTAGTAGCGGTGTGGTCTAGGAAATCATTGTCTTCCAAGTTAATGAAGAACTGTGCCGTTGCAGAGTGCGGTGCATCGGTACGCGCCATTGCGATAGTGCCAACAAGGTTCTTTAGACCACGGTTTGCTTCGTTCGCGATAGGGGCGCGTGTTGGCTTTTCTGCCATGTCTTCGGTGTGACCGCCACCTTGGATCATAAAGCCGTCGATAACGCGGTGGAAAATGGTGCCGTTGTAGAAGCCATCTTCACAGTATTTTTTGAAGTTCTTTGAGCTAACTGGTGCTCGTTCTAGGTTCAGTTCAATCTCGATGTCACCGAAATTGGTGGTCATAATAATCATCTGGTTTTGCCCTTGTGGGTGCTTAGTTTGCGGCATTATAGCTAAGTCGTATGAGGATAGCAGAAATAAAAACAGCGACGTTTTGGCGTCGCTGTTTGAATGGTGAGTGGGTGAGGAAAGCGTTAAACCGTAAAGCGACCGACCAAGTCGTACAGCTCGTTAGCTTTGTGGTTTAGGTTGCCACTACCTGCGCGGTTTTGATTCGCAAGGTGCGCCGATTGGCTGCTTTGTTGAGAGATCACTTCAATACGTTGTGAAATCTCTTGCCCAACTTGGCTTTGCTCTTCAGTTGCCGTTGCGATAAGCGTGTTCATGTCCATGATGTTAGCAATTGCGGCTTGGATTTCTTGCAGTGCGGCAGAGGCTGCTCGTGCTTCCTCAACCGTTGCTTCACCACGCGCTTGGCTTGAGCCCATGGCTTTCACTGCCGCATCCGAGCCAGACTTCAATTGCTCAATCATTTGGTGAATTTCGCCTGTGCTGTCTTGAGTGCGACTCGCCAGTTTACGAACCTCATCGGCAACGACTGCGAAGCCGCGACCTTGTTCGCCTGCACGGGCTGCTTCAATGGCTGCGTTCAGTGCCAATAGGTTAGTTTGCTCGGCTATATCCTGAATCACTTCCAGAGAAGAAGAAATGTTTTTTACGTCGCTCTCTAAACGAGAAATCACCGTGCTGGCTTCCGACACCTCTAGCGCGAGTGCTTCGACAGAGTTCGCTGCTGAATCAACAATGTGTTTTGCTTGTTGTGAGTTTTCATCGGCGTCTCTGGCTGATTGCGCTGCTTGGTTAGCGTTGTTTGAAATCTCGTGCGCCGTTGCTGTCATCTCGGTCATTGCCGCAGCGACTTGTTCGGTCTCTTCACGTTGACCAGAAGCTAATTCATCCACTTGCGATGCACGCTGTGACATCTCGTTGGTCTCTGAAACCACTTCTTGTCCTACGTGGCTAACGCTCTTAATGATGCCTTGCAGGCTTTCAACGAAGATATTGAAGTTACGGCTAAGTTGGGTGAACTCCGGCACGCTCGATTCTTCCATGCGCGCGGTTAAATCTGCATCGCCTTGCGCGAAAGAGTGAATTGAAGCATCAAACTGCTCAATAGGCTTCATGATGCTGCGGTTAACAAACACGGCAAAGACTGCAACTATCGCTGTAATCGAGGCACAAAACAGGGCTATCGCAGTTAGTGTGGTGTTGAGATCTTCGTGTGCGGCTTTTTCCATGTCTGCCACAATGGCGTCGATATCGTCCGTGTAGAAACCCGTTCCCAACATCAAGTCCCATTCAGGAATAAAGACTGAGTAGCTCAGTTTCGGTAGTGCTTCACTCTGACCGAGTTTCGGGAAGTAATAAGTCGTGAACTCACCAGTTTTGGCATTTTTTAGCAAATCCTGAATCAGGTAATTGCCTTTCTTGTCCTGCAAGTTATAGAAGTTTTCCCCGATGCCTTTGGTGTTTTTACCCACCACGACGCGAACGCCTTTTGAATCATAACCAAAGATGTAGCCGGATTGACCAAACTCTAGTTGTTTCAAGATAGGCAGAGCCTCTTCCAGTGGGGCATTTTGTGCGAGTAGCGGCTCGACAGCGGAACGCGCCATTTGTACGTAACTTTTGAGTTCGGCTTTTTTCATCTCCATCATTCGACTTCGAGTTTGCTCAATCTCGTGCTCGTTGTAGGCCGTGGTTTGTACGTAGGTGAACCACATCATGCCTATTGCCATAGTTAGAATTGGAATTATTGAAAGGATATATAGTCGTTTTCTGATCGTCAGATTCATAGAGACGTCCTTCTCTCGGCGCAGCGTTACAAGTGACAAGCTGAATAAGCTTGCCTGATAAAAGTGTTAATACTTATTGTTGTAATGCTTAGAGATTAACCGAGTTACTCAATCAGAAGTACTGGAAATTTGTAAATCTAGACGAAGGTCGTAGCATTTTTAAGCGGGATCACAATTAACGTGAACACGACCCACTATTGCAACGAGAAGTCCCCGTTAACCAATATGAGACGCGATACCTATTCTTTGCGAATTTCAGGTAAAGCCAGTCAGCAACAGGTTTAACGAGGCGCCAACGCAGTGGAGCGTAGAGCCAACCGCGACCAACTAATTGCCACGCACGATGAGTCACGTCCAACCCAAGCAGAAGCTCCCCCTTTTCGTTGAGGGCGTGCAAAATGGTGTCGGCTTGTTCAGGATCGATCTGAGGATAATCTGCGAATGCATCACTATAGATATCGACGGTTTTGATTTGCTGCTTGGCATCGCGTTGTTTTAGCGCCTTCATCTCTTTGGCACAAAGCGGGCAGGTTCCGTCATAAAATATGGTGAGTTTTGTCATTGCGGTTTTCTTGTTTGAGATTTTCTAATCGCTTTTACGTGGCGAATTTTCTTTTGGTTCATTGTTTTGCAAATAATGCAGCCAATTGTCGCGAATGTTGCCGTAATTGAATTGGCAGAACTCTTTGCGATCACGCAGGTAGTCTTTTTCTACTTCATCGAGTAAGGCTTTGTATTGCTCAGGATCACTACCGTACACCAGACATAACGTTGAAAAGTAACGCTGCAAATCAAAGCTGTGTTCGTCAATGTACTCGCCAAAATCGTAGTAGTCCGGTCTGTCGTCGGATTCGAATGCGAACATGTCGGCGGCGCTAATGGCCATATCTGCGCCATCTTCTAGGAAGTCAATCATTAAAATAGTGGCAAAATTATCGACCGCATCTTCTTCTTTTCCGAGAACAGGGATGCTTTGATCTTCGATGTAAGCATGTCCAGCTTCATGAAGTAAAGTGTGCAATAACGTATCTAGCGCCCCTGTTTTTGGGGATTTTCCGAAGCGTTCTTCATACTGATTATTGGAGAAGTAATTGAGCGACTCCAAATAAAAAGTGTAAGGAACGTATATTGTGTGTGTATCAGGGTCATACATTGGACCATCTTCTCCGCCGTAAACCAGCGTGAGAGCTTTATCAAATGGAAAGTAGGCCTGAGATAGCTCAGCAAAGATGGTATTTACATCGCTGCTTTGAATCGATTGTTGGGCGATTTTTTCATGAGTTGTCTCTACGGGAGAATATTGAATACGAATGTTTTCAGCTGCTGTAGCTGATGAGACGACGCTGAGTAATAGCGCAGCGCAAAGCGAATGAATGTTCATGTGGGACTCTTGTTATTGAATAACTTGTATAAAAAATTATACATGTTTTTGCCTGATGCATAGTTGGGGTTGTACTCATTAGCCAAAGTCGGGACGTCGGTCTCGAAAAGCAATCATGATAACATCGCATATTTCGGCTGCTTGGTTGTCTAGGGCGTTTATCAAGACCTCTTGGATAAGAACGGCGGTGAAGTTATTAGCTATGCATCGTATTCTAAGAAGCTTACTGAGTAACTGTGCTTCGATCTTTATCTGTAAAAATGATAATAGGCAGTTAATCATTGCAAGGTTTAACCATGGGGTTGGTGAATGTCACTGAATTGAAGAAAATTATCAGCGATATGTTATAATCCTGCTCCGTTGTAACGAAAACGTTTGTTGCAGCCTGAGAGTTTCCTTGGATTCGGCTCGTTTATACACCATGAGCCAGAGTTGAAAAGCTACGACAGGAACAGGCAAACCCAATTGTTTTGAACGCGCTCTCGGCGTTTAGCGGTTACAACGGGAAGGAACTTTGTTTGATAGTAATTGACACATTCTGTTTAAGTAAGGGAGCCCGAAGTGGTTCAGAAAGTGTCACCCAGAATTTACTCACAACACGACACCCCAAGCGATAACGCACAGGTATTGCGAGGGGCCATTTGAAGGAGCTGTATCAGCTCCTTTCACATTTAAGGGCTTGCTAACAGCGTAAAAACTGACACATCGCTTAAGGAGCGCCCCTTAAACTAGCCTAAGGCGCATCTACACCAACTTTTTGAGTATTTTCGAAACAATAAAGCGAGAAAATTTGCTATTGAACGAAGGTTAAACTAACACTCATTCATTACGGAGAATGAAGAGAACAATAATAAGAGGCGATATGAATCATTTAATATCTGTAGGTGCACTGGAGTCCTTCTTGGTCGCAATCAGTGTGCTTTTCCTGGGGCATTTTATTAATGCTAAGCTACCGATTTTAAAGAAATTCAACATACCTGAGCCGATTGTAGGTGGTCTTATTGTGGCCTGCATGATTACTGCTCTTCATTTCAACGGCATCGACTTAGAGTTCGACTTGCCATTACAAAATACGTTTATGTTAATGTTTTTTGCGACGGTTGGTTTGGCCGCAAATTACACTCAGTTGATGAAAGGAGGTGCGAAGGTTTTTATCTTCTTAGCTGTCGCATCGTTTTACATCATCATACAAAACGGCGTTGGCGTTTCACTCGCGGCGGCGCTCGGTTTAGATCCTTTGATGGGGTTAATTGCTGGCTCGATTACTCTGTCAGGTGGTCATGGTACAGGTGCTGCGTGGTCACAAACCTTTCAAGACGTGTATGGATTGGATAACGTCTTAGAAATTGCAATGGCATCAGCGACTTTTGGTTTGATCATCGGCGGTATCATTGGTAGCCCTGTAGCGCAGCGCCTCGTAGAAAAAAACAGCATTGAATCGGAGTATGGTCGTGGTGGTCGAGATGCCAAAACTCACGAAAAATTCCCTGAGTTGGTGACCTACAACGAATATGAAGAAGATAAAGTAACGGCGAAAAAAGTGGTTGAGAAACTCTTCTTCCTACTGTTCTGTGTTACTGGGGCGAAGTATGTTGAGCAATGGGTTAGCACGTATGAAATCTCATGGTTGATGATTCCAGACTTTGTATATGCGCTGTTCATTGGTGTGATCATCACGAACTTCTTGGAGGTGACCAAGCTTCGTAAGTTAGATGCAGAAACCGTCGATATGCTCGGTACCGTTTCTTTGTCATTGTTCTTGGCGATGGCATTAATGAGCTTGAAGTTATGGAATATCTTTGACTTAGCGATTCCATTCTTGGTCATTTTAGCTGTGCAGTCTGTGGTCTTAGCTATCTTCACTTACTACGTTACGTTCAAAGTGATGGGAAGCAACTATGACGCTGCGGTTATTGCGGGTGGTCACTGTGGTTTTGGCTTGGGGGCAACCCCAACAGCCGTGATGAACATGGGCTCTATCGTTAACCGATTTGGCCCGTCGCCGCAGGCATTTATGGTGGTGCCAATTGTGGGGGCTTTCTTTATCGACATCGTCAACTTAATTATCTTGCAAGGCTACATTTCATTCCTTGGTTAAAGTTAAGTGGATGAGCTCCTAGAGGCGAAATAAAAACGGTCACAACACTGGTTGTGACCGTTTTTTTATGACTTGGTTTGGTCGTTTATTGAACGAAAAATTATTGGATAGTTCGGCTGAACTTGAGGCTAGCTGTCCAACCAAGAATACCAATGAAGGCGTAAATGCCGACGTTTAACCAACCCGCTTGAGGAATGGCATTGAATGGGTTTGGAGTAATAATGGCGTGCAGCGGAAGGTAAAGCACTTCGGAGAAAAACTGATCTAGTCCGTAGAAACCAAAAAGTGCGATAGGCATCCAACGCAGCGCATAAATGGCGATAAACAAAATGACCAGTGGTGAGTTCACTTTTTGTGAAATAGCCATCGCAGTTAATGCCAGCGGTAACAGCAGAATACCGGCGAACAACATTCTGATTAAAAACTCTCCCCAATGCAGCAGCACGTAACCTAACGAGGCTTGGCGGTACAATAAAGCCAATTGGTGATCAGTAGAGATGTTCAGCAACCACAACATTAAATTTGCAGCGAGTACGAGCACCGAGCAGACGAGCTGAATCACCAATAAGCCAAATCCTAGCTTCACTAAATGGGTTTTTATGTCACTGACAGGCATACTGCGCCAAAACATAATGCTGCCTTCCGCCCGTTCTTTGCGTAGCGTTCTTGGGAAGTACTGAACGGCTAACAAGATAGACAGCAGCCCTGCTCCTCCGGTAATCAACATATTGACATCATCACCAAGCTCTTTGTGAATGTCACTGACATCGCCACCAAAGCTCATTTGGAAAAACATATTGTGTTGTAGAGTGTCGTTACTCATCAAACTCACAAAGAGAATAACTCCACACGCCAACACAAACAGTGGAATACGTAAAACAAGAGGGTTTTCTAACCACTCTTTTTGCAACATCGCGACAACTGAACGCATTACTCTGCCTCCTTCTGCAATGCTAAAAATAGATCCGCTAACTTCACCCCATGGATGGAACCCATTGTTTCTGCTTGTTGGGCATACTGGGCTTTGAGTAACCATTTCGTTGAACCGAGGCCTTTTTGTGACGAGAGTGGGTTCATCGCTTCAATTTGTGTGCGGTGCTCGTCGTTGGCTTCAAGAATGAAATAGTCTTCACTGATACTGTCCATCGAGGTTTGCAGAACGGGGCGACCATGCTTAAGAATCAGAACATCTGTCAGCAAGTGCTCAATCTCTGATACTTCATGACTGGCGATGATCAACACGCGCTCGCCGTCGTGAAACCATTCCAATAAGTGACGATAAAACGTCTCGCGATACACGAGATCTAACCCGAGTGTCGGTTCATCCAATATGAGGATTTGGGTGTTGGTCGCGATCACAATCGCGAGGTGTAATTGCACCTTCATCCCTTTGGATAAAGATTTGATACGCGCACGAGGTTTGATGTCCGTTTGACGAAGTAGCGTATCTGCTTGGGCGCGATTGAACCCTGGGTGCACGCCCTCGGTATAGTTAAGCAGTTGAGCAACGGTCATCCAATCTGGCAGAACGTTGACATCCGAGATGTAGGATAAGCTCTGCATTATCTTGTCGCGTTGCATAATGGGTTCAAATCCGTTGATACGAATAGTGCCCTGATATTCATGTGCACCGAGTAGGGCATTAATAAGCGTTGATTTACCTGCGCCATTATGGCCGAGTAAGCCAAGTACTTGTCCTGCATGTAGGTCGAAACTCACTTCATGCAGTGCTTCTCCTTGTTGCTGATATTGCTTGGAGACGTTGTTTACACTGACTAATGCGCTCATTGGTCACCTTTCAAGTGTGGTTTTAGTTGTTGAATGAATTCGTCGAGTGACATATCCAGACGCTGTATTGTGTCGGCTATCTGCGGAATTTGTTGCTGAAGAAAACGTGCCTTCTCGTCTGCGAGTAATTTGAGCTTTGCTCCTGAAGCGACAAACATACCTTGACCGCGTTTTTTCTCCACTAGCCCGTCATCAACAAGCAATTGATAGCCTTTCATAACGGTGAGGTGGTTAATTTTCATATCTGCAGAGATGCTACGGACGGAGGGCAGAGCATCGCCTTCTTGCCAGACACCTTGCAGTATTTGCTGCGTGATCTGGTCTGCCAACTGTCGAAATATCGGTTGGCGATCATGCCAATTAGTCATGAGTGAATCTCTTGGTTGAGATGGTGTTATATATATGTATAACACCTAGTGCATTAGAGAGAAAGTAATAATTTAAAACCTAGTGTATCCGCCTGTCTCATTCGCTCTAAATATCCACCTATGTGGTCGTTGTTTTGAGGTTTTGTTTTATATGGAAATTAATTGCTTCTCATAAGTTGAGAAGTGTTGTTTTTCTCTTCCCATTAATACACTTATCGCCTGTTCTAAATGAATATTCTCACTGAATGATAATTAGCATAATTTTAGCTCTGCCTATTTCTTACTTGATGAGAATCAATGGTCAAAGAGGCCTAGAAAACAAAAGTTTCGAGAGGCAATCTGACTGGCTTAGGCACCTATCTCACGTTGAGCGCGTGCTCAATGAATGAGAAAGAGTAGAGTAAAGAGGTCTCATGAATCAGGTAATATCTATCGGCCCACAGGAGTCGTTCCTTGTCGCAATTTGCGTGTTGTTTTTAGGGCAGTTCATCAATACCAAGTTACCAACCTTAAAAAAATTTAATATTCCAGAGCCAATTGTTGGTGGTCTAGTGGTCGCTTGCGTAATCACGATGATGCACTTAAACGGTGTGGATGTATCCTTTGATTTACCACTGCAAAACGTTTTTATGCTGATGTTTTTTGCAACCGTTGGCTTAGCGGCAAATTACACCCAACTGATTAAAGGCGGTGCGAAGGTTTTCATCTTCCTAGTTGTGGCATCGGTCTACATTCTTATCCAAAATGCGGTCGGTGTGTCCTTAGCAACAGCGTTGGGGTTAGATCCACTCATGGGGTTGATCGCCGGATCCATTACGCTTTCTGGCGGACATGGAACTGGAGCTGCGTGGTCCCAAACTTTTCAAGAAATGTATGGTTTGCATAATGTTCTAGAGGTGGCAATGGCTTCTGCTACATTTGGCTTGGTGATGGGCGGGATTATTGGCAGCCCTGTTGCACAAAAGCTACTAAACAAACACAACTTGGAATCGGAATACGGACGCACCAATCAAAGTCATCAGAGTTTCCCTGAACTGGTGACGTACAACGAACATGAGGAAGATCGCGTCACAGCGAAAAGAGTCGTTGAAAGCTTGTCCATCATTCTACTTTGCGTGACAGGCGCGAAGTATCTGGAGAGTTGGGTAAGCAGTTTTGACATCAAGTGGTTAATGATTCCCGATTTTGTGTATGCGCTGTTTATTGGTGTTGTTATCACTAACATCATGGAAGTGACGAAGGCGCGCAAGGTTGATTTAGAAACCGTTGATATTCTTGGCACGGTTGCACTATCTCTATTTCTTGCCATGGCCTTGATGAGTTTGAAATTGTGGAATATTTTCGATCTTGCGATCCCATTCCTTATTATTCTTGCTATTCAGTCGGCAGTGTTGGCGATGTTCACTTACTACGTAACATTCCGCATGATGGGAGGCAACTACGATGCGGCGGTGATCGCTAGCGGACACTGCGGTTTTGGGTTAGGTGCTACACCGACTGCGGTCATGAATATGGGCTCCATCGTGAGTCGATATGGTCCATCACCACAAGCATTTATGGTGGTTCCAATTGTCGGTGCATTCTTCATCGACATTGTGAATTTAGTGATTTTGCAAGGATGCATCGCTTTTATTCGATAACATTCGCTTTTTTACCGAAATAACAAAGCCAGCACCTATACGCTGGCTTTGCTATTTGTAACACGAAATCTTGTTTGCCTGACTTCAAGCCGTGAAATCAATGCGTTACTATGACGACATAGTGTTCAATTTTGCAGCAGCATGAGGTACCCACATGTCTGAAAAAATATCGACGTCGGCATTAGCGAAAATGCGCAAGGTAGAAGCTAAGCTGCTGTTTGCCGATCTCAAACGTGCAGGCTACATCGTTCGCCAAGATGAAAAGTGGATTTTGACCAAAGAAGGGGCAAAGTTTGGCGGTGAGTATGTGGATCACCCTAAATTTGGCCAGTTCATCGTCTGGCCGACCAACTTACATATTGAGCTGACTCCCAGCTCAGGGAAAACATTGAGCGCGACACAACTGGGTGAAAAGCTGAAATTGAATGCGAAGCGCATGAACCAGCTTTTGAGTGAACTGGGTTGGTTGACCAAATCCGAAGAGGGATGGAGTGTCACAGAAGCTGGTGTGCGCGCTGGTGGGCAGCAAAGAACCGATACAGAAACACAAAATACCTTTGTCGTATGGCACGATGTGGTGCTGCGTAACAAGCGTCTTAAGCAGTCTGTCATTGAGTTTTTAGGGCAAGACGCGGAGTCACATTCTACGGATAAATCGTACTCAAGCTTTCGCCAAAAATTTGAAGCCAAGCACCGAACATTAGATGGGCATTACGTGCGCTCTAAGGGGGAGTTGCTCATCGACAACTGGCTGTACTTGGCTGGTGTTGTGCACGCTTATGAGCGTCAGTTGCCGATTGACCAAGATGTCACTAGCGATTTTTACTTGCCAGGTGGCAAAGTCTATTTGCAATTTTGGGGAAGTGACGATGGGGAGATGGCTCAGGCCGACCGTGAGACCATTCGTACTGTTTATGAGCAGCATCATTTCAATCTTATCGAAGTCGAACCGAGTGAACTAGACAAGTTGGATGAAGTGCTTCCTAAGCGTCTTCGTCAGTTTGGTATTAAAGCTTATTGACGACTTAAGCCCGCTGTTCAGATAAGAAAAAACCCGTGTTCAACACGGGTTTTGTATTTTTAGTGTGTTTCTAGGCTGCCATCCTATGGGTTAAAAGCCTTTGATGTTTTCTGCTTCTAGCTCAGAGAAGTACTTCACTGTCTTCACTTTCAGTTCTTGTTGAGCTGGTTCGTCGCATACGATCACCGCTTTAGGGTGAAGTTGAAGAGCAGAAACTGTCCATAGGTGGTTTACACAACCTTCCACGGCTGCTTCAAGTGCCTGAGCTTTGTTATGGCCAGTGACCAAGATCATCACTTCTTCTGAGTCTAGAAGCGTACCAACACCGATAGTCAGCGCGTATTTAGGCACTTGGTTGATATCGCCGTCAAAGAAGCGAGAGTTCGCAATGCGAGTGTCTTCAGTGAGGGTCTTGATGCGAGTACGAGAAGAAAGAGATGACGCTGGCTCGTTGAACGCCATGTGACCGTCGTTACCCACGCCGCCCATGAACAGGTTGATCTTGCCGTAAGACTTAATTTTGTCTTCGTAACGCTTACATTCTGCGTCGTGATCGTCTGTGTTACCGTTCAGTAGGTTGATGTTTTCTTCTTGAATATCAATGTGATTAAAGAAGTTGTTGTACATGAACGAGCGGTAAGATTCTGGGTGATCCGCAGGGATGCCAATGTACTCATCCATGTTAAAAGTCACGACGTTTTTGAAGCTGACTTCGCCGGCTTGGTAAAGCTCGATTAGGGCTTTGTAGGTTGCTAGAGGAGTGCCACCAGTTGGTAGACCCAGAACGAATGGACGCTCAGCAGTAGGTTTAAAGTCGTTGATACGCTTAGCGATATGCGCAGCTGCCCACTTACCTACTTGTGCTGCTCGAGTTAACGGGATAAGTCTCATTTTGTGCCCCTAGTTATTGGAATTGACGATGTACTGAAACATTAATTCGCATTATAAAATAAGTAATGGCGAACTGCTATTGTTTTAGGTCAAAATTTTGCTTTTTTTTTAACCAATGTTGGTTTTGTCGACGATTTTTATATCTAAATGCTTTTATAAGACGATTTTTCACAAAGAAATTGCATTATGAAACTGACGAATCAATAGATAAAATTTATGATCTAAATTAAGTTCTGCCTTCGCACTTAACCTTGTTTTTTAACAACCTACAGAGTGCGAAATCGCACAAGAACTTCAAATATTATGGGTTAGATATGGCATGGCGCTCATTCTTTAACCATAATTGAAATGTGTAAACCAGTGAGGAATTCGGTATGAAAAATGAGTTAGATCCGAGCAAAGTACTACAGGCTTACGAATGTGTGATGAACAACGGTACGCCAACCGAATTTGGTAAAATGTATGAAGGTGTAGAAGCGTTTTCTGACTACGATGGGTACAACGTTTTCTTGAGAGGGAATGGTGTTGAGCTAAAAATTGGCTTCCACAACACCTATCACTTGGAATATGACCAAGAGCATTTGAAAGAGAGCTTTCTGAAAAAGATTGCGACGCTCGCCAAGTAAACGGTCATCACCCAAATATTAAAAAAGCCCTTGGGAGAATGCCCCCTTGGGCTTTAGGAGAAGAAATGAGCTTGTCTTGCTCGCTCAGTAAAGTCAAACGAGCTTTCGCCTACTGCTAGAAAAAGGCGAGAACTAGGTTATTGGTTATTAATCGTCTTCAACCAAACTCTCTTCAATGTATTCTTCTGTGGCGTCAGGCTTGTTACGACCATTTAGCGTATGGAAGCGCTTGCGACCACGAGCAAGTTGGGTGTACTTTAGCCACGTACGCTCAAGTTTTGTTTTTGCTTTGCCCGGGTTTTCTAACACCTTGATGAAGTGTTTCTCTTCGCTGTTTTCAGGTGTTAATTCGCCTGACTCTAAGCCAAGCATTGTATCCCCATAAATTGTTAGGATTTCCTCTTCTGAAAGAGTAAAATCGCCAGACTTTGCAAAGCCGCGTGGGAATTTTACGTTATCGTAAAAACGTTTTTTGCCATGACGGAATTCAGTGTCAGACATGTCAACAGCCTCTGTAACCGTTATTGATGAATGTAGTGAACTTACGGCGAAAATTAGGCTTAAATCTAACAAAAGAAAAACAAAACTTTTTTGTCGTCATGATTTTAATTAGTTGTTAATCTGGTTTTATATTAACCAGGAGATGGTTTATGGATGTAAAAGTCTTTCGAACATTTTTAGAGCTGGCAAGAGTTCGTCACTTCGGACGTGCTGCTGAGAACCTTTATATTACCCAAGCCGCTGTGAGCGCACGTATCAAACAATTGGAAAGTTACTTCGATACGCAATTGTTTATTCGTGATCGAAATAACATAAAGTTGACCTCTGCAGGTGAGCGCTTAATCAGCTATGCCGAGGTAATGGTCACTACATTGCAACAAGCGAAGCTAGAATTATCGCTTGAAGATGGCAAAGCGCTGCAACTAACGTTAGGTGGCACGCCAAACATTTGGGACGCTTATTTACAGAATTGTTTAAGTGTCGTCACAGATTCGTTTGGTGGTTATGGCTTCATGGCAGAAGTGATGGGACGTGAGATGCTCAGTCGTAGCTTGCTAGAGCGCACGTTAGATATGGCATTTGCGTTCGATCAGATCAAAGCTGATGAGCTTAACTGTAAAAAAGTGGCAGATGTTGTTCTCGTTCTGGTATCAACTGAGAAAGATTCTTTAGACACCGTTTTCGAAAACAAATATGTGTACGTTGACTGGGGGACGCGTTTCTCCTCGGAGCATTCTGAACGTCACCCTAAGATTCCGGCTCCATATTTACGCACTTCAACAGCGCGTATCGCATTGGACTTTATTTTAGAGAAGGGTGGAGCCGCGTACTTACCAATCTCTCTCGTGGAGCCATTTATCGCTAATGGGCAGCTTCACAAGGTGTCTGGAGTAGAAGATTGGTGTCGCCCTATCTATTTGAGCTATCGTAAAGCTAGCTCGTCTGTAGACGCAATTAAGCAAGTGGAAGAAATTGTCAAAGAGATCGATCCACTGACCGCTTACAGTTTTCAGCAAATTGGTTCTGGCACTTCCGACGAATAGCGTTGAATGAAAAGTCAGAAAAACGAAAAAGCCGCCTTGAGAAATCAAGGCGGCTTTGTTTTTATCTCGATGAATCGATAGTTATGGTAAGTCAAACAACAGGGCTGTTGTGCTTTCGTTTGATGTATTGCGCAAAACAACCTTACTCTGGTGTTCAATCTTCGCGCCGTCGCCAGCTGTCAAAGTGGTATTGTCGACACTAAGGCTGCCTGTTACTTGATGGATGAATAGATTTCGGCCCGACTCAATCTCAAAGTTTAGTTCGCTACTTGGCTCAAGAATTAACTGATGCAAAGTCGCATCTTGCTTAATAAGTAGCGTGCCGTTTTCTCCAGTTGGAGTTGCGATAGTCGTTAACCCAGGATTGCGACCAAAATCTTTTTGCTGATAACCTGGTTTGGTTCCAAATGTGTTTGGTTGAATCCAAATCTGTAGAAACCGCAGCGTATCTTGGTTCGACGCATTGTACTCACTGTGGTAAATCCCTTTCCCTGCCGACATGAGTTGGAATTCACCTGCAGGTAGTGTTTTGACGTTACCTTCACTGTCTTTGTGTGCGATAACACCTTCCAACACATAGCTGATGATCTCCATATCACGGTGGCCATGTGTATCAAAACCCGCGCCAGGCTTGACTACATCGTCATTAATGACTCTCAGCTCAGAAAAGCCCATATGTTGAGGATCGTAGTAGCTACCAAAAGAAAACGTATGTTTGCTATCAAGCCAGCCAAAGTTTGCTCGACCTCGGTCTGCTGCATGTCTTACCGTAACCATAAGGCCTCCTTAAGAGAGCTTTTTGTTTAAAAAGTTATCTAACGCTGCTTTACCTGCGCCAGAGAACGCCAGAGAAACGCTCGCTGCCAGTAATGCCAAGCCAAACTCGTAACCGTTGTTTGCCATGAACAGGCCATTCTCAAAGTGGACAGAGAATATCGCTACCACCATCGTGAACGCCAAAGCAACGGCTGCTGGTCGAGTTAGCAGACCAAGTAAAATGAACAAGCCGCCAAAGAACTCTGCGCTGCCCGCAAGTAACGCCATGAGTACGCCAGGACCTAAACCGATAGATGCCATCCACTGACCTGTGCCTTCTAGGCCGTAGCCACCAAACCAGCCAAACAGTTTTTGTGCGCCGTGCGCCATAAAGATAATGCCGATTGGAACGCGAAGTGATAGTGCGCTGTAACCTGCGTTTGACGTGGTAATTTTCTGTAATAGTGCTTTCATGATTCTGTCCTCTGACTCTTTTCAATGAGTGGGAAGCGTGTGCTCCCGTGCTGTTGAGAACAGTTTAGGTAGAGGCGAACATAAAAATAACGGGAGGATTTTGATAAACTCGTTCTAAAAAATTGAATGATTGGTTTTTATTTATTTAAATCAATGTCTTGATTTTTATATTCGGGTGTTTATTTGCCGATTATTGTCTGTTTTAAATCAAGGTCTGTCATTATTTTCGATAAACATTTTTGCTGTTAAACAAAAAAAGAGCACATGTACTGTGCTCTATTGCTTTCGCTTTTAACAAGGGAGAAAGGTGTGTTAAAGAAAACCGTCAGAGGTTCATTAAGCTCTCTAATGACTCCTCTACATTGTTGTAGTGATAAGTTCGAATATTACGTCCATCCGTCGCATTAATCTGAATTTCTGAGATCTCGTTATCTGAGTCTCGTTCGATAATTCCAATAGAATGATCTACGGATTTACTGGTAATAACCTTTTGGTTTCTTAATACAATTACGCAAGTATGTAAGTCCATGCCAATTCCCTTTAGCCGACGTTGTTGTGATGTTCTGGATCTAACTTTAGTGTACAAAAGCGCTAGTGCCAATAAATCTCAATATTGAGTTCCGAAAATGGCTAATTGTGGGCGCTTAAGCAAGCTACAATAACACTATATTGAACGATGCCTATGAACAATAAATGACAAAAGGCATGAGCAAGGAAAGCACTATGTTTATTCACCCCCATACCTCACTGACCTTCGAGCAGTGTCACAAGGCGCGAGTCGCGCGAGACAGTCGTTTTGATGGGCGATTTTATGTGGCGGTAAAAACAACGGGAATCTTTTGTCGTCCGATTTGCCCGGCAAATTTGCCTAAAGAAGAAAATGTTGAGTATTTCGCTGATAAGACGCAAGCCCTTCAAGCAGGGTACCGTCCGTGTTTACGCTGTCGACCAGACAGCGCGCCTGGATCTTGGGCATGGAAAGGTGTCGAGACGACCTTTCAACGAGCGATTTCGTTAATTGATAGAGGGGAGTTGCATCACCATTCGGTGTTAGAGTTGGCTGAGCGTGTTGGGATTTCTGACCGTTACTTACGTATGTTGTTTGAGCAGTATCTAGGTATGTCACCCAAGCAGTATGCGCAATATCAGCAACTAATGTTCGCCAAACAGTTGCTTCACTCCAGCTCTATGTCGGTCACCGACGTGGGGTTTGCGTCAGGTTTTAACAGTACGCGCCGCTTTAACGATGCTTTTCAAAAGTTTCTCAAACTAACGCCTTCTCAAGTACGCCGTAAAGAGTTTGATGGTGCGGGTTGCAATCGAATTGCCTTACCTTATCGAGGTGAGTTGAATTGGTCGCACATGTTGGACTTCTATCGTTTGCGAGCGGTTGAGGGGGTTGAGCTAGTGAGTGATGAGAGTTATCAGCGCAACGTTTTTTTGGATAACAGCAAAGCCTGGTTTAAAGCGACAAAAGGTGAAGGATACTTAGAACTGGCGTTTGAAATTGAAGACGTAACGAAGCTGCAAAACTTGGTGTCTGACATTCGTCGTATGTTCGATCTTGACGCTGATATTTGTACTGTTGAGCAGCATTTGGAGTATGTCGCGCCTGGGCTCGTGTCGAGTAAAGGTATTCGTATTCCTGGTGTATGGAATGCATGGGAAGCAGGGGTTAGAGCGATTTTAGGCCAGCAAGTGTCGGTTAAAGCTGCGATTGGTCAACTTAACTTATTGGTGACCACACTTAGTGGAGAGTCAGAAAAACGTTTTTTCCCGACTCCCAGTGATATTGCGAACGCCGACGTGAGCTTTTTGCGCATGCCGCAAAGCCGTAAAGAGACGCTAGTGCGCTTCGCCCAGTTTATGCAGGACAACTCAGAAGCTGACCCCCAGCACTGGCTAGCTTTGAAAGGCATTGGACCTTGGACCGTCAGTTATGCTCAACTGCGAGGGCAATCTCAACCCGATTGCTTTCTAGATAAAGACTTAGTGGTGAAAAAGGCGATGCAGCGTTACCCATCACTGAATACGCACACTGCGGCCCCTTGGGGAAGCTACGCGACGTTTCACTTATGGAATCAATCATGAAAACATTTTATACCGAAATGCCGAGTCCACTAGGAACGGTGACTATCCAATCGAACGCTGAGGGCTTACTTGGCATTTGGTTTGAAACATGCACCACTAAGCCGAGTGAGCTGGGGGTGCGAGACGAGCAGCATCCGGTCTTGCGCCAAGCTGTAACGCAGCTAGATGAATACTTTGCTGGTCTGCGCAACGAATTCGACTTGCCCCTTGCAGCGACAGGCACTGATTTTCAAAATCAAGTTTGGCAGGCACTAACGACCATTCCATATGGGGAAACGTGGAGCTATCAAGATCTCGCGAATGCGATAGGTAACCCTAAAGCCGTGCGTGCTGTTGGGTTAGCAAACGGGAAGAATCCGATTTCTATCGTGGTACCTTGTCATCGTGTTATTGGCAAAAGCGGAAAACTGACTGGGTATGCAGGTGGAGTGGAGCGCAAACAACGTTTGCTCGCGCTGGAGCAAGGTACACCGCTTTAAGTGAGGCGATTCTCATATTGGGATTAAGCGTGCTACACAGGGGTAACGATAGTGTAGAGTTTCATATTCGTTATACGAATAGAAAAAGGACATGCCTTTCAAAACGGATTTTGATGCCTTCATGAGTGAGTGTTGGCAGCATCACGAGGACAATCCCGAACAAATTTATGCTCAGCTAGAAACGGCTCTGAGCGAGGTGGAAGACGTTACCCAAATCGAGCGAATATTCGCATTGATGCTGCATACCGCTATTGGGCATCTCCAGTGCCCAGAACAGTTTCTTACTTGTTTAGATCACTTTAATGAACGCAAGGTTGCCGAGAGTTTGGCATTTCAACGCAGTATTGCCGTTGCGCGCTATTTCGTAGATGGCACTGACAATATGGAATTATTGGAAGAGCAAGAACAACGCCGAGTTTACGCTTTGATTTCGAATGAACTTTCTGCACTTGTTCAGCTTGAACTGGCGAGTCAATGGTTGGTGAAGGCAGCGTTAGGAATGACGCCGAACGATGCAGAAGGGCCATTAGCGCTGGCTGAGCGCACGTGCATGGAAAAATCGAAGATGTTAGAAGCAGCGACACTCGCGCTAGACTATTGGAAAGTGGCAGGGGGTTGGATGCAAGAAGAGCGCGCAGAGTATCGCTTAGCGATGAGCTTGCTTAAAGCAGATAAACCGCAAGAAGCCAAAGTGCATGCTGAGCGCTGTGAGGCTATTTGTCAGCAAAATGGTAGCGACGCGTTTGAGCTGTTCCACGCACATGACTTATTGATGCAAGTACACTTCCATCTTAGCCAGAAATATAAAGCTAAATTGGATGAAGAGATGCAGCTGCACTGCAAAACGAGCTCGTTGACGTGATCTTAGCGTTGAATGAAAAAAGCCCCGAGCGACTGGCTGGGGGCTTTAGGGTTGTTGACTATGCAGCGATGATTATGCTGCTTGCGCTTTTGCTTGGTATCGTCCTGGTTTATGGTTCATCGCCAAAATCAAGTTTGTTGCGATGGCACCTAGAACAGATAGAGCGATAAGGTGCACATCTACAATGAACAGTGACATCACCACGATGGCACAATCTAACGCCATTTGAACTTTACCCGCTCGAACTCCAAAACGTTCCTGAAGGTACAACGCTAGAATGTTAAAGCCACCCAAACTCATTTTGTGACGGAAAATTACCAACATACCGATTCCAATCAGCCCACCACCCAAAAGTGCCGCATAGAAAGGTTCGATTCGTGAAATCTCAATCACATGATGCAGATGATCGACCGCAAAAGAGACAATCGAAACCGCAATAAAGGTATTGATAGTGAAGCGCCAACCCATGCGCATCACAGATAAAATATAAAAAGGGAGGTTAAGAGCGAAAAATATCTGACCAAAACTGAAGTCACTCACTTTGGTTAGGAAGATCGCCAAACCAGCCGTACCGCCAGTGAGCAATCCTACTTTGCTAAAAAATATCACCCCAAGTGACACCAACGCACTGCCGAGCGTCAGAGCCAAGAGGTTCTCTCTTAGGCTATGATCTTTGTCCATAAATTAATTTCCTTGGTTTAAAAACCGCGCCGGAGATAACACGTCTCACGGACGCGATAGACAATCGCCAAAATAGCAACTAACAAATCGGCCAATAAAATGTCGCGAAAAGTGATGGATGTCGAGTTTTTGGACGAGATTATGATGATATTAACCTGTTTAACATAATGTACACAGATAGAAAAACAACAAGGAAAAGTTATGATTAAGAAAGTTGGCAACACCCAAATCAGCACATTACATCGACTGAGTTGTCACTGTGGAAAAGTTGAGCTGGAACTGGCGTTACCCAATGGTATTGAGAAGCCGAGACGGTGTGACTGTTCTATGTGTCGACGTCGTGGCGCGATTGTCGCGTCTGTACCTTTGAACGGTATTCGTATTGTGCAAGGCGAAGAAGTCTTGAAGCAGTATCAATTTAATACACACACTGCGAAGCACTTTTTCTGTGGCGAGTGCGGTATTTATACGCACCATCAGCGTCGTTCTGACCCGAGTGAGTATGGCTATAATGTCGGCTGCTTAGAGGGCGTCAACCCATATGAGTTGGGAGCGATTGAAGTGATGGATGGCGTTAACCATCCATCCGACCGTTAGGTTACATTGCAAGTTAAGTGACTAATTCTAGGTGTTTTTAAGTAAATAAACCGCTATTCATCCACAAGTGTACCGCAATACTGGCGGCATAACCCAAGGCGATGACGGGAGCCCACTTTAGGTGGCCAAAGAAGGTGTATTGTCCACGCGCGGCTCCCATTAAAGCGACGCCGGCCGCGGAGCCAATGGAAAGCAAACTGCCCCCGACACCTGCGGTTAATGTGACGAGTAGCCAGTTGCCCATCGACATGCTTGGTTCCATGGTCAGTACAGCAAACATAACCGGAATGTTATCGACAATTGCAGATAGGACACCAACCATTACGTTTGCCCAGACTGGGTTCCATTGCGTGTACATGACGTTTGAAACCAGTTCGAGGTAGCCAAGTAAACTTAAACCGCCAACACACATCACAACACCGTAGAAGAACAACAAGGTGTCCCATTCGGCTCGAGACACACGATGAAACACATCAAACGGAACCACTGAGCCTAAGCGCTTCAATGCCTGATCATCGCCATTGGCAATTGCCATAGCTGCTTTTTTTGCGAGTGAGTGTTTAAGAGTTTGACGCAAAAAATATCCGAAAAACTGTAAGTAGGCCAAGCCCATCATCATGCCCATAACGGGTGGGAAGTGCAGCAAGGCGTGGAAAGAGACTGCGGTGGCAATCGTCAGAATGAACAACGCGACAATACGCCTTGCCCCGCGTTTTAGCTCAACGTGTTGGTGAATCGTATTCGGTTTTGTGTTTGGAACAAAAAGTGACATCAAAAATGCGGGAACCAAGTAGTTCACCAATGACGGTACAAACAACGGAATGAACTCAGCAAAGCTGACATGACCGGCCTGCCACACCATCAGGGTTGTAATATCACCAAATGGGCTGAATGCACCGCCAGCGTTGGCTGCGATAACAATGTTGATACAAGCAAGATTGACGAACTTAGGATTATCACCAGAGACTTTCATCACTACAGCGCACATCAAAAGGGCCGTAGTTAAGTTATCGGCAATCGGTGAAATGACAAAAGCGAGAAACCCCGTCAGCCAGAACAACTTTTTGAATCCAAAACCTTTACCAACCATCCACGCCTGTAAGGCATCGAAGAGTTTGCGTTCTTCCATTGCGTTGATGTAAGTCATCGCCACGAGCAAAAACAGCAGCAACTCGGCATATTCCAACAAGTTGTGTTCTAGTGCGGATTTGGCGATTTCAGGCTGGTTGTGTTGAGCAAAGGTGTAGCCAATCAGAATCCAAATTAATCCTGCAGCGAGCAGCACTGGCTTGGATTTTCTCATTTTCAGATACTCTTCCAACATAACCAGTATGTAAGCGATCGAAAAGATAATCAGAGCCGCGTAACCGACACCAGAATTAACAAGATTCAGTTCATTGGTTGATGCAGCAAAGGTGGCGCTAGAGAACAACAAACAGCAGAAAGCCACAATTGGATAGATTGGCATAGACATTTCTCCTTTGTCTGGTTGGAGAAATATTAGCCACAAATGAATGAGTTAGTTGTGAGAGAGCTCGAATTAACAGTAGGAGTTAGGAAATGATAGTGTGCGCCACTATTTTCTGAGTGACGCAATGCTTGCTGCGCCGAATAAAACCGCAGCGGCATATAAACCGTAAGTTAACCAGTGACTAATCTCTAAAAAAGGAACGAGTCCTTGACCTGCCCACATACAGCCTCCGTTTAATGAGCAATGTTGTAATAGTCGAGCCAATTTAAAGGAAATGAACAATGTTTTTTGTGAGTGAAAGCAAATTCTGAAGGATTAGAAAGTCAAAAATTGGTCAGTGAGAGAGAAATCTCATTTTTAACTGGCTAGCTCTAACCCTTTTGAGTTAAAGCTAGCTATATCTAGAGCTGAATGCATTTAGCGTAGGAGCCATTTTTTCAACGGTGAAGTGTCAATTGCTTTCACAAGCAGTATGGTTGCAACAATCGTTGCAGGATAAATAAACACATCTTTCGCGAGGTGTTGCAGCCCGATAAATCCAGCGACATTCATCATGACAATTATGATAAGCAGATGGCTAACATATATCCCTAACACGCTAGGAGATAGTTTGAAGACCCAGGGCATGTCGCCAAAATGAGGGTGAGCCAAAAGCCACATAAAGACACCTACAGCCCAGATAACGGTACCGAATAGGAAGTCGTGCGAGTTGAAAGCGATGTCATGTTGCATCAGCCAGTAAGCTTCACCAAAATGCAGTGCCATGCCAAGAATAATGCATCGAACCGTATTGTTTCGCGACCACCGCCACTGCGCTTCTCGTGCGGAATAACCTAGAGCAACTAGCAACGTGCTGAAAAAAGGCCCGTTACGAGTAAAGAAAGGCGCTGGCAGGTCGGTAATGGTCGCGTAACTGCCAGCAAAGACCCCGTATATGTATAGCAATACTGCGGTTGGCAGTATCAGTTGCACCATATTGATATGCACGAGAAAGGCAATTAACGCTACGGCAATGACCAGAGCCGGAATAAACCACAGATGAACGAGTCCGCCTTCGATGAGTGAATTGATCGGGGTTGACATTAAGTACCCCCAATAACCTTGCCTTTCGGCGAGATACCCTGCCTCAGCGACCGTCTGCCATTGGAATGGCATCAGTAAACTGATCATGCTCCAAATGAGCCAAACCTTCATTAACGGTTTGGCGTAGTTCTTAAGAGTATCGATAGGTGAGTGACTCAACTTCGGCTGGATTAGATAACCCGAGATGAGAAAGAACAGCGGAACAGCAAAACGAGCCAGTTGGTTGAGCATATAGCCAACCCATGGTATCCCATTCCACTGCCAGTACGTCAGTGCCATCTGGCAATGCAAACCCACAATCGCAAGCATCGCAATGATACGTGCAAACTCTAAGCTGGCTATTTTTTGTTTCTTTGCCATTACATTGTTTACCTAAATAAAAAACTTAGGTGAAAATAGCAGGTTGTTACTGAAGTAATACGTGAAAAAGTCAACAGACTTGCGCTTACATTGAAGCTGTTTCGAAAATTAAGACTTACTTCAAACTTCTTAATTATTAACCTATTAACGCAATCAATACCTGATTCGTGAGTCGAAAATAGCACTGAATAATGGTTAGACCAGTTAACTCGAGATTGCAAAAAAGAACGATCGTGCTAAAAATAAGATTATGCAAAAAGGAAAAGTGACAAAAGAGTTTATTCTGCAGCGGGCTTTTGAGATCGCCAGCGAAGACGGATTAGAAAGTCTTACGATTGGAGAGTTAGCCAAGCAATGCGGTATGTCGAAAAGTGGTCTGTTTGCCCACTTTAATTCGAAGTTGAATTTACAGCTATCGGTGCTTGATCACGCCAATAAAGTGTTCGCTGATCGGGTTATTGAGCCTGCTCGAGAACTCGGGGATGGCAATATCGAGCGTAAAATTCGAGGGTTGCTCGACTCTTGGATGACTTGGAATCACGCATTCCAAGGAAGTTGTATGTTTCTTGACGCTTGGAATGATACGGCAGATAAAGATTGCCCGCTTCAGGCCGGACTGCGTAAATCCATAGACACTTGGCTGAGTTATTTGGAGATCCAAATAGCGAAAGGCAAAGAGAAGCAAGAATTTGCAGCAGACTTAGATACACGCCAAGCAACGTTTGATTTGTACGGTCTCTATTTGAGTGCGCATGTTTTTTACTCAATTAAAGGTGAGCAAGAAAGCTTGCGTCTGTTTTGGCAAGGGATCGACAACTTATTTTCTCGCTGGAAAGGCTAATATCGGTTATTCGCTTCCCAGATTCGTAGACATAAAATCACAAAGAGCGGCTGAGTTCGCTCTTTCTTATCAGCGTAAAAAGCACGACCGTTCTATTTTGTGCAAAGCTGATAGTTAAGGACATGATTATGAGTGAAAAAATTTACTTTAATACATCGCAACGTTTCAGTATTAAGCGCAGTTTGGTGAACATTAGTACTCGGTTACACCATACACTGGCCCCGTCACATGCAAAGAAGACCGCGCGCAAGCTTCTTCTGACACCTGCTCGTACGCAACCTAAAAATATTGAACCTCAAGGGCTTATCAAAGGTGAAATTAAAGGGCATGCAGGCATCATCAAAACCTATACTTTGGGATCTGGACCTATTTGGGTGCTAACTCATGGTTGGTCTGGAACGGCAAGTCAGTTTTATCCACTGATGGAACATATTGCGTCGAAAGGGTTTACTGCTTTGGCGTACGATCATCCGGCACATGGTGAGAGTGAGGGGCAGTATGGGCACATTCCGGGGTTTGTCAGAGGATTAGAAGATGTGTTGGATACGGTCGAGGATATTGTTGGCCTAGTTGGGCACAGCATGGGCACCGCTTCTGCTCTTGAGTGTAGGCACAGTAAGTTAGAAAACAAGCCTTTGCTGCTTATTGCTCCGGTATTAAATTACGTAGAGAACTTATTCGGTAGCATTGCACGTTCCGGTTACTCGATGAAGCTTTTTAATGCTGTGGTTTCAGAAGTTGAAGACCAATTTGGTTATCCGTTACAGTCCATTGATCCGATGAAGCGTTTGTCTGAGCGTCCGTCTCACACCATTATTATTCATGATGAGCAAGACAAGTTCACCAAATACAGTGTCTCGGCAAAAGCGGCTGAAGAGATTAAAAACGTTGAGTTAGTGACAACACAAGGTCAGGGGCATGGTCGAGTGATGAAGTGTGAGCAAGTCTTCAGTAGTTTTGACCGTTTGCTCGATAGTGCTTGGTAACCCTTACTTTTACTGATTGATTCGCTCCGTTTTGCGCTAATTCGGTTTGAAAGTAACACCTCAGATTTTTTCGTCTCTGGTGTTGCTCTCCTCGTTAAGAGGTTAAATCCAAAAAGGACAGCCGAAGCTGTCCTTTGTTTATTTAGCAGAACGTCTGCAAGGCTGAAATTAGTTACAGTTAGCTACGCCAACTTCTTTCCAAACGCCCCATTCGCCAGATTGGCTAGGATCGTCACCCTGAGTCCACCATTTCGCTTCCCACGTTTTACCTGCGTGAGTCACTTGGTTACCACCTGTGTACACTGCGCTCGCATCCCATGCGTTGTCACAAGTACCAGGGTTCGGATCGGTTGTGTGCTCTGCAACAACCACTGTCGCGCTTGCCGATGAAGACGCTTTACCGTCGCTCACACTTACAGTGAAGCTTAAGCTTGTGTCTTGCGGGTATTCCGCAGCAGTGAACGTGACTTTGGAGCCTTCAACCGTTGCATTCAGACCTTGAGGTAGAGTCCAGTTGAATGTCAGGGTATCGTTGTCTGCATCGCTAGACGCAGATGCATCTACAACCACAACGTCACCAGCGTTTGCTGTTGCTGGAGCAACAACTTGCGCTATTGGTGCGCTGTTCACTGGGTCAACAACACCTGCTGGTTTCACTGTTACTACAACGAGGTCAGATGCCGTTGCACCTTCGTTATCAGACACCGTCAGCTTGAAAGTTAATTGCTCTTCAACAATAACTTCTGCTGCATCAAAGCTTGCTTTCGCTGTGTTTGCACCTGTTAGTACCACTGCTGTGCCAGATACTTGTTCCCAAGCGTAGCTTGCGATGGTGCCGTCAGAGTCTTTTGACAGGCTGCCATCTAGAACCACATTTGCAGGACCTGTTACCGATTGATCTGCGCCAGCGGCTGCGGTTGGTTTACGGTTTGGTTGAGGTACTACACCACCAGCCATACCTTCGTGCATCGCGTTTAAAATGTCGCCGTTATCCGCGTCAATTTCCCAAGAGAATAGACCAGCAAGACCAAGAGACTTCGCGTAGCTACCTTTTGCTAGCACTGAACGGTGGTCATCAAATGTGATCAACTCGCCCGTAGTACGGTTCCATACCCATGGTGCTTCTGCTTGTGCATCGTAGCCGTACTCGAAGCCGTTAATGCCAGTGTTGTTTGCACCTAACATGAATGACTTAATGCCTTTGTAGTCAATTACGCCATCTTCCCAAACACCTTGTGCTGTGCTGCCCTTCAGTTTACCTGTAGCAGTACCTGTCATTGGGTCGTTTGGATCGGTTAGCGTATCTGGAGTTACGCCTTCCCAGCCACGACCGTACATTGCTGTACCAAGTACTAGCTTGTTCGCAGGAACGCCTTGAGCAAGAAGAAGTTGGATGCCGTTATCTGCTGTGTAAGCAGGACCTTTGTACGGTTCGCCGTTCTCATCAACGCCACTACCGTCACACTGACCAGGACGCATGAATGAACCACAGTAAAGCGCAGTCTGGTGACCAGGAACGTTATTCCAACCGCCGTAGAAGTCGTAAGTCATTGCGAAGATGTAATCCATGTACTGAACTGCATCTGCGTAGTCTACGTCTTCAATCTTGTCGTAACCGACACCGATAGCGGACGTTAGCTCGTAAGTACGGTCTGTCTCAGCTTCTAATTCATCAAGCATTACGCGCAGTTCACGCATCAGTGCGATGTATGCTGGGCCATCGTTTACAGGGTCGCCCTTATCGGCTGCTGCACCGCCGCCGCCAGGGAATTCCCAGTCGATATCAACACCGTCGTAGAATTTCCAAGTTTTCAGGAACTTCTTAACTGATGCGACGAATGTGTCACGGTTTTTCTTGTCCACGAAATCGAAGAATGGGTCAGACAGTGTCCAACCACCGATCGATGGGATGATTTTTAGATCAGGGTTACGTTGTTTCAATGCCATTAGCATTGCGTAGTTACCCTTGATAGGCGTGCTGTATTCATGACCAGCTTGTGGGAAGCTCTTCTGATAAGCAGCCCAAGGGTCATGGATAACGACTTCATAATCAGGCACACCTGTACAAGCAGTTTGTAGCGCGTTGAAACTGTTGCCGCCAACAGACTTCACAGACTCATTTGGGCCACAAATTGGGATAAAACCGTAAAGGATGTGAGTCAAGTTGTCGACCGGCATATTATCGACGGTGTAGTCACGGCCATAGATGCCCCATTCAACAAAATACGTACCCATCACGACGCTTGGATCGGTATTGTAGGTTTTGTTGTTTGGATCAACATTCATCGTTAGTGGCTTCAGGTGAGAACCATCGGTATCTGCAATTGTGATTTCAGCTGGTGCGCTTTTCGCACAACCTGTCGCATCACATGCTTCGATTTCCATTTGGTATAAGCCACCTTGGCCGTATTCAAACGAAGCTGTCGTTTGGCTACCAGTGATAGGGCCGCTTGCTACTTTTACACCATCAAAATAGACGTTGTAAGTGTCACCAGGTGTGCCACTCCACTGGTTAAATTTAACAGTGATCTTCGCTTGCTCATGGTATTTCACCATGTCGTAGTAGCCTGACGTGGTTTCCATCGCGAGTTCAATTTTAGAAAACTGAAGGTTGTTGGAACCGTACATATCGATACTTGGTGCGGTTGGAGCCGCAACTGCAGCGCCTGATAGCGCTAAAGCAACTCCAGCTGCACATAGGTTAAATCGAATCATAACTTCTCTCTCAATCCTTGGATTCATGTTCTACCTAGAACATAGGCTGCTCTTGCACCAGATAAGATGATTGGATTTACTCCACGTGCAAAAGCATCACACTCAGCATTTCAGAGAGTTTTTTTTCGTCAAAAAAAATTAAGACGGTTTTCGAGGCACTTGAGAGAACTTAACTAAAGCTCGCACTCTGTTACACAGAAAGTGTCAGACTGAGTCAATAATTTATAAAATCTCAGCAGAAACTAAAATTATTGTTTACTCAGTAACGAGTTAGTTAAATGCGATGAAGGCCTTATTCTGTTGTTTATTAAGGTTTTGTTTCATTGATATAGAAAGAGAATTGAAAGGAAAAATAGCCGTGAAGACGTACTAGTCACGGCTGAAGTGTTCACTCAACGCGGCACGACGTTTAGAGGCTGCGCCGGTTTCTGAGCCCTGAACGGTATGCTCAAATCCTTTACGAATGAATCGCTGATCTGGAATAAGAGGCTCAATACGGCGTATTTGAGGTGAAAGATGAGAGCCTGAGATCTGATACGCGGTCTTTCCTAATCCGGTATTCAACGTGATGACCTTGCCATCGAATTCAAATTCCGTCGTAATAAGTCGATGATTTCGGTATACCCCATCTTCAGTGAAAACGAGATGTTCTGTTTGGTAGGGTGGCGCGCCAATCTCAATCCATTCGCCGTACACCTTTTCCGGATCAATGTGGTCTTGATAGGAGAGGTGGATTTGATAGCCAAAAAACGTCAACAGACCCATCCCGAAGCAGACAAATGTACTCTTGAGGATTTTGGATTGGTGGCGAGCCAAAAATGAAAGTTTTGGTTCTTGTCGTGCTTTTCGCCTTCGGCGAGTCGAGTCCGTCATAGATCTAATTTTCTCCACTTTTTTAACATGGTGGAAACCTTCCTTTTTAAAAACAAACAATCCCGCCATTGAGACGACGAAACTATGATCTAATGTCCACTTTTACATTCAGATACACATCTTATTGATGGTTTTGTTGTTTGCTCACATTCATTACTTCGCAGGTTTTCTTGCTCGGTTTAGGTCGCCTGATTAATCCTCGCGAAAAAAGGTTCTCGCTCAGTAGCAAAGGATGTGCGTTATTACGTTGAGTTTAATGGCTTTCAAAGCTTGAGTAACGGAAAGAAACAAGGTAAAAAAGAGCGGACTTTTGATAAGGAAACCAATAATGAATATTAAGGAAAATAGCTATTTTGCTGGTAGTGTAAAATCACTAGGCTTTAACCAGAAAGATCAGGATGTTAGCGTTGGTGTGATGCTTCCTGGTGAGTACACGTTTGGTACTCAAGCACCAGAGCGTATGACGGTTGTAAAAGGTGCGCTTGTGGTCAAGCGTGTTGGCGAGAGCGATTGGACGACTTATCAAAGTGGTGAGTTTTTTGAAGTGGAAGGTAATTCTTCATTTGAGCTTCAAGTGAAAGAAGCGACTGCGTATTTATGTGAGTACTTCTAGCGTTCATTTGTTGCTCGTCATAAAACCACCTTCGGGTGGTTTTTTCGTCTATGTGCTTCACTTATAACGCATCTTTTTGGTTATTTGGGTATATACTTAATAAAAATGTACCCATCGACCAGGGAGGAAGTGATGGCAGTACAACGCAAGCATTCTGATCTCCCTCCTCGTTACGAGGACAAAGATCTCACCAATGAGCAAAGACAGCGCTTTACCGAAGTTGCCAATGCCGCTCACAAGAGACGTGAATTTTATCGACGTGCTCTAGGAAAGAGCTTAATGGGCAAAATGAAGGGCCGTGCGTTTAAAGATCACCCCACTCGTCAGCAAGACAAGCCGAACAGAACGTTGCAAGTAGTGTGGTTAATCGTATTCCTCGTTGTGGGGCTTTGGGTGATGCATGTGTTCGCTTAGTCATTAGCAAGCTTCTGGTACAGCTGGTGCATCAGATGTTGACTGTTCTTCCGTATTGCAGTGCTCATAAAAGGCGTACTGGTTTTTACCAGTATGTTTAGCTGCGTACATTGCTTTATCTGCACATCGAGTCAATTCAGACAAATCCTTTGCATCTTGCTTATAGATAGCAGCACCTACACTCATTGTTAACTCGTTAATCATATCGTAGCTTCGGTAACCTGTCGGAAACAGATTCACGATCCGTTTTAGGATGCTGTCGAGGTCATCTTTACTTTTTACATCGTAAAGCATGATTACAAACTCGTCACCCGCAAATCGAGCGATGGAGTAGTCGTGTTTATCTGTTTTTCTGTCTTTGTTGCGAATGTTATTTTTTAATCGAGTGGCGAAGGCTTGAAGTACTTGGTCACCAATATCGTGCCCGTAGGTGTCGTTGATGTGCTTGAAGTTATCGATATCGAGAAAAACCAATGCGGTGATGCTGTCATCAGATGAGTGCTTGATTTCATCGAGCTTTGCGCGCGCCCAAGTTTCAAAGCTCCAGCGATTGGCAAGCCCAGTGAGCTGGTCAAAATATGCTAACTCCTCAATCCCCTCACGATACAGTGTTTGAATGTAATTGAGGACTTTCGTGTAGTAATACGAGAACGTGTGACACACAAACGCGGTCGCTATCAGGGTCAGCATCAATCTCCGCTCTATGATTTCTGTGGCTGTTGGCAGTCGATCTAAAAAAGCGACCCCAAAAAAGATCAGTAAAATGTAGGTGCCACTGAACAGCAGACCGACCTTAAACTCATTAATTAATACCAGAGTGGCGACAATAGGATATAGCCATAACATTTTGCCTGACGGAGCGTCGTTATACAGAAGTAACAATAACCCTTCGAACATTAAGACAGCACTTAGCCATAAGTCGGCGTATTGATGGTGCCGCTGGACTTTTATTACATAACTGATTGCTAAGCATGCCAGGGCACATAAAGCATGGAAAAAGCTTAAACCCCAGTTATTCTCAAGTGATTGAGCAATGGAACCATAAGTTAAACAGGCAGCGGCGATACTGGAGCATAAAAAGACAATTTTCTTTTTTCTTGTTGAGCGGATGTCCGCCATTTCTTCTAAGCGCGCCCCAGCCAATGTCGACATTACGTATCCTTGCTTAATTAACGTGTACGCTTATTCTAGGCGGTATTTTCGCGATAAATAGAACAACAAAGTTTCCAAATGTGATATCAGTCATTTTTAGTGCAAAGCCATCAGTGTGATTTGGTGCGAGTGTTCAAAGAGGAATGGTGGCGCATGCAGGTTTTCATGACGGTTCTTCATGGCTCTATATGGTTCGACTGATAATTCAAAGTAATGTATCTAGTTAGACACATTTCTATTGATTATCCTGATTCTGTTCGGTGCTCGTTGATTGAGAGTATTGTTCACCAATCTCTGCTCTACGTATCGTCAAGGCATATGTCGTTTCGAAAATGCATTAGAAATATTTTTCCGAAACAGGGCGAAATATTGTTGTCGTTATGACCAATATGCGACTAGAATCCGCGCTAAATCACAACCTCATATCGAGCTTCGTTCGAGTCACTATTTTTAAACTGCTTCACAAAATTGTGAGGCAGTTTTTAGTTGTAGGAAAGGTTACAAGCATGCCTAAAAGCCAAAACATCAACCAACGAATGTCCATCGTGGCATTAGCTTGGCCAATTCTTGTCGAAATTTTGCTACGGACGGCTTTAGGAACCAGTGACGTGTTCATGCTGAGTGGCTACTCAGACAAAGCCGTATCCGCTGTTGGTGTGATCACGCAGATTACCTTCTTTTTAATCATCGTTTCGACGTTTGTCAGTAGCGGTACGGGGATTTTGATTGCCCAATACAATGGCGCTGGACGCGAGCAAGAGTCAGTGAGCGTTGGTGTTGCGAGTATTGCGTTGTCTGTGCTCGTCGGTGTGCTATTGAGTGTGATTGCCGTGCTTGGTGCGATATTCCTGCTCCCGTATTACGGTTTGGAGGCGCAAGTCGAGCAATACGCACGTGAATATTTGCTGATCAGCGGAGCGATGACGTTCAACGTCACCATAGGCATAGTCTTTACGACCATTCTGCGTAGCCATGGCTATTCGCGCTCTCCAATGGTGGTGAACTTGATCTCGGGTGTGTTCAACATCATTGGTAACTATATTGCGCTTTACCAGCCATTCGGTTTACCTGTGTATGGTGTGCAAGGTGTAGCAATAGCAACCGTCGTCAGCCAAGTCATCGGTACGTTAATGTTATGGTTTATTCTCGCTCGCAGTAGCATTGAACTACCAATGTCGACTATGAAACAAGTACCGGCAGAGATTTACAAAAAAATCTTAAAAATCGGCGGTATGAACGCGGGTGAAGTGCTGTCTTACAATGTGGCGCAAATCTGCATTGTGTATTTTGTGGTGCAAATGGGGACGGCATCGTTAGCGGCTTTCACTTATGCGCAAAACATTGCCCGTTTCTCGTTTGCTTTCGCGCTGGCAATTGGTCAGGCAGCGCAAATTCAGACTGGTTACTACATCGGTAAAGGTTGGGTGAGCAGCATTTTAAAACGCGTACAAATCTACTTCTTACTAGGATTTGTGGCATCAACGGCGGCAACCACACTGATTTACCTGTTTAGAGAAGAGATTCTGCGCGTATTTACCGATCAACCAGAGATACTCGCATTGGCAGGTTCGTTAGTCATGGGCTCAATTCTGCTCGAGGCCGGACGTGTGTTTAACCTGATTTTTATCGCGGGGCTCAAAGGCGCGGGTGACATCAAGTTCCCAGTGCAAATGGGGATTTTGAGTATGTGGGGACTAGGCGTGCTTTTCTCTTACATCTTTGGCATCCACTTGGGTTATGGCGTTTTAGGGGCTTGGATGGCAATCGCTCTCGATGAATGGGTACGTGGTATCATCATGGCAAGACGTTGGCGCTCTCAGGTGTGGACCAAGTTTAAGGTGAGCTAACGGTTTTCGGTATCGCGCATCACGCTTATTCTGTTGTTAGAAAACAAAAAAAGGCACTGATAGTCAGTGCCTTTTTGTTATTTAAAATCGGGAAGACGTTAGAATTCGCACTCAGCTTGGAACACCATACGCTCTTTGCTGTATGGATGATCCAGCTCTAGCATCTCAGCATGCAGGTGTAAGCGATTCGATTTTTCGCCGTATAAACCATCACCAACCATCGGCATGTTTAACCCCATGTGATGAGCACTGTGTACACGTAGTTGGTGAGTTCGCCCGGTTTTCGGATACATGTATACCTTGCTGCGTCCATCTTTGACTTCAATCAGTTGCCAGTAGGTTTCTGCATGTTTCCCGTGTTCAAAACACACCAGTTGACGTGGGCGGTCGTCTGGGTCACCACGCATTGGCAGTGAAATTTCCCCTTCAGGCTCGTTTAATACGCCTTCGAGCAGTGCCATATAACGTTTTTGTACGCCGCGAGCCATAAACTGTTTTTGCAGGCTTTTGTTCGCGCGTTTAGTTAAGGCAAACACCAAAATGCCAGAGGTCGCCATGTCGAGGCGATGAATCACAAACGGCCCTTCCACATCAGGGAACATCGCTTGTAGGCGTGTATAAGCAGAGTCCTTGATAGTTTTACCTGGCACTGAAAGTAAGCCCGAGGGCTTGTTGACGACGACCATAGCGTCGTCTTGGTAGATTATCTCTAGCTCTTTGTCTTCTGCCCAATTCTCCGCCAATGGGTTAGGTTCGACATCCAGTCCTTGCATCATATGGCCCAAAATCGGCTGACATTTGCTATTACACGATGGGTAGAACTTTTTGTGTTGGCGAACTTCAGACTTTGGCGACACACCCCACCAAAATTCTGCCAGCGCCAGCGGTTTGAATTCGTGTTTAAACGCGTATTGAAGCAGTTTTGGCGCAGCACATTCCCCCGCACCTGCTGGTGGGACTGGGTTTGTGGTGTCCGCAAAAATGTCCACCAAGTCGCGTGCTTCGCCATGGTTGTTTAGAAAGCGGTATTGTTTATGCAGTTTGTGCTGCAAAGCGTTGGAGAGTGTCTTGCGCTGCTCTTTCAGATGAGCAAGTTGCTGCTCTAACTCGGCCAATCGCGCTTCTTTGATTGCAAGCTTTTCATCCCACGCTTGCTTTAAGTATTTGAGAACGTTTTTCTCGGCGACACTTTGTTTACCCAACTCATCCAACAAGATTTTGAGGTCATCGGCATTGAGCGTTTGCTCGCCCTGTTGGCGCTGTCGCTTGCGTGCTGCTCGGCCATCAATCATCACTTGGCGCTGTGTTTGCTCCTCTTGCTGATAAGCGGCTCGGTCGGCTTGGATTTGCGCTTTAAGATCCGCTAATTCCGGATTCGCGGCACAGGTTTTGTACTCCGCATTGGCGGCGTTGATGGCATCCGTTTCTGCGCGGAAGAAGCCTTCATCGGTCAGCATGTCGTACACAGGAGGGACAAATCCTGGAATCAAGTTTTGGTCAGCAATTTTGCCAGAAAACGCACTTAAAAAGCCGAGATCGCCTTGAGGGTTTTCTACCAGCAATACGCCAAACATTTTGCCTCGCCCCGTTTCTTCATTAACCAAACCAAAATCGTGTTCGAAGTCGGTTTGCGCTAATAAGTGCTGTTGCAATTGCTTTGCGGCCATAACGCAAAGAGGATGCGGCGTGTAGTAGAACGGAAACGTAAACTGCGTTGGCAATTCATAGCCAGAAATATCAGCAGTAAAACGAGTAAAACAATGTTCAGGCGAGTGCATGGTGGGTATCCGCGAGAGTAAAAAATCGAGCGAGGATTGTACCTGTTTGAGTCAGGATTGCCATGTCGGTGTTGGCACTCGCTCTTGGATTAAGAACAAGAGCGAGTGGGGAAGAGCTTATCGCAGTTTTTGTAATGCAAGCTTCCACTGTGCCGGTTTGTCGTAGTAGGCCGAGTGCGGCAAGGTCAAGTACTCGCCATTTACTTCTGCAATCAGGGTTGGATAACCACCAACGTGTAACTGTCGCATCAATTGTCGGCTAGAGCGAATTCTCTCATCTAGTTCGGCTTCGCTTAACGCCATGTTTTGCTCCCACGCATCACTTGCTAAACCTAGCGATTCTGCAATGGCTTTGAGCGTCGATGCTTCATTCACTTTTAACCCGAGCTGATAATGCGCAGATTGGATGGCCTTTAGCATGTGCCATGGATTCAGCCCCATTTTTTCCGCACTCAAGATCGCTTGTGTTGGTAGATAAGAATCAAGAACAAACGCATCTTCGCTTTTCACGCGTTGCAGATATGCTTCACCAAACGTCGCTCCGGTTTCGGTTGCAATACGAGCGTCACTGTTGATGATGTGCTGACGAAATTCAGGTTCAATCGCGCGTTTCTCAATCATACCGCCGGGATGAAGCTCTACCTTAAATTGAGAGGTGTCCATCAAGGCTTCGATGAGTGGTGATGCCCCGTAGCACCAACCACACATGGGATCGAAGAAGTAATGCACGGTTACCATGACATTTCACCAGTATGCACTTTCGCACCGATTTCTAGCGCGATTGGCAATTGAACTTCTGGGTATTTCGCAGACATGGTGTCAATGAGTTGAACGCTGTTATTGCTGTGTTTTTTCGCTTGCTGAAAATCCTGCAAGTATTGTTGCGAGTAGCGAATGGTGTCTGCGTTCAGCTTTGTGCCTGCTTTCATGTGACCAGGAATGACCACTTGAGGTTTAAGCGCAAGCATCTCGCTAAGTTGCTGCTCCCAAGCATTGATGGCGGTCTGGTCAGCGGCATCTGCCATCCACAAATGTACGTTTGAGTACACGGCTACGTTACCTAGAATCGCTTTGTTATCTGGAATCCATAGGTAAGGGCGGTGTGCTGATGTGCCATGGTTACCACGAATTTCAATCTTATGACCTTCTAGCTCTAATGATGCTTTATCGTACGCGACAGGGATCACTGGTTTTACCGGTGCGTTTGCGCCCAGCTTTGGTCCCCAGTACGCCAGCTTTCCAGCCAATTTCTCTTGAATAATTTTTTGAACCGCAGGCGTTGCGATGATCTGCGCATCAGGGAACAGTTGGTGTAGGGCCTCTGCGCCAAAGTAGTAGTCTGGGTCCGCTTGGCTGATAAAAATGGTTTTAAGCGTTTTGCCTGAGTCCAACACTTTAGCGGCAATGCGCATCGCGTCAGCTTTGGTGAAGCCAGTGTCGATGACCATGGCGTCAGTCTCACCGTATACCAAGGTTGAGTTAACGTGGAAGCTGTTACCGTCGGCGTTGTAAACCTCAAGAGTAAGGGGAGAGTGGTTTGCCGCTAGGACAGGGCTTGCCATTAAAACGGATGCAGCAATCAAAGTGAATTTTTTCATAATAAGCTCCTAAAGAATTTGGGGCCAAGCGACGATGGCTTGGGAACGGGAGCTATATTAGGAAATTGATACGCTCGGAAAAATACACAATAATGTGCATCACTATTTCTTATTTCGAGCAAATGTATGGACAGAGTAACGGCAGCAAAAGTATTTGTGGATGTGGTCTATTCTGGCAGTTTTACCGCGACCGCAGAGCGGTTAGACATGTCTCGGCCTATGGTGACTCGTTATGTAGAGGCGATGGAGAACTGGCTGCAAACTCGTTTGTTGCACCGCACCACGCGCAAGGTGTCGCTCACCACCGCAGGGGAGCGCAGCTTGCCTCAGATTGAGCGCTGGTTAAAACAGGCCGATACGTTGACGTCGAACATTGCCGTTGATGGTGAGCTGTCCGGAAAAATCCGTCTCGCGTCTAGCACTTCATTTGGATTCTCACAGTTGATCCCAGCAGTAAACAGTTTTATGCAAAAGCACCCCAAAGTGCATATCGACATAGATCTGCAAGACTCAGTGAGTGATCTAACCGAGCAACGCATCGATCTGGCAATCCGAATTGCGTCAGATCCCGATCCTTCTTTGATTGGTAAGCCGATTGCGGTGTGTGAATCGGTGTTGGTGGCATCGCCACAATACTTGCAAACTCACCACGCGATCGCGCATCCGCGAGATTTATCTTCACACGACTGTTTGGGTTACAAAAACTTTGAGCGTCACGTGTGGCATTTGTCTCAGGGCGACCAGTTCGAATCGGTGGGAATTGAGTGTCGCCTAACCAGCAATGAGGCCACGGCGTTATTGCATGGCGCGTTACAAGGCATGGGTATTTCGATGCTGCCAACCTATTTGAGCAATATCTATCTGCAATCGGGTCAGCTTGAGTCGGTGTTGCCGAATTGGAAGCCAAATGATCTCAACATTTACGCGCTGTATTCATCACGTAAACACTTGTCTCCTGCGGTGAGAGCCTTCATCGATCACAGTGAAGATTACTTTAAACTGCACCCTTGGTAATCGCGAAGGCGTCGTTGTCCCGACTTGAGATTCATACAAGATCCTGTACCTTACATGGATATATTTTTCGCAACGTCATTTAGAGTTTTAGTTAATGTCACAAGTTCGCATCAAATTTATTGCTTCCGATATGGATGGCACTTTGCTTGACCAATACGGTCGTTTGGATCCAGAGTTTTTCGACCTGTTTTTGCAACTGGAAGAGCAAGGTATTTTGTTCTCCGCTGCGTCTGGTCGTCAGTATTACAGCCTGCGAGACACGTTCGCGCCAATCAAAGATAGAGTGTTGTATGTGGCCGAAAATGGCACCTTGGTGATGTACCAAGACAAAGAGCTCTACAGTTGCGCCATTCCTAAAGCGGAAGTGGCGGAGATTGTGAAAGCGGCTCGTGAAATTGATGGAGCGAACATCGTATTGTGTGGCAAGCGCTCGGCGTACATCGAAACGCATGATCAGCAATCACTGGAAGAGTTTCAAAAGTACTACCATCGCTGTGAAACGGTGACGGATTTGCTTGAGGTCGAAGACGAGTTCATCAAGGTAGCGATTTGTCACTTTGACGGTTCGGAAGAGCTCCTGTTCCCGACCATGAACGCGAAGTTTGGTGCAACGCATAAAGTTGTAGTGAGCGCAAAAATTTGGCTGGATGTGATGAATGCCGAGGCATCTAAAGGAGCGGCCATTAAGCATCTTCAAGATACAATGAATTTTACTCCGGCCGAAACCATGACGTTTGGTGATTACCTCAACGACCTCGAAATGCTGCAAGTCAGTGAGCATTCGTACGCGGTTGCCAATGCGCATGAAGAGATTAAGAAAATCGCTCGTTATTCTGCGCCAAGCAACCAAGAGGCTGGGGTACTCAAAGTGATTAAAGAGAAAGTGTTAGCGAAGTAACGCCCTCCTTTCGATGTTACTTTCTTGTTAACGTAAAAAGCCCCGCAGTACATGCGGGGCTTTGTTTTTTTGTGTGTGATGGGAGGGGGGAGTAATGTTCCCGTTTTTTAGCGCACGTAGTTGGCAGTTGCGCTGACTAAAAAGTGCTGCAACTTTCCATCCGATTTTGGTACCCACAAGTCGTTGTGGTATTGGTAGATACGGCCATTGACGGTCACAGACAAGGTGTTATCACCCGTTTGTTCCATGCGAATAAACTGATCCGAAGTGACCAAAAACGGCTCTTGTTCTTCAATGCTCTGACCCGTTGCCAATACGAAGTAACCGAATCGGTTACCAGCATCCGGATCGGTTGAGTAGATTCGATGGCCAACGAGGCTGTAGTCGTCGTTGAGTGCCTGCTCAAGCGTTTTTTGCCCGATGGTTTCGTGCGATGGAATAAATACCCAAGCCAACACACCTGCCGCAATGACTGCCAGTAGAAGCAGTACTTGCATGAACTTTCTCATCATATATACCGTTTAACGTTGAAATTTCATTTTGTACATGCGCTTATCCGCTATGCTGATAAGAAAGTCAACATTGTCACTGTCTTTAGGGTATTGCGCTAAGCCCATGCTTGTTGAAAGTGTTGAGACTTTATCGGAGTTTAATATTTGTGCATCAAAGACGGTATTTATCTGCTCACGTACGTTCTCTTCATTGAGATGTTCACCTTCAAGGATAACCGCGAACTCATCTCCTCCCATGCGATAAACAGTAAAATCATTGAGTGCCATAGAATTAAGCCGCCTAGCGATTTCCCGCAGTACAGTGTCGCCAACTTGGTGTCCGTGTGTGTCGTTGACTTCTTTAAAACCATTTAAATCTAGAATCCAGAGAGAAAAGGGCCTTTTTTCTTGAGTAAATTTGTTTAGGGTAATGAATAGTGCATTGCGGTTCCCTAGGTTCGTTAAAGGGTCGCTGAGCGCCAATTTTCTATGAAAATGGGATTCACGATAAAAGAAATAAGTTAGAGAGATAATCGACAAAACGAACGTCGCAAACAACATATATTGTGCTTGCATTAAGCGCTGGGTTTGACCTTTTTGTGCTTCATAAGCTTTACTGCTTAGGCGGAAGTTTTGATTAACGAAGTCTATTAAGCCTAAATATAGTGTTTGAGTTGAACGATAAAATGCAGCAGCAGCTTGGCTGTCACCTGTTCTAGCTTCTACTAGTTGTTTTTCTAGCTCTTTGAACTCTTCAAAAAGATTAATGAAGTAAAGGTGCATGTTGTTCCGAGAAAAGAACTTATTGGCTTTCGTGCTACTGGTCAATAAGTCAAAGCGGCTCCACGCTAACTCGTATTGAAGCTCTGCACCATCAATATTCAATACGTTTTCATCTAACCGTCTGGCCTCGCCGACAAGTTCTGATAGTTCTTTGGAGAGTTGGAATAAAAACCAAGTCGCTTGTTTTTGTTCGTTATTAAAATTTTGTGAGAGTGAACGTGTTTGCTGTAAAAGCACGACATTCGCGAGAAGCAAAGAAACGGCAAACACCACCAGCAGCATTTTGCTGGTGGTAGAATATTGCAATATTCTTTGTTTCTTAGAATAGGGTTCTGATAACTTCATTCTTATTATTTTTCTTTTATTTCATTTACTTGCCATACCATTTGCGCATGATATTTATTGTAGTTTAGCTCTGGATAGAGATTGAGTGGATATATCACCCAGAAAGGGCCTTTATTCCTGACTTTTATGTAATTCTGATCTTGTTGATAAGCCAGTATTGGTTGATATCGAAGAATATCTTGTCGGGACAATGTCGAGTGATAGTCGTTTAAGCTGCTGATATCAACCTGCTCTGGTACCTTTCCGTAGACGTGTGTAAGAAGCGTGCTGAGTTTAACGCCTAAAAACTCTGACGAAGCAGGAAGCCAAGGCAATGTCATCGTGTAGCTAGTGGTAGGTAAAGCTTGGATCTCTTCCAGTTCCAGTATGACACTAGGCTGCTGGCTACTACTAAATACGATCGTATTTGCAGACAAGAATGGCGCAACAAAAAACAGACCTAGCGCGACTATCTTTTTCATCATATGCCCTTTTGAGTTTTATTCTTTTTTCTTAGCTAGGACAAAGGTGCTAGCGGTAATTTATTTATAATTATAGAGCCAACCGGATGAGATTTTATAATACGTTATGTTTCAAAAATAACTGTCGGTTTACGTCACGTCAAGGTTATTAAGTTGCTTCTTAATTAAAAGCTCAGAGTATTGGGATGATGGTAGAGTTTCGTAATGATTTCGCGGTATTTAATTGGTTTTTAGTGCAACTTTGTTTCATTTTTAATAAAGATACTGTGTCGGAAATGAGAATTTAATAAGGCGAGAAATGGACGTCGAATTTGTTCTTAAGTTACATTATTTTACATATTTAAATCATCGATATTCAGATATGTATTTGTTAGTACGTAAAGAAAATAAAGTCACCTAGTTTTGGTGACTTTATTTTTTATTTCATGAGCTTACTTAAATTAACTATGCAAACAAATATTTTGCATGGAAGTTGAGGTGCTCTTCAATAAAGCTTGAGATGAAGTAATAGCTATGGTCATAGCCTGGTTGCATTCTCAAGGTTAGGTTTGAATCGTGTATTTTTGCCGCAGCAATCAGCGCTTCCGGTCTAAGCTGCTCATTTAAGAAGCCATCAGCATCACCTTGATCAACCAAAATTGGTAATGGTGATTGTTGTTGTTTTAGAAGTTCACTTGCATCGTATTGCTTCCAGCTTTCAAGCTCCTTGCCTAAGTAAGCAGTAAAGGCTTTTTGTCCCCAAGGGCATTGCATTGGGTTACTGATTGGACTGAACGCTGAAATAGAACGGTACTGTTCTGAATTTTTCAGACCAATGGTGAGCGCTCCGTGGCCGCCCATACTGTGACCGGAAATTGACTTCACGTCAGAGACTGGGAAGTTACTTTCGATGATCGCAGGCAACTCCTCAGTCACATAGTCGTACATACAGTAATGCAGTGACCAAGGTGCTTGCGTCGCATTAAGGTAAAAGCCAGCTCCTTTTCCTAGGTCATAGCTTTCGTCGTCAGCGATACCTTCGCCTCTCGGACTTGTGTCTGGTGCAATGATCGCAATGCCAAGCTCGGCCGCCATACGAAATGCGCCCGCTTTCTGCATAAAGTTCTCATCGGTACACGTTAAACCAGAGAGCCAGTATAGCGCGGGTACGGGATTTGATTTCGTTGCGTTAGGTGGCAAGAATATCGCGAAGCGCATGGTGCAGTTTAGGGCATTGGATTCGTGTGTATATTGCTTGTGCCAACCGCCAAACACTTTGGCTTGGCTTACATTTTCAATGGTCATGAATAAACTCTCTAATTAGCAGAAGGAATTCAGGCTCCCCAAAAGGAGAGCCTGAGGCAGCATTATTGATCCATATGGATAACTGTTCGGATGCTCTTACCTTCATGCATCAGATCAAACGCTTTGTTGACGTCTGCTAATCCCATTGTGTGGGTAATGAACTCCTGTAAGCCGAATTCACCAGCCATGTAACGGTTTACGATTTCTGGAAGCTCAGAGCGACCTTTAACGCCACCGAAAGCGCTGCCACGCCATACACGACCAGTTACCAGTTGGAATGGACGAGTTGAGATCTCTTGACCTGCACCAGCAACACCAATGATGACTGACTCACCCCAACCTTTGTGACAGCACTCAAGTGCTTGGCGCATCACGTTTACGTTACCGATACATTCGAATGAGTAGTCAACACCACCGTCTGTCATTTCAACAATCACTTCTTGAATTGGCTTGTCGAATTTTTGTGGGTTGATTACGTCAGTTGCACCAAGTTGTTTCGCTAGGTCGAATTTGCTTTCGTTGATGTCTACACCGATGATGCGGCTGGCACCAGCCATGCGAGCACCGATGATTGCAGAAAGACCGATACCGCCGAGACCAAAGATTGCCACTGTGTCGCCTTTTTCAACTTTAGCTGTGTTTAATACCGCACCCATACCAGTGGTTACGCCACAACCTAGAAGACAAACTTCTTCAAGTGGTGCTTCTTTGTTTACTTTCGCTAGTGAGATTTCTGGAAGAACCGTGTACTCAGAGAAAGTAGAACAACCCATGTAGTGGAAGATAGTTTCGCCGTTGATAGAGAATCGGCTTGTGCCATCTGGCATTAGGCCTTTACCTTGCGTTTCACGAACGGCCTGACATAGGTTCGTTTTGCCAGATTTACAGAACTTACACTCACCACATTCAGCAGTGTAAAGTGGGATAACGTGGTCGCCAACTTCAACGCTTGTTACGCCTTCGCCAACCATTTCAACGATACCGCCACCTTCGTGACCAAGGATTGAAGGGAAGATACCTTCTGGATCGTCACCTGATAGTGTGAATGCGTCAGTGTGACAAACACCAGTTGCTACGATGCGTACTAGCACTTCGCCGGCTTTTGGAAGTTGTACATCAACTTCTTCCATTTTAAGCGGCTCACCTGCAGCCCAAGCGACCATTGCTTTTGATTTTATGTGAGTTTGACCAGGTTTGATTTCAAGCGACATTGGATGTTTCCTTTATATTTTCAGTATATGGAGTGACGTAATAAGCGTAGTTAAGGTTTGCTTACCGCGCTTCGTCGTTTTGTTGGTGCTCATTTTAGGTGTTTCAGTAAAAATGATAATCCGTCCATTTTGAAAATGATTTTTACATATGCGTAATAATGATAAGGTGAGCGTGTAAAAAGAGTGCGATGCCTCCTTAAAGCGGAAGGGAAATGGAAAAGGTGATTGACCTGAAGTTAGATAGAGGGGCTAAAGTAGAAAACTGTCAAACCATCAGCTAAGTAAGAGTGATTATGAATAAGACGGATCTGAGTGCCTATTTAACCAAGCTAGGCTTGCCTAGTGAATTGCCCGCCGATTTGGAGTCATTGCACAGAATTCACGTGGCGCAGCATCGTTGCCTGCCGTTTGAGAATTTTGACATCGCATTGCAGCGAGGCGTCTCTGTTGAGATTGAAGATATTATTCAAAAAACCGTGTACCACTCTCGCGGTGGTTACTGCTTTGAATTAAATGGTTTAATGCTTGATGTGCTCAACACTCTTGGGTTTGAAGCGCGAAGTTTGCTAGGGCGTGTACATGTGTCTGGTACACCAACAGGTCGTAGTCATCAAATCACGTTAGTGACGTTAGAGGAACAAACATGGATTGTCGATGTGGGTTTTGGCTCCAATACCCCTCGAGCGCCATTGCCATTTATCCTTGACCAAGTGATTCAGACGGATTTACAAACCTTCCGTTTTGTCAAAGATGCTCAGTTTGGTTATTTCCTCCAAGTGCTTTCAACCGATGGAACGGACACGTGGAACAATCTATACAGCTTTGACCTAGAGTTTGTGTTTGCTGGTGACATTGCATGTAGCAACTTCTTTACCTCGACTTCGCCTAATTCACGTTTTACTAGCGCAAGAGTCGCTGCTAGAGCGACAGAAAGTGGGTTGGTGACGCTGCTTAACTACACACTCAGATGCACCAATCATGAAGCGCTAACAGAAATAGAGCTAGAGCCAGGTCAAACCTACCTGGATGCGTTGAAAGAATATTTTGGCATTGAGCTTGATGCGCAATACGACGATCTTCGTCCGTTACCTGACGCGTAAAGTTTTCCAGTTTTCAAAGCGTAGCGCGACGAGAACAATGTAATCACTATTTGTCTAGAAGAGGTCGACAGGAATACAGCATGGCGAATTGGGAAGGAGTCAGCGAGTTTGTTGCCGTAGCGGAAACTAACAGCTTTACAGCTGCCGCGGCTAAACTGAAAACGTCAGTGGCACAAATCAGTCGCCGCGTATCGGCACTTGAAGAGCGTCTTGCGGTTAAGTTACTGCATCGCACGACGCGAAAAGTTTCTCTGTCTGAAGCTGGACAGCTTTATTATCAGCAGTGCAAACACTTGGTCGAAGGGCTAGAACTAGCTGAGCTTGCTGTAACGCAAATGCAAACCGAACCGCGAGGTTTGCTGCGTGTGACAGCGCCTGTGACCTATGGGGAAATGAACCTCGCACCGCTCTTGCATCAGTTTTTGGAGAAGTACCCGCGTGTGGATCTCGATTTAGTTCTGACCAATCAAAAACTGGATTTGATAGAGCAAGGGGTAGACGTGGCGATTCGTCTTGGCCGCCTGCAAGATTCCAGCATGATCGCAAAGCGTCTTTCGTCGCGTCAAAATTACGTGTGTGCTAGCCCTATGTATTTGGAGCGATTTGGCGAGCCTCACACATTATCCGAACTGGCTCGACATCAGTGCCTAGTTGGTTCGGTCGATTATTGGCATTTTAAGGAAAATAAACGCGATAAGTCTTTGCGCGTATCGGGGAGAATTAAATGCAATAGTGGTTTTGCGCTAATGGGCGCCGCCAAACGTGGTTTGGGTTTAGTGCAGTTGCCGGACTATTACGTTCAAGAAGCTCTAGATAACGGTGAGCTAGTCGAGGTGCTGACCGATTACCGAGACGACCGTGAAGGCATTTGGGCACTGTATCCACAAAGCCGAAATTTATCGCCCAAAGTGAGGTTGTTGATCGACTTTTTAGCGCAGGAACTAGCGGATTAGAGTTTTCATGAACTTTAATACAACTGAAGTTGCTAAAACGCCCGGTGATGCCGGGCGTTTTTATTAGGATGAGAGCTGGAATCGAAAAGACATGAATCACTATTGGTTGGATTCCGCGTCTTCACGTTTAATCACTTTGTGCCCATCTTCAGACACGCCTTGCTTCCAATAGCTGCTGATGTAGATATTCTCGCGATCGACTTCTTTTTCGTTGCGGAAATATTGGCGCAGCGCACGCATTGAATCGAACTCACACGCACACCATACCGAAGCGTTACCATCTAACCACTCGAGTTCGCGAACGCTATCAGCCAAGGTTTGCTGTTCGGTTAGCCAAATCAACTCCATATCGGCTGGCGTGTTTAGGGGTTGAATGTCGGCTGGAGACATCACGCTGATCACAGCGTAGCCTTTGGCCTCTTCTGGCAGCGTACGAATTTTCGCAGAAAGTGCTGGAAGTGCTGTCATATCGGCAGCCATGAAGAACCATTCCGCCTCAGTATTTAAGTTGGAGATGCTACCCGGCCCCACGATGCTGATCGTGTCGCCTTTTTGCGCGGCCATTGCCCAACGTGCTGCAAATCCGCATTGCAGATCTTGCGTTACGTGTCGGACGAAATCCACTTCGATTGAGCTGGTTTCTGGATGAAAGCGTCGAATTGTGTAGGTGCGCATGATTGGTCGGTCGTCTTCTGACAGGATGCTCAGATCCGCGCCGCCCATATCATTAAACAGTAATTTGATGTAACTGCCTTCGCAGTCACGAGGAAAATGGCTCAGCGCCTCACCTTGCAAGGTAATGCGCTGCATGTTTGGAGTGATGGTTTCTGTGTCTGTGACAACAAGCGTTTTAGGTTGAGGCTTCTTTTTCATTGTTACTTTACTCGATAATTATTCTCTTTCTCATTTAAAGATTATCAAGTTCCCTAACAAGAGGGTAGCGTCTTTAAACAAATTTACACTGTGAATTAACGCCAAAGCCTCAAGAAAAATATTACCTCTATCCTTCCTCTAACCACGTAAAGTGAGTCGTTTTTTAACCATAAATGGACTTATATCATTGGAATCGTAGACAAAAGCAACAGAGCGGCCATGCTGTAGTTGAACCCCTTAACGCGTTTATCGGTGGTCAACCAACGCTGCAATTGCATGCCTGCCGCCGTCCAAAATGTTACCGATGGCAAGTTGGCTAAACAGAAGATACCGGCGATAAAAGTCAGTTCGAGCCATGCACCGCCACTGCTGTATACCGTAATGGCCGTCAACGCCATCGACCAACCTTTTGGGTTCACCCATTGGAATGTGACAGCCCCTAAAAAAGACATCGGGCGAAAATCATGTTTTGCTTCGGTTTTGTCGCTGGTGGCGATTTTGTACGTCAAGTACAGCAAATAACTCAAGCTCAATACTTTTAAAATCGAGTGGGTGAGCGGGTAAGCGTGGAACAGGCCCATCAAGCCAATACCCACCAAAATTAGCATGGCACCAAAGCCGAAGGTAATGCCTAACATGTGTGGGATAGTGCGTTTAAAGCCGACATTTGCCCCTGAGGTCATCAACATAATGTTATTGGGACCCGGCGTAAAAGTGGAGACAAAAGCGAACAACGCCAAAGCGCCCAGTTGATGATATTCCATAGATTGTTCCTTGAATCAGTTCTCGATAAGTTGAGAGCAACTATAAGTAGAACTGAGGTCAATATTGTGCTTTTATTTGATGATTAGAAACTAAATAAGCAATGAAACATCATGATGGATAGATTTGACGAAAGAATATTGCAAGTGCTCAAACGAGACGGAAGAATCTCCAATGTGGAGCTGTCGGAACGCGTTGGTTTATCTCCGTCTGCAACCTTACGCCGAGTGCAAGATTTAGAGCGTAAAGGCGTTATCAAAGGCTACCGAGCAGTACTGGATAATCAGCAACTTGGCGTGGGTTTTGTCGCTTATGTGTCGATTGGTTTGGCCTCGCACTCTAAGCAGGCACAGCTGGGTTTCGAAGAGCATGTGCGTTTTGTAAACGAGGTGGTGGAATGTCACAACATTACGGGATCTAACGAATATCTCATACGCGTAGAGACGCAAAATCTCGCCGCTTATAAAGCGTTCCATGCTGATGTGTTGGGTGAGTGCGAACACGTCAAGTCGATCACAACCATGGTGGTGATGGACACACCAAAAGACGAGCGATAGCCAAACGAGAGTGACAGTTTTTGTGGCACATGAATTTGAAGTGACTCGAAAGAGTCAGTCGAGTATGAGAATGGTTCACAACAAATGCTGGAAAGCAGATGGCACTCTTACAATTTCCATATTTATTCTCACCTTCTAAATAATCCCATCCTGCTAGTTTTGCTTAAACCGCTTGTGTTTCAGAGCGGCGAGTCAGCAAAATTAAGGATGAACGATGAAATCACATGTAACACTTCCTCTTTTGAGCTTAAGCGCTGTTGCCGCATTGAGCTCATTTAACGTCAACGCCCACGGCTGGGTAGAATTTCCAAGCGCTCGTCAGAATACGTGTTATTTAGACGGTGGTTTTTGGACCAACGAGATCCCTAACCAAGCGTGTAAAGCGGCTTTTGAAGAATCTGGCGCGTATCCGTTTGTGCAACGCAGCGAAATCGCGGCGAACGTACCAAATTACCGAGATATGGAGCATGTGAAAGCCGTGGTTCGCGACGGTGAACTATGTTCTGCTGGCGATACAGCTAAGAAAGGCTTGAACATTCCTTCTCCAAACTGGCAGCGCACCAATGTTACGCCAGATGCAAACAACCAGATTGAATTGGTGTTTTACGGCAAAGCGCCGCACAACCCATCGTACTGGGAATTCTATCTCACCAAGCCAACTTATGATGATTCAAAGCCTCTTACTTGGAGTGATTTAGAGCTGATCGACACCGCAGGTGATGTGTATGTTGATGCGGAAAAACGCTACCGTATTCAGGTGACTTTCCCTGCTGATCGTTCCGGCGATGCGGTGCTCTATACTCGTTGGCAGCGCATTGATGTCGCTGGGGAAGGTTTCTACAACTGTAGTGACATTACGTTAAACGGAACGAGCACGACGCCACCGACTGACCCTGTTGATCCAACCGAACCGGGCAACAATCTGACATCTCTAGGCTACTTTGTTCAGCAAGGTTTTGGGCCAGTAGAAGCGGGTGACACCATTCGTTTCCGTACGTTTAATGCGACGGGGAATGAAATTGTCGATATTTCACTACCAATCAGTGCAAACAATACGGCGACTTGGGCGGCAGAAATTGCGGATCAATTTAATGCGCAGCAAACGGGTGATTGGTACGTGGGCATTTGGCATCAAGAGATGAACCACTACATGTTCGATAGTAACAACGTGAATGCAAACCAAGTATTAGCGCCAAGCGCAGACTTCAGTTACGCGTTGTCACTGATCAAAGCGGATGTCACGCGACCAGTTGAACCAACCAACTTGTGGGACAAGACAGCCGTTTACAACCAAGGTGATGTGGTGACACACAATGGTAAAGAATGGACTGCCCAATGGTGGACGTCTGGTGAGGAACCAGGCACAACGGGTCAGTGGGGTGTATGGCGTTAAGCCATTTATTCGGGCCCTGAACAATAAAACCCTTCTCACATGAGAAGGGTTTGTTTTTTTCAGTCTAAAACGACCACTTTGGTTGAGTGGCTGTCTTGAAAATCAGAGCACATATCGTTATTCGCTTGCTCTCCACTCGCTCCAGTTGAGCATCGCGTAGTCTGCCAGTTTGAGCATCGGAATGTCTTCGTGCGTATCACCGTAGGCATAAACAGACGCAAATTCGTCGAGCGAAAACGTGGCCCTAACGCGCGAGACTTTTTTTTCTAAACTACAATCACCTTGCTGGTAAAAGCCACTCAGTTTTGGCTGTTCTGAGATCAGTTCACTGCACAGCAAGTGGTAACCGTTCGCCTCACACCAAGGCTTGAGATACGCATTGAGTGATGCCGACACCACCACAATGGTATCGCCTCTGTGTTGATGCCAAGCCAGCCTTTCCATCGCTTCTGGCCGTAAGTACAGCGGGATCACTTCATGGGCAAACTGAGTGCCAATCGCTTCAATTTTCTGCGTTTCTTTCCCTGAAAATGCAATAAAACTGCTGAGAGGACGCATAACACGAGCGGGTAACACTCCGAGTTTGTACAGCGCATAAAATGGCATGATAGCGACCTTTCCTACTCGTTTGCGCAGGCCATAAGCAGAATAGTGGAGGAAAAGGCTAAACATATCCTCTCGGGTGATGGTGCCATCAAAATCAAACAGTGCCAGTGACGGCTTAGTAGTATCGAGCAAACTCGCGCCTATTTTTTGGTTTAAGATCGTTTTGTGTTTATTGATAAAACACCGCCAACCAGATGGTTTCTTGCGTTGGGTCAGTCCAGCTCACTTTGTGTTTGGTATGAGCTGGAATCGTAACGTGATCGCCTGCCTCAAGTCGTTGCACTACATCTGATTCAAAAGTCAGCTCTCCAGCTCCTTTAAGAACCAAGACCCATTCATGTTCTTCTTGATCGTACCAGCCACTTTCGGGCGAGGTTTGCCCCGTAGAGACAATGCGTTCTATACGCAGGTTTTTGTGGGTCAGCAGGTCTTCGAACACTTCCTCGTCGAGGTTATTCGGTAAGTCTTTAAAAAGATTCATGGCCTTTCCTTAGAGAATGATCAGTCCAAAAGGCGCAAGTAATTGCTCTTGTTGCCAATCACAAATCTTAACACCAAACAGAGAAACGCGGCGCACATCCAGCCCGTCTAGTTCGACATGAGTCAGATCACATTGCTCAACGTTAAAGGTTCCCCATTGTTCTGGCGAGAATTCGCAGCGAGATAAATCCGAGCCTTTGAGAGTTGCCCCTGCGAGGTTCGCACCGTTCCAACGGTTTTCAAAGAGGTCACATTTTTCTAGTAACACTCGTTCGAAGTTACAGTAGGTGAGGTTGCAGCCAGTAATAAAAGCAGAACAGAAAAACATGGTGTTACTGACGCGATTAGCAAAGTTCGCACCTTGGAAGTTTGCCCCTTTGAGATCGCACTTACGCAGCTCCAAGCCCATACAATTTGCGCCGTTAAACAGGCTCATCGCCAACATACAGTTCGTGAAGCTGGCATCTTTTAAGTTCGCGAAACGAAAACTACACCCTTCTAGCGCTTTGGATTCGATAAAGCGACAGTCGATGAACTTAGCATCGCGCAGATCGGCATGGTCGAAACTGCACATATAAAAGTGGCAGTTTTTAAAGGTGGCATTCTGAAAATCGTGATGAGAAAAGTTTTCTCGTTCAAAAATGAGATCGGTTTTTAACATGTCTTCTCCTTAGCTGCGAGCAGACTAGCACTCCAAGTGACTGATTTTCCATAAAAATAACTTCTTGTATTTCAGTGCTTTACAAACCCCTCAAATCGCGATTTTAAGGGGGCAAACGAGCGTTTTAAGTGGGTTGTTTTTTGAAAATAGAAGACGTAGAGGACGAAAAAAGTTTTTGCTGGCTACGAGCCTTAACGAGAGGATTCGCATTTATGGGTATGCATGGCAACTCACACGCACAGTTTGCATTACAGAATTGTATCCTATTTGCATAATTTGTTGATCAATATGGCGTTTCTCCATACAAAAAACCTATATTTTTCACAAATTGATTTCCATCAAAATAGTAGGGTTTCTATGTGCTAGATTGCGCACAGCTCAAAAAGATATAGATACCCGTGTGCTTCAAGGCGCTGAGTTTACTTGAAATCTCAGATCAGTTAGTAGGCACCCCTTTGGGTACGACATAACGAAGCCCTACGAAAGGAAATAAAAATGAAAAAAACAATCTGCAGTCTAGCAGTGGTTGCTGCACTCGTGTCACCAAGTGTTTTCGCTCATAAACAAGGTGACTTCGTTCTTCGTGTTGGTGCGGCGTCTGTCGTTCCAAACGACAGCAGCGATAAGATTCTTGGTTCTCAAGAAGAATTGAAAGTGGATTCAAATACGCAGCTTGGTTTGACGTTTGGCTACATGTTTACAGACAACATCAGTTTAGAGCTTCTAGCAGCAACACCATTCAGCCACGATATTTCAACAGACTTGTTAGGTCTTGGTGATATCGCGGACACCAAACACCTTCCACCAACGCTTATGGTGCAGTACTACTTTGGCGAGCCACAAAGTAAGTTCCGTCCATACGTGGGTGCAGGTCTCAACTACACCATGTTCTTTGATGAGGGCTTCAATAGTACGGGTAAAGGCGCTGGTCTTTCAGATCTTAAGTTGGATGACTCATTCGGTCTAGCAGCGAATATTGGTGTGGACTACATGATCAACGATCAATGGTTCTTCAACGCTGCTGCGTGGTACGCAAACATTGAAACAGAAGCAACTTACAAAGCAGGTGGAGTGAAGCAAAAAACCGACGTCAAAATTAACCCTTGGGTATTTATGATCAGCGGCGGTTACAAGTTCTAAGAAAAACCAGTAGTTACACGCACATTACTATTATTGGCATGACTTTGGGGGCGGTTACGGGGACTGCCCCTCTTTTTTATCCTCGTTTTGATTGCACATCATTTACTCCACTTAGCAACATGCAAAATTGGATCTTTACCTTGCAGATCATTTTATTGTCGGAAGATCGAAAAGTCCTACACTGATCACATAATTGAACAAGTGGACAATATAAATGAGCGACGACATCGCAAAGCATTCCTCCTCCAGATCTAAGCTGGTAAAAACTCTTTTCTTTACTCTCTGTGTTATCGCATTTGGTGCGATGTATTGGTCTTGGCAGTATTCAGACAGTCACCCAAGCACGGAAGATGCCTACGTTAGGGCAAAAATTTTGTCGGTAGCGCCTCAGGTAAAAGGCCAAGTGGTTTCTGTGAATGTTAAAGATTTCCAATCTGTTAACAAAGGTGACCTACTGCTGAAGATAGATTCACGCCCATATTTGTTGGCAGTGAAGCAAGCAAAAGCGGCATACCAATTGGCGGTCCAGCAACATGACGTTGCCGATAAGCAGGTAACTGAAGCTGTTGCGGGCTTAGATGCGGCGCGCTCTAACCTGACAGAAGCGCAAGTGGAGTACAAACGTACGGATTCCCTAGTGAAACGCAAACTGGTGTCGGACCAAGATTTAGATACGGCAAAAAACAAACTAGCCAATGCCCAAGCGAGCCTGGAGCAAGCGCGCGCGACGGTAGAAAAAGCCATTGCGAACCGTGGTGAAGAAGGCGCAGAGGCTGCGGTTGTTCAACAAGCGGCAGCACAGTTAGCGCAAGCAGAGCTGAACTTGAGCTACACCGACATTACGTCACCAGTGGATGGCATTGCCGGTGAGATCAATACGCACGTAGGCTCGGTTGTTAGCGTGGGTCAAACGCTGTTCCCTGTGATTTTAAAAGACAGCTATTGGGTACGCGCGAACTTTAAAGAAACCGATCTTACTCACATCAAACCTGGTATGCATGCGGATGTGGTGATTGATATGTACCCAGACGTGGTGTGGAAAGCAACGGTAGAGCAGCTGTCGCCTGCGAGTGGTACATCGTTCTCCTTGATGCCACCAGAAAACGCAACGGGTAACTGGGTTAAAATCAAACAGCGTTTCCCTGTACGTTTGGCATTAGAAGTACCGGCCGATGCGCCGCAACTTCGCGTGGGTGCGAGCTCAGAAGTCACCATTGATTTGCAAAGTAGCGTGCAATGAGCCATCAAATTACGGCAGACAAACGGGGGATTGCCACCGTCGCCGTGATGCTTTCTGCCATCATGGTGTTAATCGATATGACCGTTGCGAACGTGTCGCTATCGCACATGATGGGCGCGTTGGGCGCAACGGCAGACCAAATTACGTGGGTGTTGACGGGTTACAGCATGGCGGAAGCGATCTTCATTCCGATGACCAGTTTCTGGGTGTCGCGTTTTGGTGAACGCAAAGTCATGTTGGTTGCTGTGATCGGTTTTGTGATTGCCAGTGCGCTTTGTGGGCAAGCACAGTCTCTTGAAGAGATGGTGCTATTTCGCATTATCCAAGGCGCTTTCGGCGCGTCGGTGATTCCATTGGCGCAGTCGACGTTAGTGCAGATTTATCCGTATGAGCAAAAAGGCAAAGCGATGGCGATTTTCTCCATCGGCATTTTGCTTGGTCCTATTTTGGGCCCAGTTGTGGGTGGTGTGATCACCGACAACATTAACTGGCGCTGGATTTTTTACATCAACTTGCCATTCGGTTTGATCTGTACCTCTTTGATTTATCGCTATATCCATATCGACAACAAATCCAAACCTAACTTTGACTGGTGGATCATCGGTTACATGGCGTTAGGTGTGGGCGCGTTGCAGTTTGTGTTGGATAAAGGGAATGAAGACGACTGGCTCGACTCACGTATGATTCAGACGGCGATATTGCTCGCAGTCATGGGATTGGTGATGTGGATATATCGCAGTTGGAAAACCAAAAGTCCAATAGCGCCATTGTGGCTACTGAAAGACCGAAACCTTATGGTCTCGTCATTGATGATTGCCGTGGTGTCGATGGCGATGTTTGGTCTGACGACTCAACAACCAATGCTGTTGGAAAGCTTGCTGGATTATCCGGTCTCAACCACTGGTTTATTAATGGCACCGCGTGGGTTGGCGTCAGCGGCGATGTTGATTTTGGTGATTAAGCTCAATCCGCAATTCGATCCCAGAATCAAAATAGTCTTTGGCTTGAGCTGCATCGGGATTGGTAGCTATTTGATGACGCAGTACTCACTGCAGATCGATACATTTTGGATTGTGATGCCGAGTATGATTCAGGGGATGGGGCTTGGTTTAACCTTCTCGACGCTATCCACCTTGGCGTATTTAACGATTCCGAAAGAGCAATCTGTTGCGGCGGCGAGTATTTACAATCTGTTCCGTACCATTGGTAGTTCGTTTGGTATCTCTATCGCAACCACGTTCCAATATCGTGATAGTCAGCAGCAATGGCATGCGCTGGGAGAGGGTATTAATCCTTATAATCCTAACTTGCATGACTGGGCGGCCAATCAGGGGCTTTCTATTACCGACCCGGTTGCGTTAGACCAATACCAACAGATGTTGCAGCAGCAATCGCAAATGGTCGCCTTTGTGCACACCTTCCAGCTTGTGGGAGTGATGTTCGTGATCATGATGCCGATGCTGGTTTTCATTCGGTCGCGTGAATAACATGAAGTTCCGGTGAATAGTGTAAGAGAACGCCTCTCAAGTTGTGTCAGCTTGAGAGGCGTTTTTTATTGGACGGTGTCAGTGAAAGAAGGACGTTTACTCAAACGTCACTTCGTCAAAATGCGGATTGGCTTTGAGCGCGCGCATTGCGACTAATTGTTCAGTCGGGAAGGCGGTGTGCTCTCCATCCATATCTAAAAACAAACACTCTTGTCGCTGCATGTCGTAGCCTGTGTCGAACGCGTTGCCCTGATGAGTTTCACCATTTTTTAGTGTGATCTCGATAGGGAGCTTAAACATACAGGCGATTTCAATAAAATCGTATTGGCTGCAAGTCACCATAGTTTTCTCCTTTCAAACCGACGCAGTATTCAGAAGGTTTGAGAACCGTATCCTTAAATAGAAGACGTTTGATTGAAACTGAATCTTCATCTTACACCTCATTTTGGTCACGAAATAGACATACACGCACGTTTTAATAAACTTACTGTTGAGCGTTCACAAGCGAGACAAAACTACGATATGTCTGAGACGATACTTAAGCGCACATACCTAACGAGTGAACAAAAGACACAAAAGCCACAAAAGCCAAGTTCACTGATTTCCCCTCAAACCTACCATGCGCAGTTGGCGCACCGTGTTCACCACTCGCCTCAATTTGAAAACGGCCGCGTTAAAAACGAGATGCCAAATGTCCCTAGCCCGCAATCATTCTGGCAGGTGTGTTGGAGCTATCTTGGTGGTAGAACGCCATTGAGTCCTAACGAACATCTGCCACATTTCCCAATTCAACCTACGCAGTTTGCGCAGCGAAGTGAATCGATGCGCGTTACTTGGCTGGGCCATTCCACCATGCTGGTGGAGGTCGATGGCATTCGAATTCTGACCGATCCGGTATTTGATTACGCTTCTCCGTTCATCGCAAAAGCGTGGTTTGAACGCAATGTTCCCAATACCCATGCCAGAGATTGTTTGCCGATTCCTGAAATTATCGTGATTTCGCACGATCATTACGACCATTTAGAAGCATCGACCATACGTTTCTACGCTGATAAATCCGTGACGTTTTATGTGCCCTTAGGGGTTGGCAAGCATCTGATAAAGTGGGGCGTTTGCGCAGACAACATCGTGGAATTCGATTGGTGGGATAGCGTGCACTATGCCGGAATCGAACTGATTTGTACGCCCGCTAATCATAATTCTGGTCGTACTTATTTCGATAAAAACTCGACCTTGTGGGCTTCTTGGGTCATCAAAGGTAAAGAAGAGACGCTCTATTTTAGTGGCGATTCAGCTTACGATTCGCACTTTTCCGAGATCGCAAAGCGATGTGGGCCAATCGACATTGCTTGTTTGGAAGTGGCTGCCGATGTGAAAGGCCAAGGTTATCCGGTCGAAAACTGGGGGCACATGCAGGCTCACCATACCGTGCAAGCGTTTCACGATTTAAATGCGAAAAAACTGTTGCCCGTGCATTGGGCTACATACGAGCTATTTACTCACCGTTGGGACGAACCGATTTTAGATTTGCTTACCCATTGTCAAAAAGAACATATAACGCTGCTGACGCCAATGCCGGGGGAGAGTTTTTACGTTCATCAAGAACATATAAATAAACAATGGTGGCGAGAAAAAGAAATAGGTGAACCAGCTAGAATTTTGACTTAATAATATGATCTTACTTCAATAATTATTTTAGAAATTAACCTTGTTATTTTCAGAATATAACAAGGTTTTTTACTCGCTTACTCATCAATCACTTGAGGCTTTAACTCGACTACATTTCCTTCCGGATCATGAATATAGAGTGAGCGACCGAATCCTTGTGCGCCGTAGCGTTTCGCAAACTCTTCGGTTTCAATGCCGTTCGAACGCAGATATTCCAGTAATTCATCCTCGGAAAAAGGCGCCAATTGCAGGCAAAAATGGTCAATATTACGACCATTTTGAACTGGTGGCTTACCGCCGAGTTGGCCCAATTCGCTGTCTACCGTCACTACATCAATCAATGCGTTACCTGCCCTAAGTTGAGTTAAACCAAGTTCCGTTACTTCGCGTTCGACAGGGCAGCCCAAAATGTCTCGATAGAAATGCAACATAGCATCGAGGTTACAGGTCCTTAATACAACATGATCAAGCGCTTTGATGGCGATTGGATTTTTGGTGGGCATGCTTCACTCCTTTTTGCATTGTGTTGAGGTAAGTATAAAGTGACCTTAAAAGTGGTGAGATAAATGATCAAATTCCAGATGTTTTTTTGCTAGAGCGAGTGCAGAAACACTGCAACTCAAAGCAAACAAAAAAGGCTAGCGTATTGCTAGCCTTTTGGAATATGGATGGGGCTATTACTCGTAATCAGAAGCGTAAGTTTCTTCGTATGAGTGTGAGTAAAGCTCGAATAGGTTGCCGAATGGGTCTTCTAGGTAAACCATTTTCGCAGGCTTATTATCGTCTTCTGGGTGGTAACGCATGATGTCCATGCGCACTTTGCCACCTAGTGCTTCGGTGCGTTTGATAGCACCTTCAAAATCGTCTGTCTGCAAACAGAAATGGAAGATACCGATGCGAGAAAAATCCACTTCATGGCGCTCTTGACGCTCTTTCATTTCGAATAATTCAAGGCCGATGCCATCACTTGTCACAAGGTGCGCAATGTTGAAGCCTTTAAAGCCTTCCCCAAAGACCGCAATACACATTCTGCCAATTGCCGTTTCGCGTTCTTCAATCACTTTCGTGTTGCCCATAACGACTTTTAAACCTAGCGCTTGCGTGTAAAACTCAACCGCTTTGTCCATATCTCCGACCATAATACCGACATGATTCATTTTCATTTGTTTGCTCCCAACATGTGTGTTTGAACGTTGTCTTGTTTCGATGTGGGAGAGTATATGGTGTGATGTTGATTACATGAAATTATCATAAATTATAAAAATGATAATTTTATTTAATGGTGTGCATGTTGGGATTGATTTAGTGAGCTAAGGCCTCAACAGCTTGCCTCACCGAGGTGAAATGAATCTTGATAATGCACCGTTGCGCGAGGCTGAATTCATGCGATTGGATTAATGACGTAACCTCTTCTACGGACAGCGTTCGTTCTTTTGGATGTAAAAGAGTGGCGTTCGAACCATTATTTTCCAATTCGAATGTGTTTCCATTTGAGTCGATAACGTAATCATCTTGCCCAAAAATGAGGGCTTCGCATTCAGAGTCTAAGTCGGACTGGGAATGCGTGTAGATCAGCTCATCGTCGCCGTCTAGTTTTAGCAAGCATGGCCAACATACTGCGTGGTCTCTCATGGTTAACTCATTATTCATTGTTATTTAGAAACTTGACCCAGGTTGTTGCAAAAACGCTAACTCTTCGGGAGTGCTCTTTCTTCCCAGTATCGCATTGCGATGAGGATAGCGCCCAAACTGGTCGATGATGGCTTTGTGTTTTAGCTCAAAATCGTAGTTATTTTCAAGCCCTGATGCGCGAAACAATTTTTCAGCTTGGACATGAATGAGGCGAGATTCGCTGTGCATAAACGGCATGTACAAAAAGCTTAGCTGCTCGGGCGCTAATTCTTTGTCGTGACCTAACCGAATAGCCTCTTGAGCCAATGCTAATGCGAGTGGGTCTTGTGCAAACGCTTTTGGGGTGTTGCGATACACATTACGTGAAAACTGGTCGAGGACGATGATTTCGGCCAATCGTCCTTGTGCGCTGTCACGCCAATTAAACAGTTCACAACGAGCGGCTTGTTCTAATACCGAGGCAAATCGCGATGCAATACGCTTGTCCAGTTCTGGGTTGTTTTCAAACCAATTTTGGGGCGATAGCTCCTCGAACCAAAATTTGATGACTTCTTGGTACATGGATCTTCCTTCCTATTGCATTAGCTAAAGAATAAAAAGCCAGAAGGCAAGCTCCTGGCTTTCTGCGTGTTATCGACCGTAAGTCTCTACGATGTAACGTTCAAAATCGTCACACATTTGTTCGTCAGAGATGGTGTTGCTTGCCAGCTCTTTACTGCCGTCGACGACTTTAATCGCGGCGTTCAGTGAAGCGACTGATGCTCGCTCTCGCGTCGCAAGTGAGTCGATTTTCTTCTGCTGCACTTCCCATGCCTGTTCTGGCGACAGGTTACACACGTCTGCAAGGTATTTGGCATTGAAGCCTTCGCCAGTCAGGCTGACAATGGTTTCGTTGTGCGACAAGTGATTGCCTGCGTGCCAGTAGTGTTTTGCCAGCAGTGGGCCAATTTCTGGGTTATCCGTTAGGTAACCAAACTTCTCAAGGAAGTATGCACGGGTCTGGTACACCGCCATGTGCGCGAGTAGGTAACCTTGATACGCACACGCCGCTTCGTCGGATAGCAAATGTGGAATCGCCATCAGTGGGCGAGGGCTGCATTCCAAACCAAGGATCTGTTTTTCACAATCGCGAGCCAGCTTAGTGATGCGTTCTGGCGTTAACTCGTCATCGCTCAGTTGATATAACGCGCGTTCAAAGTACGGCACAACCAAGATGCTACGTTCTTCATAAGCTTTGAATGGCTGACGACTGTTGATCATCGCTTGAATGATCTCATCAGGAACCGGATTCCCTTCATCATCCAGTGCGTATTGTTTTAGCCAATCGGCATCGGTTAACAGGCTGTCACAGAACATCGACTGAGTTTCTGCATAAGCCATTGACGTCGGCGCAAACTCCTGCGAGAAACAAGGTGCGTTCATTTTTACGTTCGCAAAGTGTGCTGCGTGGCCACCTTCGTGGAACAGCGTGTTAATGCCATCGTAGCCGCTGCCCACTTGGTCTGGTTTGGCATTACTGGTGAAGTTCACCTGCGCTGCGACCCATTCGCCTTGATTATAGAAAGAAGGGATAGGGCCGTGGCAGAACCCATTCGGGTACTTACCTTTGCGATCTAGTAAATCCAGCGTTAGCGTCGCGCCAGAGTAATCAATATTTAGGCGACCAAATGATTCTACCCAGCGTCTCAGAGATTTTGAGAACGGCACGTATGGGTCAAGGTCACGCATAACGTTACCCGCGAATGAGTAAACAAAGTTGTAGCCTGCTAGTGCGCTTGCGCCTTTCTCTTTCGCCAAGTTTTCTAAGCTGTTTAGATGCGCATCTCGCGTGCGTTGTTCGAAATCTTCCAAAATTTCGAATAGCTGCTCAGTGCTCATCTTTTCCGTTTTTTGCACGGAGTAATCAAAGAAAGTCGCATAACCCAGTGAGCGAGCGAACTGGTTGCGCAGTTTGATCAGTTCAATAAAGCCGTTTTGCAGTAGCCATTGTTCAAGGTTCAGCAACGCTTGATGAGCCGATTGGCGAACTTCTTCATGATTGCTGGTGCGAATGGTTGAGCTTAATACTGGAAGTGAACCTTCTACTTGCTCGCCGTTCTCATCGGTAAATGTTTGTACGTGGTTCTGTTTTTTCTCGAAGAGCTCAGCTTCAAAGGCAATGAGCTGATTTTTCAACGCTTGTGCTTTTTCGCCCTCGATAGCGTGAGATTCAAACATCGCCAGCCAACCAGATAGACCCGTAATGGTTTGTTGTTTCTCTTGTGGGTCGGTAATTGAGTCCGCGGCTTCAAGCTGTTGTTTGATGGCAGTAATTTGCTCGGCGTTGCTTAAAAAGCTTGTCCATGCCGTTTGTGCTTGCGTCGAGCCATCATGGTCATCGCTGATCCCCATGTAAGTTTCCCAAAAGAAATCTTCTTTGGTGCGGTGAATCGCAAGGTAACGTTGATTGAGGTCGTTGAGGTAATCCGTTGCGGTCATTTTGATCCTTCAAATGGTTTCGTTATGTAGACAGTTGATTATTGCACGCTTGGTCGCGAGAAAGGAACGCTAATCTCATTTGTCGATTTTGCATCGCGTAAAGGTGATTTTACTATTTGTTTACATTTGGGTGAGTTAATAGGAGTTATGAGCTTGCAGTGTTAAGACTGGTATGGAGTTTACAGTTTATTAAGTAATTAATCTGCGGTGCGCTATCGATGATCCTTATCAGGTGTAATAAGATTTCCATATCGTGGCGATACAGTTGGAAACGATATGATAAATAAGACAAAAGTTACGTTATTGGCGGTAGGTACGATTTTAGTTGGATGTTCCACAGTCGCGCCACCAAGAAATGATGCGGTTGAAAGCATTCAACAAAAGTGTTCTGTGATTTTAAGCAATGATGTTGCTGGCGACCAGCGCTGGCAGACGTACAACGGCTTGCTTGTAGAATATGCCGTGCATGGCGTTAAGAGTCAGACACAACTGGAACGTTTTGAAGCGTTTGTGCAGAGAGTGCAAGATGATGAGTCTGGACAGTTAGTTACTGAGTTGATTGAGGTCACCGACTGGGGATGCTCAAACGGCAATTATCTTGAAGAGATGAGCTTGTTTATTCAAGAAGTTCAAAAGTAAAAAACCGAGCGTTAAGTCGCTCGGTTTTTCTGTTTGTGGAACGCTTTTGTGCGCTGGCTCGTCAGGACGTTTACTCCTCTGGATACTCGCCCATACCTTGCGTTTTACCTTCCGCTTTCCAATGCTCTCCAGGAGCAAATGCTTCATCGCATAAATCTACGGTGTAGCCCATTTCTGTGATTTCCTTCAAAGTGAGGTTATCAGCAATATTTGCAACTTCCCCCGATTTATTCCGTAACTCCATGTTGATCTCTCCTCTGTAGGTAGACGAGTGGCATCAATGCACAGTGAAGAATGCATTGGTAACCTTTGTTCTAAGTATATAACCCTCTGCTAAAAATGAAGGTTTAATACTCTTTTTAAGTGTGGTTAATTGGATAATGCTTTGAGCTGCTTCCGTTATTTAGAACCGCAGCATCGCGATAGTTTGCCATTTGTGATTTATTGAGTGATTAAACGGTCAATTTGGAAACTCGAAATGGTGATTCTCGACCACGCTTTAGCACAACAAATTGTTGATCGAACCATGTCCATCATTGGTCACAATGTGAATGTGATGAACTCGGCAGGCATCATCATTGGCAGTGGCGACCCTAAACGTGTTGGGCAAGTGCATGATGGCGCGGTACTGGCGCTGAATCATGGCGATTCGCTAGAGCTTAATGAGCAGCAATGTTTGACGTTGCAGGGTGTCAAACCCGGTATCAATATGTTGTTGAAATTACATGGCGACGTGGTCGGTATTGTTGGCGTCACAGGCGAGCCGGAGAAAATCCGAGATTTTGCAAAACTGGTTAAAATGACCGCTGAACTGACAATCGAGCAAGCCGCGCTGGTGGAAAAATTTCAGTGGGACAGACGTCATCGCGAAGAGTTTATTCTGGCTTGGATCAATGGGAAATTGACCGATGAAGAGCTGAAAGATTGGGCGATGCGTCTTTCTATCGATGTTACTCAACCACGGGTGGCAACGGTGATTGAAGTCTCGACGCCGTCCGCCTCGAAAAGCATGAAGAGTGTGCGCAATATTGTTGATCTGCTTGAATACCCAGAGCGTAACAACCTAGTTGCGATTGTCTCAGTGAATGAAATTGTGGTGTTGAAACCGTGTCATTCCGCCAAGCAGTGGGATAGCCAAGTTGAAAGTGAGCGCATTGATAAGTTGATGTCGCGTTTAAGCGATCACGATTCGCATACGTTTCACATTGCGCTAGGGCAGCTGTTTAATGAGCCTAAAGATGTCGCGTTGTCATACCAAAGTGCGAAGCAGGTATTAGCTATTGGCAAGCAGTTCTACCCAGAGAAACGTAAGTACCTGTTCGATGAACTTCGTTTGCCTGTTTTGTTAGCGCCGTTGGCGGATATTTGGCAAGGTGAACAAATTATTGATGGTGTGAAACGGTTGAAAGAGAAAGACAAATCTGGGCAATTATTGAAAACCCTAGATGCACTGTTTGAATGCAATGGCAATGTAACAGAATGCTCTAAAATGCTGTTTATTCACCGGAACACTCTGCGCTATCGGTTAGAGAAAATCACCGAGATAACAGGGCTACCAACTACCAATTTTGTGGGGTTAGCGGAGCTTTATATTGCGACTCGGCTCTCAAAAATGTCGTGATATTGTGCATCTGCACAATACGCGTCATTTTTTGACCACATCATTTGTCACTCCGCCTAAAGGAATTCTAAAGCAAACGATTAATAATTCATGCGTCCCTACATGTTGAGTGAGCCAACACGGACTCGCTCAGCAAAATAAGAATAAATGGAGTTATCATGAACCTTATATTAATCCTGCTCGGGGTGATCGCATTTATTGTGCTCACGACCACCAAATTCAAATTACATCCCTTTTTAGCGCTGATCATCGCGGCGTTCCTTGCGGCATTTGCTTACGGCTTACCGGCAGATAGCATTGCCAAAACCATTGCTTCTGGCTTTGGCGGCATCCTTGGTTACATTGGTTTGGTTATCGTTTTAGGTACCATCATTGGTGTTATTTTGGAAAAAAGTGGTGCGGCGATCACCATGGCCGATACGGTCATCAAAGTGTTGGGTGAGCGTTTCCCAACATTGACCATGAGCATCATCGGTTACATCGTTTCTGTTCCAGTGTTTTGTGATTCAGGCTTTGTCATTCTGAACTCGCTCAAAGAATCACTCGCTAAGCGTTTAAAAACCTCAAGCGTTGCGATGAGTGTGGCGTTGGCAACTGGCCTATACGCAACGCACACGTTTGTGCCGCCAACTCCTGGCCCGATTGCCGCTGCGGGTAACTTAGGCCTGGAATCTAACCTTGGTTTAGTGATTGGTGTGGGTGTGTTTGTTGCAGCGGTTGCGGCGCTAGCGGGTATGTTGTGGGCGAACCGATTCCAACATGTTGAACCAGATGGCATTGAAGCCGCAGAGGAAATTCAGCATGATTGGCAAGCACTCAAAGCGTCTTACGGCAAATTGCCAACGGCGAGCCAAGCATTCGCTCCTATTTTTGTTCCAATCTTATTGATCTGTTTTGGCTCTATCGCGAAATTCCCAAGCCTACCGCTGGGCGAAGGTTTTGTGTTTGATGTTCTGACTTTCTTAGGACAGCCACTAACGGCATTGGTGATTGGCCTGTTCCTTTCTGTTCGCCTACTCAAGTCAGACAACAAGATTGAAGAATTTGGCGAGCGAATCAGCCAAGGTATTACGGCTGCTGCGCCTATTCTTTTGATTACCGGTGCGGGTGGTGCATTTGGCGCGGTATTAAAAGCAACGCCGCTAGGTGAATACTTAGGTACGACGCTATCGGCGCTGGGCGTGGGTATTTTCATGCCATTTATCGTTGCGGCTGCGCTAAAGTCGGCGCAAGGTTCATCAACGGTTGCATTGGTGACCACATCGGCTTTGGTTGCGCCTATGCTCACGCAATTGGGGCTCGATTCAGAAATGGGCCGCGTATTAACGGTGATGGCGATCGGTGCAGGTGCGATGACGGTTTCTCATGCAAACGACAGTTTCTTCTGGGTAGTTTCGCAGTTTAGTCGCATGTCGGTGGGCCTAGCGTACCGCGCGCAAACCATGGCTACGCTCGTTCAAGGTGTCACGGCAATGGCATTAGTGTACATTTTGAGCCTCGTTCTCTTATAAGTCTCTGGAAATACGTATGAAAGTGGTAATTGCACCTGATTCATTTAAAGAAAGCTTAACCGCCAAAGAAGTGAGCGAGGCGATCAAAACGGGTCTTGCTCGCGTATGGCATGATGCCGAGTTTGTTACGGTTCCGGTCGCAGACGGTGGCGAAGGCACGGTTCAATCTTTGATAGATGCAACTCAAGGCGAACAAGTCTTCACAACGGTGACCGCGCCATTAGGGAATGATGTTGAAGCGTTTTATGGCATCCTCGGCGACGGCGAAACCGCGGTTATTGAAATGGCGGAGGCCAGTGGTCTGCACCTTGTGCCGAGTGATGCTCGCGACCCAAAACTGACCAGTAGCATTGGTACTGGACAGCTGATCAAACACGCGCTAGATAGAGGTATTCAACGCTTAATCATTGGTTTGGGCGGCAGCGCTACCAATGATGGTGGCGTGGGCATGTTGACCGCGTTGGGGGTGGCGTTTCTTGATGAATCTGGTCATGCAATTACCCCAAATGGAGGCGGGTTAGCGGCGCTTGCGTCCATCGATATTTCTGGTCTTGACCCTCGCTTAGCAACTTGCGAAGTGTTGGTAGCGTGCGATGTTGATAACCCACTCTGTGGTGACAAAGGCGCGTCGGCTATCTTTGGCCCTCAAAAGGGAGCGACCGTATCAGACGTCACTCTGCTCGATAGCGCATTGCGCAAGTTTGGCGAGTTGACGGAACAAGCTACGGGTAAGCATGTACTGACTCGTGAAGGGGCGGGTGCTGCTGGTGGTATGGGCGCGGCCTTGCTCGGGTACACGCCAGCACGTTTGCAACCAGGAATTGAGATTGTGCTTGAAACGGTCAAACTTGCTCAGCATGTTGAGGATGCGGATATCGTATTTACAGGCGAGGGTCGAATCGATCATCAAACCGCACATGGCAAAACGCCGATGGGCGTTGCTCAGGTGGCTAAGCAGTGTAATTTACCAGTCATTGCATTAGCAGGCTGTGTGGGCGACAACTATCAGGCGGTTTATGAGTGCGGCATTGATGCGGTGTTTGCTTGTGTACCAAGGGCGATGAGCTTACCTGAGGCCATGAAAGAGGCCGACGTCAACGTTGCTAATTTAGCCGAAAACGTCGCGAGAATGTGGCAAATTAAGTCGCACTGAAGGCGATGACGATATGAAAAACTCCACCTTTGCGTGGAGTTTTTTGTTGTTACCTGTTTGCGTGTGTCGGCATAAGTTCATTTAGTAAGAGCGAGTTAACAGGCATGCTTTGCTATCAATTTTGCCAGTGTTTGCATCGCGTGACTCCAATCGGTTTCATGACCAAAGTTTGCCACGCTGAGGCGTACGCAATGCCGATATTGCCCTTGAGTGCCAAATACGGTGCCGGGAAGTAGGCTGATTCTGTGCTTATTGCATGCTTGATACAACGCATAGCTGTCCGTGTCTTCGGGCAGTCGCAACCAAAGCAAGAACGAACCTTGCACGGCGTTGATCTGGTATCGATTTTTTAGAGGTTCGTATTCATCCAAGTATTGATGAAGCATCTGGATAAATCGGCGCATGTTGTTTTGATAAACCCGACCCATTCGCGCAGTATGCGTTCGATACTTGCCTGACGTTAGAAACGTTGCCACGGCGGATTGCATCAGGTTCAAACTGCCCATGTTCTCACACAGTAGATATTGCTCAATTTGATCTCGATATCGCCCCGCCAACATCCAACCAATTCTCAAACGCGAATCGAGCGTTTTGGATAACGAATTCACGTAAATTACGCGTTGCTTGTCATCGAGCAATCTCAAGCTTGGTAACGGCTTGTCATAGCTTAACCCGCCAAACACATCGTCTTCGATAATAGGAATATTGCCAGATGCCAAGAGCAATCGCTGGCGCTTTTCTAGCGGCATCATGGCACCAGTTGGATTGGTGAAGTTTGGCGTTACGATGATCGCTTTTATGTCCCATGTCGCCATTGCTTTTGCTAAGGCTTCGGGGTACATGCCGTCGCGCGGGCAACTCGGAATTTCCACCGCTTTGAGGCCGAGTGATTCGAGCATCAATAAGTTGCCAAAATAGCAAGGGGACTCCACCGCGACGATATCGCCTTTTTGTGTCGTTGCGCGCAGCGCTAGGCTAATGGCTTGTTGCGCGCCGTGCGTCACCATGATCTCATCCAACTTGGCTGGCGTGCCCAAATCTTGTGTGATTTTCGCCAGTTGTTTGATTAAGAGGTGATCACCGGGGGGTAATTGGTAATGGCTCGGTACATGCGTTTGCTGGCGGCTGTGGCGGCCGATCTCGGCGTACAAGCTTTTGATCGCGGGGGAGTCAATGTTTGGGTGGGCAGAACCGGTAGGCAAACGCTCTTGGTATTCAGGATAAGTAAGGATTTCTTTGCAGATCGAGAGCAAATCCACGCGAGTCGGATCCGGAATTGAGCGAGAGGTCGGCAAGGCGACTTTAACTCGATAACCCGATTTGGGTACCGAGTAAACCAAGTTTTGTGCTTCCAGCTCTTGATACGCACGAATCACTGTATTTTTACTGACGTTTAATTCTTGGCTCAACGAGCGAATGGAGGGCAGTCGATCATCCGCCTGATAAACGCCACCATTGATGGCTTGTTTGAGGTGTTTTTCCACCACGAGGTACTTATTCCCTTCACCGCTTCCCAATAAATCTGTACCCATAAAAACACTTCCATCTGTCACTTTTTGAAAACACTGTACCTAATTACATTAGCAGTATCTCAAAACATAAAACAAGCGTGAGTGAGGCGATCATGTTAATCCGAGCCATCCCTTTTGTATTTGTCATCCTTTGGGCTTCTGGATTCGTTGGTGCGCGTTTTGGTTTGCAATATGCCGAGCCAGCGACACTACTTTCTATCCGTATGGCATTCAATGTCTTATTGTTTTTGGTTCTTGTGGCGGTATTGCGTAGAAGGTTGCCGACAGGAAAAGATTTATGGCACAGCTGTGTGGTTGGTGCATTGATCCACGGTTTCTATCTGGGCGGTACTTATTTCGCTATCGCCTTAGGTATGCCTGCGGGGTTGAGTTCGTTGCTGGTGGGTATTCAACCGATTTTAACCGCGGCTTTGCTGGTGGTGTTTGTTCGTGAGGAATTTAAACCCTCGCAATGGTTGGGTTTGGCTCTTGGTTTTGTCGGTATCGCTATGGTGTTGATGGGCAAAATGGAGTGGCAATCCGAGCAGCATAAAGTGTTGGCCATTGGTTTGTGTTTGTTGGCTTTGGTTGGTATCACGCTAGGGACGCTTTATCAGAAAAAACATTGCCAACAAGTGGATATGGTGGGTGGTGCGACGGTGCAATATTTGGCCGCGCTCGTCATGTTTCTGCCCGTTGCGATGCAGTTTGAAACCATGCAAGTGCAGTGGGAACTGGAGTTTATTTTGACTGTGTTGTGGTTGGTCGTCGTGCTCTCTTGTGTAGCTATTCTACTGCTGCTGTACATGGTTAAGAACGGTGCTGCATCGAGCGTAGCTTCTGTATTCTACCTGGTGCCGCCAACGACGGCGATTCAGGCTTGGCTCGCGTTTGGAGAGTCATTTGATTGGATGGGGATTTCTGGTTTCGTACTGGCAGCTACGGCGGTGTATTTGGTGGTTAAAAAGCCGGATCTGACGATAAAGAAATCGATTCAAACAGAATATACCTAAATTGGGTAGGGACATTTGCGTATCAGTGGGTACAATCTGCTTCATCTTAATCCGTGGAGCAGAATGATGAAGGTAAAGCCAGATCGAATGACCGCCATGCGTAGCATCATCGAGCAAGTAAAAGCGGAACTACCAATTTATGAACCAGAAACGTTTGTATGTGGACCAGAAGGGCAGTGCATTGGCTGTCCGAAGAAATTGTTGGAAATGGTCGATTCAGAAGTCACTTATTGGGAGTCAGCCATGGAGCGCGGCATTGTTCCGCAGTTCGATGAGATTCGTCGTTTTGGCAAAATGTGCACGAATGTTCGTCGTGGTCTGGTGCGAAATAATGTGCCTTTACTCAGTAACTAGAGAGTAAAAACCGTCTAATATCTGACACATAGCGTCGTTTTGTTACACTGCTCTTTGGCTGCTGTTCTCAAGTTTGCGTGGTGTTTGTCTCTTCTTACCCCTTAAGCCTTTAATCGTAAGAAATTGGCGATATATTGGCTCGGTCTCACATGGATGTGGGGCTATTGTCTTGGGCTAGTTGAGATAAGAAACGTGAAATCAAAGGGATTTACGCTGATGGAAATCACCATAGTGCTTACCACTTTGGCTTTCATCGCATTAGCTGCTTTACCAGTACTACTCGATATTCATCGCCAAGCATACGCTGCGATGCTGCACAGTTCTCAGTCTTCTTTGGGTACGGCTCTCAAATTCTTTCATGCTCAATCAGTGATTGATAACGCTTACGGCCAAGAGCACGTTCACTACATTGACCGACATGTCAAAACACGCAAAGGCATGCCAGAAGCGAGTGCCGATAGTATTCGAGCTTTGTTAGAAATCGATCTACCAGCCAGAGGTTATTCGAAAATTGACGTGCCGTGCAAAGGCAGTGATTTTTGCATCATCGGTCAGCAGCACCCAAACAGTGCTCATTTTGTCGCTATTCCTGATTATCAGTTCTTAGATAAATCGGGTGTTGATCGCGTGGTGTACATTTGGCCGCAAGGTTACACACTGGCAGAAGAAGCATGCTATTTCTACTACGTGAATCAAGCCTCTAACGATTCAATTGTTCGAGGGCATGTGACGCAAGGGTGTTAACCCCGAATAAGTGTTGCGAACAACGGTTATCGTGACTCTACAAATCTGGGCTTTTCGAACGGCTTTGCGCTTTATACAATATCATTTTTTGACTCATCAAGACTTTACCATTTGGCAAGGTCACTTCCCCAAGTTCTCCCTGATGTTCAAATCCAAACCGTTCATACAAAGCAATCGCTGGTGTGTTGGTTGTGTATACGTAGAGTGCGATTTGGTCGTAACCAAATTCCCAACCACGTGCGATCGCGACTGCCAATAGTTTCCGCCCCAATCCTTTGCCTCGGTAGTTTTTGTCGATGTGAATACCAAGAATACCGACGCGAAGGCGTTGCCCTCTTTCGTAACCGCACATCTCAGCTGGGTAGATTTCAACACTACCGATAAGTTTTTGGCGGTCAAACGTGACAAACTGAGGGATGGACTCGTTTTCCACACGTTGCAGGATTCTGCGAAGCGTTGCGTTATCGGGTGCAGGAGAAATCAAAAATTCCCCTTCGGAGTACACTCGATTCCACAGCGCGGTGAAGCGCGCGATATCGCTCACCTTGATGGATCTGATTTGCATTCATCTTCCTTGATTAGTGCAGGTTAGTAACGGTTAGGGGATAAGCTCAGATAAACAACGAATTTGGTTAGGAATGGCTTCGGCTGGTGCATCAGCGCCCGTTGGGTTAAACCAAATTGTGTTTACGCCCGCTTTCATCGCAGGGTAAATATCTTTGTGAGGTAAATCGCCAACCATGGTTATTCCACTCACGTTAACCCCTAACTGTTTTGCGATGGCGAGATAAAACTCAGGTTGGTGTTTAGCGATACCGAGGTTGGCAAAACAAAAATAGCCATTTAAGTATTGGTCTAAGTCGACGCGAACAAATGCACGCTGAACCTCTTCCATGTTGGAATCAGATGCACTGGTCGCAATGTAGATGGGATGATTTTGGGAAAGTATTGCCAGTGTTTCTCTGGCTTGAGGAACTGCTTCTACGTGTTCCCAATCGCACATTTTTCCTTGTGCGTGAGGGAAATCTACCATCAAGGTGTTCCCCCAATCGAAAAGATAAATCATGTTCGAATCTCCTTATCCGCACATCATATCGTCTTTTTCTAAAATCAGGGGGGGAAATTGCATCGATAAATGCGATTTAGGTGGGTTTAGTCGTGAAAAGCGCTTAATTGTCGTTATCGTTACAAATGTTTCAGCATAATGCGTGAGTTAGTTTTAAAACCTTGATTATCGTAAAAGCGCTGTGCTGGCTGATTGAATTCCATCACTTCCAATCGAACTTGTGTGGCATTGGCATCGCGCGCCCATTGCTCACAGGTTTGGAGCAGTTGGCGGCCGATTCCTTGCTGCTTTTGCGCTTCATCGACAACAATTGTTCCCACGCGACAAATTGGGTCTTTGATCAGAAAACTGACGGTGTCGTTTTGGGTGATCATCGCGGTTAAGAAGCCGAGAATTTGCTGTTCGCGTTCGGCAATCAAAAAGAGTCGCTCTTTGTTCTCTAGTGCTTGTGCAAGAAATTTACGGTCAGCTTCTGAAGGCGCAACAAAGGCTTCTGGCGCATTCGCAAAATGCAGTGAATTAATTTGAAAATTAAGCTGAAAAATTTCGTCTAAATCATCGGGAGTTGCTTGTCGGATATGGACTTGCATTCTATCTGCCCCCTGCAATATCGATAAATGATCCCGTGACATAAGAGGCTTCGTCACTTAATAGCCAAGCGATCGCATTTGCTACTTCTTCTACCGTGCCACCGCGTTTAAGAGGAATTTGAGGGCTGAGTCTATCTACTCGGTTTGGTTCTCCGCCGTCGGCATGCATATCAGTGTAAATGAAACCAGGTCGAACGCCATTGACGCGAATATTGCGCTCTGCCAACTCTAGCGAGAGCCCTTTCGTTAAAGTATCCATCGCGCCTTTTGATGTGGCGTAATCGACATACTCAAATGGCGCTCCTGAGCGCGACGCTCCAGAGGAGACATTCACAATTGCACCGCCTGCACTGAATCGCCTCGCCGCTTCTCGACAGCAGAGAAAACAGCTATTCACATTGGTGTTCATTACTTTCTGAAAGCGTTCCAAGCTGATTTCTAACAAAGGCGATTGAGTAAATAGGATGCCAACGTTGTTGACCAAGTGCGTCACTGCACCAAATTCACGTTCTGTTTCATCAAACAAGGAGAGCACTTGCTTCTCATCGGCTACGTCTGCGGCTATGGCAATCGCTTTGCCACCGTTTGCTTGTATTTCTGCCACAACTTGGTCGGCGGCCTCTTGCTGAGTGCGGTAATTAACGCAAACTCGATAGCCTTGCTCGGCCAGCTTTTTCGCCGCTGCGGCTCCAATACCTCGGCTTGCGCCGGTAATGATGACTACTTTATTCAAAATACGTCCTTATTTATGTAGTGAGTAGATTTTATCGGCGTAGGGTTTGCCACCAATTTGGTATGCGTCTGGAATGACCTCAATGAGTTCGAAACCACATTTTATCAGGACACGCTCTGATGCAATATTGCCTTCAGTGACCGTCGCGGAAAAGTGGTTGATGTTATGTGTCGAGGTTGCCCAGTATAGAAGCGCTTGAAGAGTTTCTGTTCCAAACTGTTGGCCATGAAATTCCGGCAAAAGTAAGTAACCTACCTCTGCCTTACCGTTTTCAATAGCAAAGCCAGTGATGCCGATGGGTTGTTCAGATTGCTTATCGAGTATTACAAGGCAAAGCCAATGCTGGCAATTTGGGGTCCATGGTAATAATCGCGAAGCAAATTTTTCTCTTATTTCTGTTTCGCTGGGACGATCGAAACAGAGCACAATAACCTCTTGTTCGGTGAGTAATCGTTGAAAGAGTTCCCAGTCACTGGCTTTGATGGGTCTTAATTGGCTTCTGTGCGTCTCGATGTAAACTGACATGCGTGTCCTTACTGCATCAATGTGGAGATTCAGTCTCTCATCCTCTTATCTGTTTAATCAAATAGTTGCATTCATAAAAGTGATTTATGTGGTGAATAGTTGGCTGGGTAATGGATTGTTGCCATATATTCATCTTTGAGATGCAAATAACAAAATTTCATACTTGAGGCATACAGAGCAACACGGAAATGATGTGGATCAAGAGAGGACTACCCATAAAGTAGTAATTTGCGACCTATAATTACATTTTATTTGGAAGTGTTGCTAATTATGTCAATAAAAAAACGATATGTTGCACTGCTGGTTGCTGCCGGCATTGGTGTGGGCTGGTTAACTTTGGGGGGGAGTGCGGCAGTAATGCATTACACCTCAGATACTGAATTTTGTCTCTCGTGCCACTCTATGGAAACCCCTTACAAAGAGTACCAAGGCTCAGTGCACTTCAGTAATGCGAAAGGCATTCGCGCGGAATGTTCTGACTGTCATATTCCTCAAGAACCAATGGATTACCTGATCACCAAAATTCGCGCGTCGAAAGACATCTACCATGAATTTGTGACAGGTAAGATCGATACGCCAGAGAAATATGAAGCACATCGTAAAGATATGGCTGAAACGGTATGGGCTCAGTTCCGTGAAAATGATTCAGCGACGTGTCGTTCGTGTCATGATTTCGATGCAATGGAAGAGTTTGAGCAATCACGTGATGCGGCGAAGATGCACGCTTACGCGAAAGCAAACGATCAAACGTGTATCGATTGTCATAAAGGTGTGGCGCACTTTGCACCAGAAGCAGAGCTAGACAGCAAGGCATTTGAAACGTTGATGAGCTTCACCACAAAAACATCACCTAATGCCAAGGTTGTTTACCCTGTGACTGAAATCGCAATGGGTGAGATGGGTAAAATTAACCCAACGACGAAGTTGGAAGTAATCAGCTCTGAAGGCGACAACCGCACTGTTAAGTTGAACGCATTCCAAATGAAAGGCGCAGAGCAAGTGCTTTACATGGGAGAAGGTCAACGTGCCATCGTAGCAACGCTAACAGAGCAAGGCCAACAAGCGCTTGAAACTGGTGAATTTGAGGCAGATGTTTACGGCAACGAATGGCGCGCGGTTTCTCTAACAGGTGCTATTGATTCTCCAGTTGTAGACACGCTTGAACCCGTATGGTCATACGCAGAAGAGTTGGACAACGTTTACTGTGCAACTTGTCACGCGAAAATTCCTTCAAATCACTTCACAGTGAATGCATGGGGACCGGTAGCGAAAAGTATGGGTGATCGAACTGATATTTCAGCCGAGAACCTAGAAATTCTAACCAAGTTCTTCCAGCACCACGCGAAAGATGTGGTTGGTCACTAACGATAAATAGAAGGATAAGATTATGACTAATATGACCCGTCGCGGATTTCTAAAAGGCACTGGTATGGCGGCTGGTGCAATGGCATTCACTTCATTTGCACCTATGTCTGTTGCGTCTTCAAACCAGCGTGGCAAGGGCATTTTGACAGCGGGCCGCATGGGCCCAATGTTATGTGAAGTGAAAGATGGTAAGTTGGTTTCGACTACTAATACTCTTCCACAAACTGTACCAAATAGTCTACAAACTACTGGGCCTGACCAAGTGCATACCAAGGCGCGTGTGAAGTACCCAATGGTACGTAAAGGCTACTTGGCAAACCCATCGTCGCCAGAAGGTGTGCGCGGTAGTGATGAGTTTGTGCGTGTGTCTTGGGATGAGGCTTACAAGCTGATCCACGAACAGCACATGCGAATTCGCAAAGAATACGGCCCGGCTTCTGTGTTTGCAGGCTCTTACGGCTGGCGTTCAAGTGGCGTGCTGCACAAAGCACAAACCTTGCTGCAACGTTACATGAGCATGGCGGGCGGCTATTCAGGCCACTTGGGTGACTACTCAACGGGGGCTGCGCAGGTCATCATGCCGCACGTTGTGGGCTCTATCGAAGTGTACGAGCAACAAACTACGTACCCAGTGGTATTAGAGCACAGCGATGTGGTTGTGCTTTGGGGCTTAAACCCGATCAACACTCTAAAAATCGCGTGGAGCTCAACAGACTGTGCTGGTCTTGAGTTCTTCCATCAATTGAAAAAATCAGGCAAGACGGTCATTGCGATTGACCCTATTCGTTCTGAAACCATCGAGTTCTTTGGTGAGAATGCGGAGTGGATTGCTCCTCACCCAATGACCGACGTGGCAATGATGATGGGCATCGCACACACCTTAGTGAAACAAGGTAAGCACGATAAAGCCTTCCTCGATAAATACACCGCAGGTTACGACAAGTTTGAAGCGTACCTGATGGGCGAAGAAGACGGCGTAGAAAAATCAGCAGAATGGGCATCACAAATCTGTGGCGTACCTGCGAAGCAACTTGAGCTACTGGCTGACATCTTCAGTAAAAACCGCACCATGCTGATGGCGGGTTGGGGCATGCAGCGCCAACAATACGGTGAGCAGCGTCACTGGATGCTGGTTACACTGGCAACGATGTTGGGTCAAATCGGTTTACCGGGCGGTGGTTTTGGTTTCTCTTACCACTACTCAAACGGTGGTAACCCTGCTCGTGATGCTGGCGTACTTCCTGCGATTTCGGCATCGCTGGGTGGCGGCTCTTCTGCGGGGAACGACTGGGCGGTGTCTGGCGCGGTGCAAAGCTTCCCTGTAGCGCGTATTGTCGAGGCGTTGGAAAACCCAGGTCAATCCTACCATCATAACGGTCATGAACTGACGTTTCCGGATATCAAGATGATTTGGTGGGCAGGTGGTGCGAACTTTACTCACCACCAAGACACCAACCGTTTGATTAAAGCGTGGCAAAAGCCTGAGCTGATCGTAATTTCAGAGCCTTACTGGACGGCGGCTGCGAAGCACGCGGACATCGTTCTGCCAATCACCACATCGTTCGAGCGTAACGACTTAACGATGACGGGTGACTACAGTAACCAACACTTGGTGCCAATGAAGCAAGTGGTTGAGCCGCAAGGTGAAGCGCGTAATGACTTCGATGTATTCGCGGACATGGCAGAGATGCTAGCTCCGGGTGGCCGTGACGTATACACCGAAGGCAAAACCGAAATGGAATGGCTGTACGGCTTCTACAAGGCGGCGCAACAAGGTGGCCGTGGCTCTCGCGTAGCAATGCCGAACTTCAGCAAGTTCTGGGAAGATAACCAACTGATCGAGATGAAGTGGAACGAGAAGAACGCACAGTTTGTTCGTTACGCAGATTTCCGTGAAGACCCGATCATGAATCCACTCGGTACACCAAGTGGTAAGATCGAAATCTTCTCGAAAACCATTGAAGGTTATCAGTTGGAAGACTGTCCTCCACATCCAACGTGGATGGCACCAACCGAGTACACGGGTACTGCGAAAGATGGCGAGTTGCAGCTAATGACCGCTCACGCAGCGCATCGTCTACACAGCCAATTCAACTACGCGAAGATTCGCGAAGAGTACGCAATTGCAAACCGTGAACCTATTTGGATTCACCCTGAAGATGCGAAAGCGCGTGGTATTAAAACGGGCGATCTAGTTCGTGCGTTTAACAACCGTGGCCAAGTATTGGTTGGTGCAGAAGTGACTGACCGAATCAAGCAAGGTTCAGTGTGTATTCATGAAGGCGGTTGGCCGGATTTGGATCCTAAAACCGGCATTTGTAAGAACGGCGGTTGTAACGTGTTAACGTTGGATATTCCGACCTCTCGACTTGCAAACGGCTGTGCGGCGAACTCGGCACTGGTTCGTATTGAAAAATACACTGGCCCAGAATTAGAACTAACAGCGTTTGAACCACCAAGAAATGGCTAGAAAAAAGTAGCGATTGAAAGCAAGAAGCCAGCGAATCGCTGGCTTCTTTTTATCTAGTCATCGTTCACATTAGCGCGAAGCAAGAGAAACAAACGGCATCTGTTTCTTAATCTGAAAAATGTCGGGAGTAAAGTAAATACAATCGCGACAAACAAGACTGAGCCTATTAAATCTTCAGGGCGATGCATGCCCAGCCATAAGCGGCTATATGCGACGCTCATTCCCCACATCCACAATGACAGTGCAGAGATATAGCACTTGTTCTGTAAGAACAAACCACCAAAGAAAGCCAAACAAATCGAAACGAAAATCGTATGGCCGGATGGGAAAGAATAGTCTTTCTCGCCTTGCCAATGGCGCGTTCGCCTATCACTGACGTGTTCAGAAATCTGGTTAATTACGTTGGCTTGCTGCTTTGTATCCAACTGATAAAACGCGTCTGGGTGCTCAATCAATTGCTCTGCAGCAAGCAGTTCGGCGTAGGGACGCGGGCTTTCTGTCATCAGTTTTAGACCCGTTTTGCTGGCAAAACCAATCACCAGTAACAACCCTAACATTGAGAGTTTTTGCATCCACTCAATGCGACTTGGTTTAAAGCGAAATAAAGAAAGCAGTAGCAGTGTTAACGTAATTAAAAAGCCTTTGCTACCAGCAGAATCTGTGAGCAAAGTAAAAGTAATACCCAGACTTTCCGGCACCTGTGAAGTGAGATTGTGATAAGAGCCAAACAGCGACATTGGGATGATGCCAAGAACAAACAAGGCGAGCATCATCAATCCATATTTTTTGGTTTTCATTGAGAGCGTTTTGTTTTTATTGAGGGTTATTCAACCACGTGAAAATAAGGGGCTTATCTTACGTTATCTGGCGTGAAAAACTTATCAACGCTCTGTCAATTCGAGCGTGAAAGTGACATTGCAGCTCTTCGTTGTGAAAGGAGAGGTTGTTGAAAGTACTGAAAGGCAAACGCGCTCATCCATAAGCGCTTTGTTCAGGCGTGAGCAAGGTTAGCTCATCAACCCTAATAAATATTCCGATGCGGCTTTTGGATCTTCTGCGTGGCAAATCGCTGAAACCAAAGCTAAGCCATGAACACCAGTGGCGCTGAGTTGCGGAATGTTACTTTCGTTAATGCCGCCAATGGCAACAATCGGCAGTGAAGTCGTCTCTAACGCCATCTTCAAGCCATCAATAGCCCAGAACTTCTTGGTGTTGGTTTTGGTCGGCGTCGCGAAGATTGCGCTCAAGCCGATGTAATCAATCGGAAGAGAGTCCGCTTCTGCAAGCTGCTCTTCATTTTCGATGGATAAGCCGAGGATTTTGTTTGGTCCAATCAACTCACGAGCGATAGTTGCGGGCATGTCTGATTGCCCGAGGTGAACCCCATCGGCATCAACTGCCAGGGCAACATCAACGCGGTCATTGATGATCAAAGGCACATTGGTATCTTTAAGGATGTCTTTCACGGCTTGAGCACGTTCGATAAACGCACGCACATCGCCGTGTTTTTCGCGGACTTGTACCATGGTCACGCCACCTTCCACGGCTTTTCTCACAACACGCTTTAGTGTGGCTAAATCTTGTTGGTCATCGGTGACCAAATATAAACGATAGGCGTTCATTTTGTTTCCTTTGGGCCTCTCATCTACAGGGAGTGAGAGGCCGGTATTTGTTAGAGAAAGCTTAACTCACTTGGAGTTTTAGGCGTTTTGCCAGTGTTTCTTCATCCAGTTGGTAAAGCTCATCCAAAAGATGCATTTGCAGGCTACCTGGGCCGCGAGCTTGTTCCGCTGCTATCTCTCCAACAACGCCCAGTATCGCCGCAGCAGCAAGTCCGGAGTTATCACCAACAGCAGCGAAAGCGCCTGTTAGTGCCGTGAGTGTACAGCCCATTCCGGTTACGTATGGCATCATCTCGTGACCATTGTTTAGCTGCACAGTTTGCTCTTTCATGACGATGTAATCAGTCTCACCAGAAATCACTACGCTCGCGCCGTACTCTGAGACTAAGAAGTTTGCTGCGCCAAGTGCTGCGTCGCTGCTGTCTAGTGCATCGACGCCTTTGCTTTGTGCTTGCTCGCCAGCGAGAGCGATGATTTCTGAGGCGTTACCACGAATGATCAACTTGTCTGCAAGGCGTGCGATCTCACGTGATGTCTCGGTACGCAGTGAGCTTGCTCCACAACCGACGGGGTCGAGTACAACGATTTTGCCATTGGTATTGGCTTGCTCTACGGCATAGCTCATACGCGGTGTCCAAACGCTGTCTAGGGTACCGATGTTGATAACCAATGCGCCAGCGAACGACATCATCTCTGCCATTTCCTGCTTGGAGTGCGCCATGATTGGAGAAGCGCCGATGGCCAATAGTGCGTTTGCTGTGTTATTCATCACCACGTAGTTAGTGATGTTGACGACTAATGGCTTTTGCTGGCGTACTGCGGTTAATGCTTGGGTGATTTGTTCAATTAACATGAGACTCTCCGATTAATCTTGCTGAGCGTTTAGACCTTGTTGCCAGAATGCCACTTCCATACGCGTTGCAGTTTTGAATACCTGAATCAGGTTTTGACCACGCTGACTATTGATATCGATTTCCGCCAATAACTGATTAAAGTGTTCTGCACCTTTTGCGACACCAGATTGGAATTCCTCACCACCGTAGAGGTTGATCCAACTTGCGTATGGGTTACCTTCGATTACCGTGTTCTCATCTTCAATCAGCATCTTACCGATTACGGCATAACCGATAGAGCATGGTGCTAGTGCCGCGTATAGATCAACAAGGTCGCCCGTCATGCCAGCATCCAATACGTAGCGGGTATAAGCTACTGTCCCGAAATCCTCTGGCTCGTTTTCCAAGTCGGATTCTGTCAGTCCCCATTGCTCACAGTAAGTCACGTGGTGGGCAATTTCAGAATCGAGCAATGCATGTACGCTTGGTAAGGCACGGCGCATGTCATCCAAAGTACGTGCTTTGTAGATCGCTAATGCGTAGGCTCGTGCGTACTGTTTTAGGAAAAGAAAATCCTGCTTTAGGTAATGCAGAAAACAAGGCTGAGCCAGAGTGCCTTGCGCCAATTGCTGCACGAAAGCATGCTCAGTGTATTCTTGCCAATCTTGGCGGCAAGCGTCGATCAAATCTTGGTATTTCATTATGGGTATCTCGTTATCAAAAGACCCTAGGCTTAGAGCCCAAAGTCAGTAGAATTAGTCAAAGTTCGGTACGTAATCTTTCGCTTTTGGCAGTGTTTCGATGATTTTTTGTGAATACATGAATTGCGCATAATCATCGTAGCGTTTCAGATCTACTGCGGATGGACGAAGAGCAAAACGAGTTAGCGTGTCGTTCCAAGCGCGTTGGTTAAGCTCGTTGTTGAGCGTGTCTGGTGAATAAGCAACAAACTCTTTCCAAGATTCTTTTGGATGGTTAACGATGTAAGTGGTTGCTTGCTCTAGCGCTTTGTTGAATGCCTTGATGGCTTCTTTGTCGTAGGTTTTTGCATTGGCTACGAAGACTAACTCGTCATACGCTGGCACGCCGTGTTCTTCAGGGAAGAAGGCCTTAGCTTTATAACCTTCTAGTGCCAGTTGGTTGGTTTCGAAGTTACGTAGACCGCCCCAAATCGCATCCACCTTGCCAGACGCAAGAGACGAAGACAGCGCCCAACCTACGTTGATGATTTGTACGTCAGAAAACTTCACGTTTTCTTGCGCTAGCATGGTGCCGATTGTCGCTTCTTCGTTGCCTGCGATCGCAATACCGATCTTCTTGCCTTTCAAGTCGCCAAGGTTTTCATTCTTACCGTTATCCAGCACCATCAACGTGTTGAGTGGCGTAGCAATCAAAGTCGCAGAGCGGATTAGTGGCAAACCCGCCGCGACATCGATAGTTAGGCTTGGTTGGTAAGAAATCGCCATGTCGACTTTACCCGCCGCGACCAACTTAGGTGGCGTGCTTGGATCTGCCGGCTCTTGAATGTTGACCTTCAAACCTTGTTCTTTGAAGTAACCACGCTCTTTGGCAATCACGATAGGACCATGATTTGGGTTGACGAACCAATCCAACATCAGTGTCATCTCTTTTTCTGCTGCAAGCACATTGGTTGATACCACTGAAGCGAGTAGAGCAGCAGCGCTCATAAGTTTGTTTTTATTCACGGGGTTCTTCCTTTTCTTTCCCAATTTTCTTTGGTTATTTTCTGTAATTATTTGCTTTCCCAAGGGATGGCTTTTTTCAATAATTTATCGGTGATGAAGTAGAGTGAGATAGACAGCACGGCTAGGATAAACAGCGCCGCAAACATCTCATCAATGATCATGCGAGCATTAGCTTGGAGCATCAGATAACCCAAGCCTTCACTTGAACCTACCCACTCACCGACCACTGCTCCAATCGGCGCAATAACGACGGCAACACGAATGCCTGAGGCTAAAGTTGGTAGGGCGGCTGGCAATTGAATATGACGAAGTAACTGCCATTTAGACGCGCCCATGGTCTTGGCAAGGTCGAGGTAACCTGTTGGTGTATTACGTAAGCCGTCGTAGCAACATGTGGTGACGGGGAAAAAGATGATGATCGCCGCCATGACGACTTTCGATGCAATGCCGTAACCCAGCCAAAGCATGAGTACTGGCGCGATGGCGAACACAGGGATCGCTTGGCTAGCAATCAGAATGGGCAGTAACCAACGCTTCAGCGGTTCGAACATCAGCATTTGCAATGCGAACAGCAAACCCATTGATAATCCAAGCGCCAAACCAAGTAAAATCTCTTGCGCGGTAACCCAAGTATGTTTGAGCAAGACATCGTAACGAGTGACCAATCTATCCAGCACTTCAATTGGTGAAGGTAAGATGAAGCTTGGCATGTCGAATACCACAACAACCAACTGCCACAATCCCAAGATCACCGCTGTGCTAATGACCAAGCGCAGAGCCGGATGGGTCACGCGTTCTTTTTTACTAATGCGTGCCGAAACGGAGTTGTACTGAGTCATATCACTCATAGTCTTTCTCCAGTTGATCCAAAATCGCTTGTTGTAACGCCGCGCACTCTCCATCGAGAACTCGGGGCGGCTTGGAGTCTGGAACGACCAAGTGCTGAGCTTGCGCAGGTGTGCCTTGCAACACATAGAGTTGGTGAGCTAATCGCACCGCTTCTTGTGGGTCGTGGGTAATCAGAACAACCGTCTTATCTTTCAGCAATTCGGCAGACAAGGTTTGCAACTTATGACGAGTAACCGCGTCCAGTGCAGAGAAAGGCTCATCCATCAGAACTAGAGGCTTGTCTTGCATCAGAGTGCGAGCAAGGGCAACACGTTGTCTCATGCCGCCAGAGAGCTGAGCTGGCTTAGCATCCGCGTAATCGGCGAGTCCCACTTGGCTTAGTAAAGTCAGTGCACGTTGTCTATTTTGCTCTGGTGCTTGCACTTGAGAAAATCGAGAACTGAGGCAGACGTTGTCTAACACATTCAACCACGGTAGCAATAAATCCTGCTGAGCCATGTAAGCGATACGGTCATGCAGTGCAGCGCCATCCGTTGTGATGAGTTCGCCATGCCAGTCAACTTGGTCATCCAGTAGGCCAGCTAAGTAACGCAATATTGTGGTTTTCCCGCAGCCACTGCGACCAAGTAACACTGTCCATTGATTAGCAGGAATAGTCATACTCAACCCTGCTAGCGTTGGTGTTTGGCTGTCTTTGTATCGCAGACTAGCATCGGAAAGCTGAATGCCAATCGCGTTAGCGAACATAAGTATGACCCGCAAAAAAGTGGTTCACAGGGCCATGGCCTTTACCTACATCCAATTCATCAGCGTGTGCGATAGCTTGGCTGATGTACTGCTTACCCAGGTGCACCGCTTTGTGTAGGTTGTTGCCTTGGCCAAGATAAGACGCAATGGCGGAAGAAAGTGTACAGCCTGTGCCATGAGTGTTTTTGGTTGGAAATCGCTTGGCGCTAATTAACTCGGCACTGTCTTGCATGATAAGTAGATCGTTGCTGTTTTCATTTTCTTCAAGGTGACCGCCTTTGAGCAGAATAGCTTTGGCGCCAAGCGCACGAAGGTCGGTAATCATATCGTTCATTTCAGATTCTGATTGAGGCATTGGCTTACCCGTCAATGCTGCGCCTTCGGGTAGGTTAGGGGTAATGATGTCTGCGAGCGGAATCAATTCTTCTTTTAAAGTGCTGATTGCCGACTGTTCCAGTAATAGATCGCCGCTGGTGGCCACCATCACAGGGTCAATCACGAGGTGTTTTGGCTGGTATTGTTTAATTTTGTCTGCAACGACTTTGATGATGTTGGAATCTGCCAGCATGCCCACTTTGACTGCAACGATGTTGAGGTCGGTAAATACTGCATCAAGTTGGCTCTCTACATGGTCGAGAGGAATGGGGAAAATCGCAGAAACGCCTTGGGTATTTTGCGAAGTAATCGCCGTGATTACCGAGCAAGCAAAACTGCCGGTTGCGGACATCGCTTTGATGTCGGCTTGAATACCTGCACCGCCACCACTGTCTGAGCCCGCGATGGTCAATACGATAGGGGTAGGCAAGGCTGGCGTGTGATGTGAATGAGGTTGTGATTGCTGCGTCATGGTCGCTCCTACTACAAGACGTATAGGAACTGACTTTGACCGTTGCAGATAGATCGATTTTTCGATCGCTATCGCTTACCTAAGAGGGGCGACGAAAGGCAAAGTGTGCATAGTTCCCTACGTCAGTGCTAACTGAATCAGGTTCAACGGGTCTCGAATTTCGATCTCAGCCAACACTTGTCGTGTGGCCCCCCGACTATTTCGTTCGGATGATAGCAGGACCATTGCGGAAGGGATACGTTTTTTGAGCGTAATTATAATGAGTATTCAATTATGCGAGGTGAGTGATAAAGTAAGCACCTAAATGGTTTGCTGGGTGGAATTTACTAGTGCAACGCTCTGGTGAATGAGCAGAACCTGGAATATTTAATAAATAATCGTGGTCTCGTTAAGCAAGGATTAGCACAAAACAAGGTTAAAAAACTGTTAAAATTTAACGTGTTGCCAATTTAACTTTGTTGAACTTTTTCACAGTTAATTAGGAAGGCTAAGACGATCATCGAGCAAGGAGACTTCATGCTTAATTCTGTAACAGCGAAGTCAGTGATCGATCATGCGCTCTTTTTGGGGGCTGATTTCGCTGAACTATTCGTTGAACATCACCAAACCAACACTGTCCAGATCGCATCTGGTGAAGTGGATAAGGTTAACTCGGGTATCGATTTTGGTATCGGTATTCGTCTTTTTTTCGGTCATAAGGTGCTTTACGGTTACACCAACAGCACAGATGAAGCCGAACTAAAGCGCGTAACCTCGCTGCTTGCTGCAAAAGACAAGCGTGAGCAAATCGCGTCAGCGGGTTCTTTGAATTTGAACCGCTACCCAATCCAACATGGTTGCCGCATGCCGCTAGGTAAGGATGCTAACCTAGATTCAAAAATCGCGTTTCTATTGAAAGTTGACCAAGCCGCACGTGCTGAGAGTGAACATATCAGCCAGTTTATTGGCAGCGTTCTTCAGCGCGAGCAACAAGTGTCTATCTTCAACTCAGAAGGTCTACACGTTGACGATACTCGCCACTACATTCGTGTTGCTGGTAACACTGTCGCGCAAAAAGGTAATGAGCAGTCTTCTGGTATGGAAGGTCCTGGCGCTCTTGCTGGTTGGGAATTCAGTGAACAGCTTGATGCCAAAGAGCTAGGTCAAACTATCGCGCAGCAAGCGTTAGTAAAACTTGGCGCGGATGCTTGTCCATCGGGTGAAATGCCGGTGGTGATTGGTAACGGCTTTGGCGGCGTTATCTTCCATGAAGCATGTGGTCACTTGCTAGAAACCACTTCAGTTGCGAAGAAAGCATCAGTCTTCCACGACAAGATGGGCGAAATGGTTGCTCACACCGCAGTGAATGCAGTCGATGATGGCACCATGACCAACGAATGGGGCTCGATTCACATTGATGATGAAGGTATGAAGACTCAGCGCACTCAACTGATCAAAGACGGTAAGCTAACCAGCTTCATGGTCGATAAAATGGGTGGCATGAAGACAGGTTATGAGCCTACGGGTTCTGGTCGTCGTCAAAACTACAAGTTCGCACCAACCTCGCGCATGCGTAACACCTTTATCGAAGAGGGCGAGCATTCACTTAATGACATGCTTGCAGGCATTGAACGTGGTATCTATGCGAAGAAGATGGGCGGCGGCTCGGTTCAACCGGGTACGGGTGAGTTTAACTTTGCTGTTCGTGAAGCTTATCTCATTGAAAATGGCAAAATCACCAAGCCTCTGAAAACAGCAACGCTGATCAGCACGGGTCCAAAAGTGTTAAAAGAAATCAGCATGGTCGGCAAAGACATGGCGCTTGCGCCGGGCATGTGTGGTTCCGTAAGTGGTTCAGTGCCAACAACAGTCGGTCAGCCAACGCTGAAAGTCGATAACATTCTGGTAGGAGGCGGTAACTAATGAGCCAAGAACAACAACTTCTCAATGCGGTTGATTACGTCCTATCAGAAGCAAAACGCCAAGGTGCAGAAGCGGACGTCATTGTAAACCGCAACAGCAGCTTTTCTCTGAAAGCGAACCAAGGAAAGCTGGATGAGTACAAAGTAAGCTCAAGTCAAGTGCTGGGTGTTCGACTTATTAAAGATGCTCGTGTCGCGACAAGCTATTCTGAATCACTAGAGCAACCAAGCTTGGATTTAATGCTAACTAATGCACTGCAAAGCGCTCGTTTTTCCAAGCAAGATGAACATCAGACCATTAGTTGTGTGAACAGCCAAATCACGACTGACGTGGCTGAGATTGCTCAAGAAGACACAACTTCGGTTGATGAAAAAATTGAACTGTCTCTCGCACTTGAGCAAGGCGTAGTGGCTCTGCCTCACGCTTCTAGCGCACCTTACAATGGTTATAGCGATGGCGAAACACAACTGATCATTGCCAATACTCAAGGCACATTGTGTCAACACTTCGAGCGCTCGTTCACTTGTTACGCGTATACCTTGTTTGAAAAAGACGGCAAACAGTCAATGGCGGGTAGAATGTCACTTGGTCGCCGTTTTGATGAGTTGAATCCAGCTTACTGTATAGAAGGTGGCTACAACCTTGCTCGTGATCTTCTGGAAGGCGCTCCGGTTGCGACAGGTAACTACCCTGCTATTTTCCACATCAATGCGCTAGCAAGTTTATTCGGTGCTTTCGGCAGTGCTTTCTCTGGCGTAAGCGCGATGAAAGGCATTACGCCACTGGGTGACAAGCTTGGTCAACGTGTTGCGAGTGATTTAATTACCTTTACTGATACGGCTTACATGCCAAATGGTATGGCAATCGCGAGTTTTGATAGTGAAGGCTTCGCTACTCAAGATAATGTCATGATTGCTAATGGTGAGTTGAAAACCTTGCTACACAACAGCCAGACCGCAAGTTACTTGGGCGCAGTCTCGACAGCAAGTGCCGCTCGCGGTGCAAAATCGAGCCTAGACGTATCAGCGAATCACAAAGTGATTGCGACGGGTAACAGCAGTGCGTCAGAAGTAAAAGCGGGTGAGTACCTAGAGTTAGTCGAACTTCAAGGTGTCCATTCTGGTGCGGATGCAGTGAGTGGTGATTTCTCATTTGGCGCGAGTGGTTTCTTGTGCCGTGATGGTAAGCGCATTCAACCAGTTCGTGGGATCACGGTAGCGGGTAACTTCTACAATATGCTGCAAGAAGTTGAGGCAGTAGGTGATACTCAGCTAATTAACGATAGCCGAACTTTCTTCTCGCCAGACGTTCGTTTTGCTCGTTTGAGCATTGGTGGTAAGTAAACTTAGCATTACTATAGAAACAAAAAGAGGACTCAATAGAGTCCTCTTTCATTATCTAGCAACGTGTGCGCGAATAACTAGAATTCGCGTATGTCCAACTCATTGTGGATCAATACTACACACTGAGAAGCGAAAAGCATCTTAGGACCTAAGCTGATCTTCTCTGTGCCAAGGCGCTTTAAGCTGTTAAAAGACTTTTTCGGCATCGGTATATGGTCAGTTAGCAAGAAACATGGATTTTCACCAATTTCTGCATCACGAACAAATTCGCCTTTCTTATCCAGCATATATAGTTGGTGATCTTCTGCCAGTTCTTGTACTAGGCGTTCAAAGCTCACTGTACGAACGGTAATACCAGGTTCGACTTCACGAAGTTGCTCTTTACCCATACCAACCGAAGCATCCAAAGCGCGAGCCACTGCTGCAATCAAGGTTGACTCATGGAAGCCGCCAATGTTGGTGATGTCGTTGGAGCGAATAGTAATGGTGCGTGAGAAATCTTTTGTGCTTTCTAAAACCAAGTGAACAACCACATCTTCACGGTGTGATTGAGCAACGAACATCGTGTTCATCATGGTATGAGCAAGAATCTCTGTATGCGCTTCATTACCAACACCTTCTAACAGTGCTTTGCTGGTGGTTGGCGCCGCGCGAGCTCGTAAAACAAAAGAGCGCATGAATTTAGCCTCTATATAGGAAGAGTGAATGCGCGGAAGTATATCCCCAAGCAGGGAAGGGATGCGAGTTTAATAGCAAATGTGAACTTACTTACAAAGCTTCGATTGTGGAGCTGGGTGTGCTGGCTAGAATAGGAGGCAACCCTGTTAGGAGTGGTATATGGAAATCAAACAGATAAATAAAGACATTTATAAAAAGAAAGTAAACCTTGTGATTGGCGGTTTTGTTGCGTTGCTCGCCATCTCCTCTCTTGCCTTTAGTACCTTGTTGATTGTTTTGTTTGGCAACACTGAAGTCGTACCAGAACAATCAACGGGCAATTTCCATTGGAATTTGATTGGTGTCGTTCTCGCAGTTGCAACTTCCCTCTCTTTATTGAATCAAATTAAAACTCGACCATACATGGAAGAAGTGCTGTACGTTTGGAAACTCAAGCAGCTGCACAACAAGATCTTTCGTAAACTAAAAAGCATTAAAGCAGCCGCGAACAATGGCGATGTAAAAGCGCTGACGATCCTTAAGTTCTACTATACGACTCAAAGTCAGGTGTTTGAGCTAGACAACAACACACTGACGATGAGCAGTGTAAATAAAGAATTGGAGGCTATCGAGCAAATCGAAGCGGCGCAATCAATGAGTCTCGATATCACAGGCTTTGAAGAGTCTTGGCTAGACACATATTGATTGCCTATTTGCTACTTGAAGTTAACAACTGAGTGCTAAAAATAAGCGTTTGAGTGAGATTTAATCATTCGACGCTTTTTTTTGATTTTTTTTCTGAAAAGGGGTTGCCAAGAAAAATCATCTCCCTATAATGCGCCTCCGTTGTCAGGGCAAAGCGGAAACGCAAAAGCGGTTGGCAAGAAGGCGAAAGAAAACTTCTAAAAATTAATTTAAAAAAGTGTTTGACACTGAAAATTAATTCCTTAGAATACGCCTCCGCTTCGATAGCAAAGCTTACGAAGCAAGCTCTTTAACAATATAGACCTATCAATCTGTGTGGGCACTCGTTGATGATAATCCAATTAGATATTTCTTTCTTAACGGAAAGCGGTATCAAATTAGGTTTCAATGAAACGAAGTGACCATTGAATCGAAAGATTCAGCACAGTCAATTCAAACATTACTTATGTAATGTTCAGTATTCATTGAGCCGAACAAAATCTTAAATTGAAGAGTTTGATCATGGCTCAGATTGAACGCTGGCGGC
>NZ_JAWPOX010000398.1:0-769 GCF_033344475.1 Vibrio sp. 1288
TAGCCTGTGGCATCGACAGAGATCATGCTGCCGAGTTTATCGAGCTCAGCTTGAATTTGTTCCACACTACGTTTGGTCGTTCCTTCTTGCAACATAGCGGCCGTCAGTTGCGCTAGGCCTTCTTTGCCTTTTTCCACAAAACGCGTGCCCGCAGGCAAGCTGAACTGCATCATGACTGTCGGAGTTTCGTTGCTCACGGTGCCGAGTAGTTCAGAGCCGTTGTCAAAGTGCACATTGTACAGTTCTGGCATTGTTGCTTTCACTGGCTCACCGACCGGTGGCTGCACTGAACGATCAAAATTGTCCGTTGCGCGGCGATAGGCTAACTGATCATCGGTAATTTTTTTGTACTCTGGTAAGGTACGTTCTGGCGTAGTAAATGTCGCAGACTTAACAGCAAGATCCATTTTGCCTTTTGGTACCACGCTCAAGGTGACTTTTGACTTACCTTGAATAAAGTTTTGGTACACCTTCTCAACAGATTGAGGAGTCACGGCACGAATCTGTTCCAATTGTTTTTCAATCAAATCAGGTTGGCCAAAGAAAGTTTCATTCGACGCTAGCTGTGTGACTTTACCTTTCACGCTTTCAAGCGCAAAAATCGCATCCGCTTCAGCTTTACCTTTCAACTGCTCCAGACGATCGTCAGTGACGCCTTTCTCTGCAAACTTGCTCATCGACTTCATAAGCTCATCATACAAGGTCGAAAGATCGCCTTTGTCTCCAGAATCTCCCATCGCGTATACATAGAAATTACACGCAAGCTCTG
>NZ_JAWPOX010000399.1:0-768 GCF_033344475.1 Vibrio sp. 1288
CTGCAAGCGCCACTGGGTGAAGGTTGGCAAGTCGTGGGTGTGTACTACGATTATGGCAACCCATACAACCAAGTGATGATGTCACATCGAAACTGGCTTTATGCGTTTGCCGGAACGGGCAACGTAGGGTTAGGCGTATTGCTGAAAGACAGCGTGAATGGGGAAGGGTTGAAGAATCGTTTAGAAAATGTCTTCCGATTGCCACAAGACCGCGTATTCGACAACAGCAATATCTACAATCAAGCCATGAGAGTATTTGATCACACGTTCGCCATCGCTGGCACGCTAGGCAACATTACTCTTATCATTGCTGTATTTGGTCTTTTCTTTGCAACCCTAGCAGGAGAACTCTCTCGTCAAAGACACTTCTCGCTGCTGAGATGCATGGGTGTTTCTGGCAAAGAGTTGGTTGCCCTAGGGGGCTTGCAACTGTTCGCCTTTGGTGCCATTTCTGCGATTATAGCAGTACCGTTAGGATTGGCCTTGGCCCACCTAATTGTTGATATCATCATTAAACAATCTTTTGGTTGGTCACTCGAACTGCAAACCATTCCTTGGGAATATGCACAAACTATCGCTTGGGCAATGCTCGCGATTATGATCGCCGGGGCGTTACCCGTAATTCGAATGATTAAGAGTACGCCAATGAAGTCGTTGAGGGATGCGTTGTAGTGGAAAAACAAAACTCTAAAAAGCGCGTTTTTGCTTCGATGCTGATCGTTGTCGTTTTTGCTATGTTGACTGGAGCGACGTTGTATTCAACGTTTT
>NZ_JAWPOX010000400.1:0-767 GCF_033344475.1 Vibrio sp. 1288
CTTTCAGCAAGCTCATCGCCAAACGATATTCTGCGCGCTCTTCCTGCATCCAACCGCCCGCTATTTTCCAATAATCCAGTGCTAGCCTTGCAGACTCTAACATCCTCGCTTTCTGCTCGTCAGTACGCTCTGAGAGCTCTTCATACTGACAAGCCAAGTTGTTTGCGGTGATTGCGATCGAACGCGCTAGCACCTCTTCTGCATCGTGTGGTGTCATTCCTAATGCGGCTTTCGCCAACCATTGACTCGCTGGTTCAAGCTGAGTAAGAGCAGAAAGTTCGTTCGCAATAAGAGAGAACACGCGACGCTGATCTTGCTCCTCTAGCAATGCCACATCCTCAGTGCCATCGACAAAAAAGCGTGCAACGGCGATGCTACGTTTAAACGCCAAACTCTCGGTAATGGCGCGATCATCTAAGCGGTCTAAACAGGCAAGAAACCGTTCGGGACGTTCAAGGTGACCAATTGCGGTGTGCAGCATCAGTGCAAATATTCGCTCAACTTGGCTGAGCGCTTCCACCTCATTCAGCGCCGTTTCTAGCTGAGCATAGACCTGTTCTGGCTTTTCCTCGTGCAGCTGCCAACACTCACTCATGAAGGCATCAAAATCCGTTTTGAAAGACATGCCCTTGTTATCCTTTGTTATCTTGTTCGTAAATAAACCACTCTACACAATTCTCAACCGTGCGTTGCACGCCAAACAACAATATGAGAATCGCCTCACTTAAAGTGGTGTACCTTGCTCTAATGCGAGCAAACGTTGTTTG
>NZ_JAWPOX010000401.1:0-766 GCF_033344475.1 Vibrio sp. 1288
GGTCACTCGCGGTTAACCTAACTGAAGACAAAGCGCGCACGCTTGCCAGCTTGAGAAAGCTTATTTGCGATGTCGCCGCTTTACCTCCGATCTCGTCACACATTCGCTCGATTGTTCATACTCCTATCAAATCTGAGTGGGATGCGCTGGTACATAAAGTTCTGACTGGGATTGAGAATGATGAGTTTAAAAAAGTTGTGTTGGCTCGCCGTTCTACTGTCCAATTGGATAACACGTTGAGCGCTGCACAACTGCTTAAAGCGAGCTATTTGAACAACCATCACAGCTTTCATTTCTTGTTGAGTTTAGACAGCAAACACAGTTTTATGGGCTCTACGCCAGAGCGTTTGTATTCTCGTGTTGGACATGAACTTCATACCGAAGCTTTAGCGGGCACCATTGGTCGTGGCGACAATGCCACTCATGATATGGAATTGGCGAATTGGTTATCTCAGGATTCAAAAAACTTAAACGAAAACCAGTACGTCGTGGACGATATCGTGGAACGCCTTTCTCCTCATTCCGAAATGGTAGAAGTAGAAACCGAACCGAGATTGGTGCGTTTACGTAAGGTGCAGCACCTCAAGCGCAATATTCATGCAAGCTTAAAAACAGGCACAAATGGCGTACAACTGCTTTCTGCATTGCAGCCGACGGCCGCAGTGGCAGGTTTGCCTCGTAAAGAGTCGATGCAGTTCATCCTTGATAACGAGCCGTTTGCTCGTGGCTGGTATGCTGGCTCTATGGGTTATATCAGCCATGAACG
>NZ_JAWPOX010000402.1:0-766 GCF_033344475.1 Vibrio sp. 1288
GCCTTTTTCACAAATATAAAGCAATCCCGATGGGATTACCCAAAACTGTGCATTAAATGTTCAAAAAGTCTTTCCATTGCTCAATCAGTGCTACAAAGTCTTCAATGCCGCAGCTTGCTGTACTCTCTGCATCATAGAAATCGAACTCACTTTCCATCTCTACATCGTAATCGTGCGATAGAGCGTTCTCCTGCACCAGAACTTCATCCCCTTGAATCATCAAGCTGATCTCAGTGCCTGTTAAAGTATACTCTTGAGAAGGAAGAGAAAACGCCTTATCAATTAAGGCTTCTACTTGAGCAATCTTCACTGGATCTTTTCCGATTTCTTCTTGTAACCAGCGCCCTACGATCTCATGCCCCATGCTGCATTTTACGTAGTACTCGCCCATCAACGTATTACGGATGAATTCAAATTCCATCGAGGTTGCCTTTTCGTATCGATTTGGTGCGGAGTATAACGAATTACGTCCATAAAAAAAGCACCTCAAGTGAGGTGCTTTTCGTCGTTTAGCTTTGCTTATGCTGGCTCTTGGAAGATAACTTCATCAGCTTTCTTGGTGTACTGTTCCATTTTATGGAAGTTCAAGTAGCGGTAAGTATCTGTTGCCGTTGCGTCGATTTGCTTCGCGTATTCTAGGTATTCTTCTTTGGTTGGAATCTTACCTAGGATTGCACCTACTGCCGCTAACTCCGCAGAAGATAGGTAAACATTCGCGCCAGTACCTAGACGGTTCGGGAAGTTACGCGTAGACGTAGACATGACT
>NZ_JAWPOX010000403.1:0-766 GCF_033344475.1 Vibrio sp. 1288
TTTCGTTTCGAGATCAACCCGCGTTTGGGAAGTTGGAAAATGGTCTGGTTGCTGCCGCAAAATGCACCTGCATGGCATCATCTCAATGATCTTGGCCAGTGCGTGATTCCATTTCGTGGCTCAGAACAGATTTGGTCGTTGATGACCTTACTCTACAACGAAATCGGCGGACGCTCTGGTTTTCGTCAGTTATTGATCAGTGAAGTTCAACGGTTGGTGCAAAGTGTAGAAACGCCAATCAGTACGTCGCTTTCGCGTGTTCAGACCTTGTTTAATGAGATAGAAGGGCAACTGCATTTGCCTTGGACTGTCAGTGAGATGGCGAAGCGATGTTTTATTAGTGAAGAACAGCTAAACCGTTTGTCGAAACAGCTCTTCAATATGAGTCCGAGGAGCAAGTTGATCGAGCTGCGAATGCACAAAGCAGCTGACTTGTTGCAATACCGGGCGTGGTCAATTGCGATGATTGCCAATCGATTGGGGTACCGAGACCCGTACAACTTTACGCATCGATTTAAGAAGTTTTACGGCATTTCGCCAACACGTTATCGAAAGCAGTTAATGGAAAACGCATAAAAAAACGAGGGCAGATAGCCCTCGTTTTCAATGGTCATTTGGTTGTTTTTGCTTTATAGGCCCGCAGCCATTTGCTGTTTGGTTTTGCTCGCTGCAAGCAACATATAAACGCATGTCGCTACCAAAGCCGCAAACAAGTAACCCAACAAGCCGTGTACTTGGCCCATAAATTTGTCTGCAACCACTGGGC
>NZ_JAWPOX010000404.1:0-765 GCF_033344475.1 Vibrio sp. 1288
CATTATTACTCTCCGTGTAGTCGTTTCACGATTATGGATTTACATCATGTTAAATCTTTATTAACAACAAAACGCTAAGAGCAACTTAAATGCCAATTTTCAACTCATTGTTTTTATTTAATAAATATAATCTCCCAGCCAAAAATGAGCAAAAACTCGCTCATTTACCCGCAAACCAATAAGCAAGATATTGCCGACGATAGAATGAGACTAAGCGGTACAACCTCGCAAAACGTTAATGAATTGTGATCGATACAAAAGATTTGCCCTTTTTAGCCATGAGCAAGTTTTTGCCGATAACAAACAAGCATTCAACTCTGTCGCGGAGTGTCCCAACGCAACATCTCTTAGCGAAATAGGTCTAAAAACGTATCGAGTTCATATCAAGTCGAGCACCACCATAAATTAGCGTTCACTTATTGAGCAATACAGCTTAGATAAAAACTCCAAATGATGAACAAAATTCCAACAAATACGGGCATGTTAACGGACTGAAAAGTTATTTATTCCGATTTAAAATTCAAATTCCAGTTTAAATCACTGACTTACAGATAAAGATTAACCATATCGACTTATTTTCTCCTTTGGGGTTGTGCCGATCCCCATAAGTTCGTTAGGGTAAATGAACACCAAGGCAAACGTATTCCTTGGTATTTTTTCGTCATTAAGGATCTCTCATGTCAGCAACTGCGCAATCTCCATTCGCATTAAAACGCCCATCCGGCGTTGCTGCAGCGATCCTCCTGCTCTCTCTGGAACTGATTC
>NZ_JAWPOX010000405.1:0-765 GCF_033344475.1 Vibrio sp. 1288
AATACAACCATTTTTCAGGTCGGGTGAAGTACGACTACGATTGGAGCTTGAACCAAGCCGACTGATTTATCCATCCTTGTTCAGCTTGAGATGCTTTTAGCCACCGATAACCCAAAAGCTAAAAAAGGGCACCAAGTGCCCTTTTTACTTTCTAGTTTGCTTGCTAGATTTTGGCTTACTTAAAGCCTTTCACCTTTTTAATCAAATCGTAAGCGTTTTGAATTTCTTGCGATTTTTCTTTTGCGACGTTCATCATTTCTGGCGGTAAACCTTTGGCCATCAACTTATCGGGGTGGTGCTCATTCATTAACTTACGGTAAGCTCGTTTAACGGTTTTACCGTCCGCCTCTGGTGACACATCCAAAATTTTGTACGCATCGGCCAATTGATCCGCCTGTGAGGCTTGCTGCCAACCTGACGACTGGTATTGACCTTGTTGCTGACCATGGAAACCACCCTGATGTTGGAAACGGAACGCCGCTTCTTGCATTTGCAGGCGACGCTCTAGTTGCTCAGATGAGAAACCTAAACCACGAGCAATTTTGTGCAGCACATTACGTTCACTTGGATGGATAGCTCCATCAGCAAAGGCCGCGGAAATTTGCAGTTCAAGGAAGAATTGCAGCAAATCAAAACGGCCAGCGGTCGAGATTTTTACACGCACCAACACATCTTCTAATGGGAAATCACTCTCTTTCCCTTCGCGGAATGCATCTTGCGCCGCACGGCGTTGTTCGCCATGCAAATTCATACGATCCATCATGG
>NZ_JAWPOX010000406.1:0-764 GCF_033344475.1 Vibrio sp. 1288
GAGGTGTCCCTACACGACGCTCGGCAAGGGGGATTTCTCGTTCACCTTCTACAGGAACCCACAATACGCGCGAGAGCTTATTGCGCACATGGCTGGTTTCCCATGTCAGTCCTTGAACACCAGTTAAGGGTGCAACGCATACAAATGTAGTTTCTAACGGTCGTCCGTTGTAGCCAATTGGAATGCTCTTTAACTCGATACCAAGTTTGGAAAAGTCTTGTTGAGGTTTGCTACCCGCAGGAGCGCCCAAATGCCATTCCAGCAATTGTCCCACCCAGCCTTTATCGCGTTTGAGGTTTTCTGGAACGGTCATCTCTGCTTCGTCCGCTAATTCCGCAAAACTGAGTCCGGCAATATCGTGAGCGCGTTCCATTAACTCCGCTTCTGATTGTGGTTCTGGTTTCATAATAACTGCATGACAATGGAAAAATCCTAGTCTAACAAATTTCAACAAAATCTACTGTCCAAGATTTCATCGAGATGGATTAAGAATGATCAATTCATAACTTATCCACAGATATAGGTGCATATAAGTGGATCTACTGATGGGCTGGATGAATAAACAGGGGTTTTGAAACGTTTTTAGGCTTGATTTTATGTAGATGTCATGAAGTTAGAGAATGAATGTGTGGATAAATAACCGATCGGTTGATCTTTGACCGATCTGAGTTTGGTGAAAAGATCATCAGAATTGACAAGATCGTTTTATCACCAGGTTTGTTTTTAAGTTTATATTTATCATTGAGTTATGATTGGTCGTTATT
>NZ_JAWPOX010000407.1:0-764 GCF_033344475.1 Vibrio sp. 1288
AGCTGAGAAGATTCATGAGCTAGACGATTGCAAGCGCGAATTTGGTCAACCGTAATCGCCTTGCCTTCTTTCTCTGGCCTAATCCAGTGCAAATCTGGATGGCTTTGAGATTTCGTCAGTTGACAGCTATGGCAGAAACCACAAGCTTCGCTGCTGTAGTTTTGACAAAGAAGTGCATGACTAAAAAACTCAACAAGCTTTTCTACTGCCAAGCCTTTATTACTTTGCAGCAATAAAGCTCCAGGAATTCGATCTGAATCCAACCCAGATTTGAGGTTCTCCCATGCTGGCTTTAGCCAAGGAAAATCATTAAACATGCGTAACCTATATTCGCTTTGTACTTACTGGCGAGACAACCATTCGTTCAAGGCGTCTTGAATATCACGAGACACTTCTTCAATCGATTGTTCTGCATTGATCACAACAATTGACGGATCAGCATTGGCGATTTCCAAGTAACGCTCACGAGTGCGCTCGAAGAAGCTGATATCCATCTTTTCAATACGGTCTAGCTCGCCACGACCACGAGCGCGCTCAAGACCGATACAAGGGTCGATATCCATATAAAGTGTAAATGCGGGCTTAAAGTCACCCAACGTAGTGTCACGTAGGTTTTTCATGAGTGACGCATCAATTTGACGGCCACCACCTTGGTAAGCTTGTGATGACAAGTCATGGCGATCGCCAACAACCCATTGTCCGTTTGCAAGCGCTGGCTTAATCACATTCTCAACCAGTTGAACACGCGCGGCGTACAACAGAAG
>NZ_JAWPOX010000040.1:0-40384 GCF_033344475.1 Vibrio sp. 1288
ATCAAAGTCAGTGAATGAATGTCCCTGATCTGATCGTAATATTCTGATTTAGTTCATTCGATTTACGCAACAAAGCCTGCAAAAGCAGCCAATGCAGGCGGCGTTGCAACCAGTCAACTTGAAATGGCGCAAAACGCCAGCATGCAAAACTGGACGTTTGAACAAGTGGATAGTCAGTTGCAAACCATCATGAAAAATATTTTCATCAATGCAAACGAAACCAGTAAAGAGTTTGGCCAACCTGGAAATTTAGTTTTAGGCGCCAACATTGCAGGCTTTAGAAAAGTCGCTGATGCAATGATTGAGCAAGGTGTCGTCTAGATGAACGAGCCAGCAGGATGACTGCTGGCTTAATATAACTCCGCAATAGGCCGCGCTTTTTGATAAAGAGCTCCACTTAATTCGCAATAAGCGTTGTCACTTCTGTTTTAACGGAGTTGGCGATAAAGCAATTCTCATGGGCCATGTGGTGCAGTTTTTCTAATTGAGATGGTGTCGGTTGTTTTTCACCTGAAAATGTTATCTTAGGGTTTAACGTTACCTTTGATACCCACTCTTTTCCGTTTTCGCCTTTTTCAAGCTCCCCTACCGCTTCATCGAAGTAACTGTCCACAACATAACGTCGCTTTGCTGCAATAGACAGGAAAACGAGCATATGACAACTAGAAAGTGCCGCGACAAACGCTTCTTCTGGATCAACGTTTTCTTCTACGGATAGTGGTAATGGTACTACGTGGGGAGATGGAGATGCTGGGACTTGCAACCCTCCATCAAATTGCCAAATGTGTGCCCGACTATACTTATTATCACTAAACTCTTCGCCAGCTTTACGATGCCATTTGATTAAAGCGGAATGCTTACTCATTCTAACTCCCTGATTTTCCGACGACGAATCAACACTATCCGTCCTTGCCACAGTAAACCACAACAAAATGAGTTAAGGAAAGCATCGCACTCACAGGGACTATAAAATCTGTTGAGGATCGGCATTGTTCTTCTGGATATCATCCAAAAGTCTCTGAGACTGATGGATGTTGACCTGTAACCGATTGATCAGCATCTGTAACTGCTCAATCTCGGGACTTTGGTTGGCTTTAAGTTGAGTTTCCAGGGTCTCCGTTTGGCTCGCCAAAATAGGTAAACTTAGGTTCAGTGCCATCCCTTTCGTTTTGTGCAACGTCAGCGCTAATGAAGCAAAGTCTTCAGCCATAAAGTATTCAATAAGTTCATCAACCGAAGTCTCAAAATCGACAATAATGCTTTTTAGCAACTCGTCGAGCGCTTCTGGCTCATCTCGTAAAGAAGTAAACATGCCTGAGCGGGAGAGTTCTTCCTCTGTTAACCTTAAGTTCTCGATTGGCTTACGTTGCAATTGAAGCACATTGCTGTCACTCGTTAGTGGCGGATTCTGTTTCGGTTCGAGTCTGGCGGCAAACTGTTTGAGAGCGTCTGAAAAGCTCTCATGCTGTAGCGGTTTCGTAAGCACATGGTCTGCTCCTGCTTCAATAAAGCTATCGTGAGCTTCACGAAATACGTCTGCCGTGTACGCAAAGAGTAATGTCTTGATACCTAACTCTTGTCGGATAACGCGTGTCGCCTCAACGCCATTCATCTCGGGCATATGGTTGTCCATCAAGATCAGGTCGTACTCGTTCTCTTTCGCCTTTTTAACCGCGATTAATCCATTTTCTGCAACTTCCACTTCATGCCCAAGCTTTTCGCAAAACCCTTTTGCCACAATGGCATTCACACGGTTATCATCAGCAAGTAGTATCTTTAAATGGTGTGATTTTGCGCGAGGTTTCGGTGCTTCTTGCTGCTTTTTCGGAGCAGATTCTACCCAAGGAATCGGCAACTCAACGATAAATTGACTTCCAACGCCTTCTATACTCTTCAGAGTAATATGGCCACCCATCAAATCGGTTAGTTTTTTGACGATGGCTAACCCAAGCCCTGTTCCGCCGAACCTTCGAGTCGTTGATGAGTCTGCTTGCTCAAACGAGTTAAAAATATGCTCGTGTTTGTCTGGCGCAATACCAATACCGGTGTCGCTCACGCGCATGACCAACAACTGATTCGATTCATCTAACTCAGTTCTAACCAGCACATGCCCTTCGTTGGTAAACTTCACCGCGTTACCGGCGAGATTAAACAAGATCTGTCGTAAACGCGCACAATCTCCAGTAAATTCAGTATATTCAGAAACCTCGTTTTCCAAGATTAACTCGATATTTTTTTCATCAACAAGTGGTTTTATTGCGCTACACACCGGAGAAAGCACTTGATCGAGCTTAAACTTAGCTTGCTCAAATTCCAGTTTGTTTTCTTCAACTTTAGAAAAATCCAAAATATCGTTGAGGATAGTCATCAGATGCTGGCCAGAATCAAGAATAACCCTAATATGCTCTTTCGTCGTCGGCTCTTTGGTCTCTTCTGCAATCATTTGAGAAAGCCCTAGTACACCATTCATCGGCGTCCTTAGTTCGTGACTCATTGCAGCGAGAAAATTTGATTTCGCTTTTGCCGCTCGCTCGGCTTTGTTTCTCGCCTCTTCAATTTCAAGATTCAACTGTTTTAAGTTATGCATTCGGTGATGTGACTGATAAACAAACGCGCTAACTAGAAACATCACCGCGATAAATACAAACAACCACGTAAAACGCGCCTCACTTTGAGCAATATTGAGTAACCGATGCTCTGAGCTTTCGACAAACTCAATATAAGTGTGATCAAGCAGTTCATTCGTCAGCAATTCAATTCTTTTATCACTCGTTTGAAGCCGTTTAAGGAAGTTCGCTTCCTTTTCACTCTCAACTTCAGTTTGTGTTAGAAGCAACTGGTTGAGAAATTCAAGATAACGACTGCCACCCAAAGATTGACCGCTCTCGGTAGAAACATCTTGCTGATATAAATGGAACAACATGAGTAATGCATACCGATTTTCTACCTGAACACCAATTAACATATCAAGCTTCAACGTTGTTTGAAGCACTCGCTCCTTAAACTGTTCAAGCGTATCCCTAACTTTTATACGATTGGGTGTCACGGGAAACCAAACTGATGCCTTTGATGATTCCAACAGTGCCTGTGCTGCGATTTCTATCTCTACTAAAGATGTTGTTAACTCATAGTTTTTCCTATCTTCAACGGCATATCGGTTCACGATAACATCACGCTCTTCAATCAACTCATGTCCGATATTCATTAGCCCTGCATGAAATTCTTGAGCGTTTTTTGAATTCATATACGACATATACGCCAGTGTGCAGCACGTCAGTATCCCGATAAAAAAGCAAAAGTTGATCAGTTTGAATTTATTCATTTTCCAACACCTCTAAAATTATGGGTCTAGGTGCTGTCAACGACTGCAAGAATGCTTCAATGTCCGCGACATTCTCATCGTTCATCGTTATACCGAGCTGGGTTTTAGCCATGATTTGTATCGCGTCGGATAACTTATCGACTTGCCCATTATGAAAATAAGGACTCGTTAGCGCGACATTGCGTAAACTGGCTACTCTAAAATAGAATCGCTCTTCATCTTCTATCGTAACGAGTTGCCTGCCCGAGTCCTCTACTACTGGCTTATCCTTGAAATAGGCGAACCTTTGGATCATCGCTCCGCCGATATTTTTGCCCTGATGACACTGCACACAACCTGAAGTCTGAAATGTTTTCCAACCTCTGATTTGCTGTTCACTCAATACATGCGTGTAACCCAATAAGTAAGCATCGAATGGTGCGCCAGGCGTCTGCAGCCCTTCAACAAACTCCACAATAGCGGACTTGATATTATGAACGTTAATCGGCAATTCACCGTCACGATTAAATAGCGCTTGATAATGTTCACTCTCTTTTACATATTGCTCTATTGTTTGCCAGTTTGAGTCCATTTCCATTGGATTATGGATTGGACCATCAATCTGAGCCATCAAGGTGTTTTCCGTACCATCCCATAAAAAACGATAATTTAACGCTGCATTAAACACTGTTATAGAATTTCTAATTCCATCACCTTTCACCCCGTAGAGACTGGTGTATTTTCAGCGCCATTGGTTTGCAGATTGTGGCATGTCGCGCAGCTGACATTACCATTTGACGATAATTGAGGATCGCGGAAGAGATGCCAGCCAATTCTCGCTAGCTTAATATCCACATTAGGATCACCCTGTATGGGCTGAACTAGGGAGATATCACCTAACATCTTCGCGTTTCTTGCGGTTGTTGTTTGGCTCAAAATGAGTGTTACAACAGCTAGTGCGATTGCGCTGAATTGCCTCATCAACTACATACCTTAAACTTGTCATTGATATGAATTTAGTTGCATTTTGGCGTTTTTTCCACCGACAGGAAGTTGAAAAAACGAGTTAAGTATTGCTTTGTTTAAGGCTTTGGTTGAAGAGGGAGTAATAAGGCGAATAGGAAGAAACCTATCGCCTTATGAGTAGCTAACGTATTGAAATCTGAGTTTAGTGTAGAAAAGCCAAAAACCGTTGAAACCAAGTCACCTCTCCATAGGAGATCAGATCGAAAATAGTAAAGAATACGGCACAGATAACGGCCAACTTAATCAAACGCTGAACAATAAACATAAACATCACAATTACCAATAATTTGCTTTAGTTTACTATCTCACACAGCGTTTATATATAAAAAAGTAGTCTCCTAATTAGCCTCGGGAACTTATTCATTAGAACCTATACTCAAGCATCTCTAAGTTATTTGGATATACTTGAATTAGGATTTCAAAAAGTCCCTGTGACCACACAAGGAGGACTGCATGAAACGACTATGGATATGGTTCTTACCTTTACTCTTGATGGCCAGTCAAGCACTGGCGAATACCGTTTGGATTGTTCCTGTCAAAGGCGCTATAGGGCCTGCTACTAGCGACTATTTATCTCGTGAAATAGAAGAAGCTCAACTAAACGGTGTCAGTTTAGTGATCTTACAGATGGACACACCAGGCGGCTTAGATAGCGCAATGCGAGATATTATTCACGCGATTACCACCTCCTCCACTCCAATTGCGACTTGGGTTGGCCCGTCAGGATCTAGAGCGGCTAGCGCAGGGACATACATTTTACTCGCCAGCCACGTTGCCGCCATGGCTGAAGCCACCAACCTTGGCGCGGCAACGCCCGTCGCGTTAGGTGGTGCCCCTCAGCCCCCTTCATCGGATGATGGCAAAGATCAAAACGCGGAAGAAACGTCAGAAGGAACCAACGAAGGTTCAGAGAAAGTTCCCGCGAAAACCGCAATGGAGAAAAAGGTGATTAATGATGCTAGAGCCTATATTAAAGGCTTAGCAAAGCTTCATGGCCGAAATGCAGAGTGGGCAGAGAAAGCAGTGAGCGAAGCAGCGAGTTTGGACGCCACAGAGGCATTGGAATTAAACGTTATTGATTATATAGCCAACTCACCAGAGGATTTAGTCAAAGCCATAGATGGGCAAACTGTTAAAGTAAACAATCGCACTGTGACATTGTCACTTGAAAATCCAACATGGGTTGAAAGAACGCCAGATTGGCGAGCAGAAATGTTAGCCGTTATCACCAATCCAAACGTTGCCTACATCCTAATGCTCATCGGCATCTACGGTTTACTTCTTGAGTTTTACAACCCAGGAATTGGCTTACCCGGTGTGCTAGGTGGGATTTGTCTGCTTCTTGCCATGTACGCACTACAAATGATGCCCGTCAACTACGCAGGTCTTGGTCTGCTGTTACTCGGTATTGCACTAATGATAGCGGAAGCATTCAGCCCGAGCTTTGGTATTTTGGGCTTAGGCGGCGTTGTCGCCTTTGTACTCGGTTCGATATTTCTCATGGACAGTGAGTTACCAGGATTCCAGATCGCCCTTCCTTTGATTTTTGGTATTGCCATATTTTCCGTGGCTCTAATCGTGCTGACCGTCGGCCTGCTGCTCAAAATTCGTCGCCGGCGTGTAACGACGGGTTTAGAGACTTACCCTGGGAAGGTCGCCGTGGTAAGCGATGACTTTATCGATGGCGAAGGACGCGTTCAACTCAACGGTGCGTTATGGCGAGCTAAAGCCAAAGACCATCAACAATTCAAACAAGGTGATCACGTCACCATTGTTAATGTTAAAGGGCTGACCTTAACTGTGATGCCTGATGACCGCCAAAATAAATAGGAGGCGCTTTATGATGCTCTATACCGTTGCGGTGATCGTGGTGCTGCTGTTCGCACTAGCGACCCAAATGTTCAAGGTTTTGAGAGAATACGAACGTGGGGTTGTGTTCTTTCTTGGTCGATTTCAAGAAGTCAAAGGACCTGGTTTGATCATCCTTATCCCATTTATTCAGCAAATGGTGAGGGTTGATTTACGTACTGTCGTTTTGGATGTGCCGACACAAGATTTGATTACCAAAGATAACGTTTCTGTGCGCGTCAACGCGGTCGTTTATTTTCGCGTAGTCGATCCTCAAATGGCGATTAACAATATTGAAAGCTACAGCGATGCCACCAGCCAGTTAGCACAAACCACGCTGCGCTCGGTATTGGGTCAGCATGAACTCGATGAATTGCTATCAGAGCGAGAACGCCTCAATAAGGATTTACAATCCATTCTCGATCAACAGACTGATGACTGGGGAATCAAGATTGCTACGGTTGAAGTCAAACATGTTGATTTAAATGACAGCATGGTCAGAGCCCTAGCCCGTCAGGCAGAAGCAGAACGTAACCGTAGGGCGAAGATCATTCACGCTACTGGTGAGTTAGAGGCTTCAAATAAATTAAAAGAAGCAGCGCAAATGCTCAACGAAGCACCGAATGCACTGCAATTACGTTACATGCAGACACTCACTGAAATCACTACAGACAAAACATCCACTATTATTTTTCCAATGCCGATCAATCTTGTCGAAGCTGTCAGTGATATCGCCGAAGCGGTGAAAAAGAATAAAGAGACACAAGATAAGTAAGGTTCTGACCCTAGGAAGTAACGACCACTCACGTTACTTCCTTATTTAGTACTCGCTTTAAGGATGTGCCCATCTTCTTTATCACATTCTTGTTTCATTACTTCTAAGCCCGTTTTAAAGCATGTTCGCCAAGCGGTTTCAACATCGGCATCATACCCGGAATCACACTGTCGAACCGTTTCTAACAAACTCTCAAGCCAAACATCAAAATCCTGCGGCTCTATACCAATATCTGCACTTGCATGCTTTTTCCCATACTTTTCCACCATTTTGTGCGCTTCGGTCGAGGTATCTGCCATCATAAAAAATACGATAGACCCTCTAAGCATTCTCACTTGTTGGTGCATGTCTATACCGTCAAACTTCTGTCTAAAGTTGGCACTTTTCGACCATAAATTTTTGTAGAACAAGTCGAAAAACTCCTGATCTGAAGTACAACGTTCATAGCTATCATTAAAAACTTCAATCACGTTCATGTTGCTTTCCCCTACGCCTCAATATGAGTTTAATTTAGTATCAAATAAAAGCTTCCAAATAAGGACATTTAAGTTTCAAATCGATCAACTCACATCGATTTTCAACAAAAAGTAAAAAGTGATTTAAATAAACACCCTCTTATCAATGAAAAAATATCCATTATCATGAACCCATATTCGAGGTACGCATGGTTGTCGATGCTAGTGCATCCTCATCTGTCATCACATAAAGAGGATATAAACGTGTCCCATCAAATCATTACCGATCTAAATAGCCGTTACACTGCAAAAAAATATGATGAAACCAAGCGCGTTTCTCAAGAAGACATGGCGATAATCAAAGAAGCACTGCGTTTGTCGGCGTCTTCTATCAACTCACAACCATGGAAATTCATCGTTATTGAAAGTGATGAAGCGAAGCAACGTTTCCACAATACGTTTGCAAATATGCATCAGTTTAACCAACCACACGCGAAAGCCGCATCACATACGATTCTGTTTGCTTACGATCCTAAATTTACTAAAGAGAAATTTGCGAAGCGTGTGGATGCAGAAGTAACATCTGGCCACTTGCCAGCGGAGATGTACAACAACTTTATGGGTGCTTACGCTTTTGCCGATGCAAATACGGACGAAAATGGCTTCAACGGAAACTGGACAAAAGCACAAGTCTATTTGGCACTAGGCAACCTACTACACACATTGGCACGACTAGGCATTGATTCAACACCGATGGAAGGTGTCGATCCGGCTCTGATTGGAGAAGAGTTTAAAGAAGAGCTCGAGGGCCATATTTGTGAAGTTGCGCTAGCGATTGGCTACCATAAAGATGGGGAAGATTATAATCATGGTCTTCCAAAAGCGCGCCTTGCAATGGATGACGTAATTACGACTCTATAGTCGACCATTGTCTTAGCTTAGCGACTTAACTCATTGTTTAAACTAAAAAGAGCCGCATTAATGTGCGGCTCTTTTTTTACTTGGTTCTGCGTCAACTTTACGCAACTTGCTCTGACTTAAAATTACCAAGCAATGCATCGTAAAGCTCATTGTCGCTTAACACACCAACCAGCTTATTATCTTCAACCATAAGCAGAGGCTGATTGCTACGCTGTTTAAGTTCAATCGCTTCTCGCATACTGATTTCTGGGCTAACCTGAACCAGAGAGTTTTCATTAACTTCGTCAAGGTTCGAAGAATTGCTCTTCCATTGAATCAACGATTTACCTTTATCCGCTAAACTTAACCCCTTGCTCTCTTGTATCACCCAAATATCTTTATCAGGGCAAATCAGAACACGCGTATCTTCGCGAACCAAATCGTCACGCATTAAGGAACGTCCCTTCAGCACATTTAATGGATTAGTGTGAGCAACAAAGTCCGCCACATAATCGTTTTCTGGAGCAAGAATGATCTGTTCTGGCTTGCCATGTTGAATCAGCTTTCCTGATTCCATAATGGCGATGTTGTTGCCGATTTTAAGCGCCTCATCCAAGTCGTGACTTACAAAAAGAATGGTTTTATTTAGCTTTTCTTGCAGCAGAATCAGTTCATCTTGAAGCTGAGCGCGAATCAATGGGTCAAGCGCTGAAAACGGCTCATCCATTAACAAGATATCTGTGTCCATCGCGAACGCTCGCGCTAGGCCAACACGCTGCTGCATACCACCAGAGAGCTCGTGCGGGAATTTGGTTTCCCACTCAGACAAACCGACCATTTCGAGCTGTTCACGCGCCTTTTTACGACGCTCTGCTTTACCAATGCCTTGCATCTCTAGACCAAACGCTACATTGTCTAACACCGTTAACCAAGGCATCAATGCAAACTTCTGAAACACCATGGACACGCGGTGCGTACGAAGGTGGCGCAGTTTCTGTTCGTCACAGTTAGAGAGCTCAACCATATCGTCGCCATCTTTAATTTTCAGAGAGCCACGAGAAATATCGTTCAATCCGTTAACCGTTCGCAGCAAACTTGATTTACCCGAGCCTGAAAGCCCCATCAAGACACAGATCTCACCCTGTTTCACGTTCAGCGAAACATTATCAACCCCAACCACTTGGCCAGTTTCATCAATGATTTCTTGTCGAGACTTCCCTTGATCTAGTAGTGCTAGCGCCTGTGCTTGTTGCTGACCAAAAACGACATCAAGATTTTTAATAGTAATAGCGTCCATGATTATGCCTCCTTCTGGTTTGGTGCTTTACACAAGCGATCAAGAATGATGGCAACGAGTACAATCGCTAAACCAGCTTCAAAACCTTGCGAGATGTTTACCGTATTCAGTGCGCGTACGACTGGTTTACCAAGTCCATCAGCACCAACAAGCGCCGCAATGACCACCATAGACAGAGACAACATAATGCACTGCGTAACGCCAGCCATAATACTTGGCAATGCCGCAGGTAACTCCACCTTAAACAGTAGCTTCATGCGGCTGGCACCAAATGCTTTACCCGCTTCAAGTAGCTCCTCCGGCACTTTAATAATGCCGAGGTACGTCAATCGAATTGGCGCAGCGATAGCGAAAATGATGGTCGAGATTAGACCAGGGACAATACCTAAGCCAAACAGAACCAAGGTTGGAATTAGGTAAACGAATGTCGGTACGGTCTGCATCAAATCGAGTATTGGCCGCAACAAGGTGTATAACCAAGGACGGTGCGCCGCCATAATGCCCAACGGCACGCCAATTAATACGGAAATCGTTGTCGCTGCAAACACAAGGACAAAGGTTTCCAGCATTTCTTGCCAGTAACCAAGGTTGAGAATTGCGAGTAAGGCCAACACGATAAATACGACAAGAGGAATGCTGCGATGTAAGAACCAAGCAATTGCCGCCGTCATAATGATTGGCGCTGCAGGTGGCATCCATTTAAAAATGTCCACCACGAAAAGAATGATCGTTTCAAGTGTAATAGAGATTGCATCGAAAAAACCCGATGCATTGATGGTTAACCAATCGACGCCAGTTTCCATCCATTGGCCCAACGGTAGTTTGTTGTCCGTAATAAAATTCAAAATAAAACCTTTGTGTTAATGAAGCGGGCAAAATTCTGCCCACTTTCTTTAAAAAAACGAGCTCAAATATTGCTTATTAAGCGTTTGTTTTTAAGTAGTTTGTAATAGCTGTTAGCGCATCTTGGCCATCTACCGTTTTCACGCCCTCTAGCCACGCTTCAATTTGCTCTTGGTTTGCATTCAACCATGCTTGCGCTGCTTTTGATGGCTTTTGTTTCTGGTTAAGAATCGCTTCCATCAGTTCATTTTCCATTTCTAGGTTAAACTCTAGATTTTTCACTAGCTGACCTACATTTGGACACTCAGCGAGGTAATTTTTACGTACGTTTGTGTAGACGTTCGCGCCGCCGTAGTTAGGACCGAAGAAGTCATCGCCACCCGCTAGATATTCCATTTCAACGTTACTATTCATTGGGTGCGGCGCCCAACCTAGGTACACAATCCATTGATTGCGGCGTGCGGCACGTGATACTTGAGACACCATGCCAGCTTCACTGGACTCAACTAGGCTGAAATCTTTTAGGCCGAATGCGTTGCTATCAATCATTGACTGAATTAAGCGGTTGCCATCGTTTCCTGGTTCAATGCCGTAAATGCGGTCTTTAAATTTGTCGGCATGTTTTACTAGATCAGCGAAATTGGTTACGCCTGCGTCATAAACGTATTTTGGAACCGCTAGCGTGTACTTTGCGCCAACGAGGTTCGCGCGTACGGTTTCAACAGTACCTGCATCACGGTATTTCGCGATATCACCTTCCATCGTTGGCATCCAGTTACCTAGGAAAATGTCGATATCGCCATTAGCCATAGAGGAGTAAGTTACAGGCACAGACAGAAGATCGGTCTTCGTTTTGTACCCCAACCCTTTAAGTAACTCTGATGTAACGGCAGTGGTCGCTGTGATGTCAGTCCAACCTACATCTGCGAAACGAACCGTTTCACATTGGTTGGCGTAAGCGCCTGTTGCTAAAGTACTTAGTGCAATTGTTGAGAAGATTTTTGTCATCTTAGACATGTTGAATTCCTTGTAATGATTACTGACTTTTTCATTTTATGAGATCGAATCGAGATCTCTTTTTGGCGGATGCATTCGTTGCATCTCTTGCCAGTCCGGTGCAATCCAAACTGGTACGTTGTTCGACGTTTCTAGGGCGTTATCCAAAATCATATCCGCGGCGCGTTCTGCCACCATAATCGTTGGCGCATTTAAATTACCGTTCGGAATGGTTGGGAAAATAGAAGAGTCCACCACACGCAAGCCTTGAATACCGCGTACTTGGCATCGCTCATTTAAGACGGCTAATGGGTCATTATCTGCGCCCATTTTGCAGGTACAAGATGGATGGTAAGCACTCTCGACGTTTTGCTTCACCCATTCATCAATCTGTTCATCCGTTGTGATGTTCAGACCGGGTTGGATCTCATCCCCACGAAACTCATCCATGGCTGGCTGATTGAGGATCTCGCGAGTAAGGCGAATACAATCACGCCAATCCTGCTTATCTTGTTCAGTGGAAATGTAGTTAAACTCAATCTTCGGCTTATCATTCGGATTCGCAGAGACAACTTCGACCGACCCGCGACTTTCTGGCTTGTTAGGTCCAACGTGCACTTGGAAACCATGACCATCAAAAGCAGCTTGCCCGTCATAGCGCATTGCCGCTGGCAAGAAGTGATATTGAATATTTGGCCACTTTAGTCCTTCACGAGAGCGGATAAACGCACACGATTCAAAGTGGTTAGTAGCCCCTAGGCCTTTGCGAGTTAATATCCACTCAGTGCCAATCAAGCCCTTGCTCACCAAGCCTAATTTGCTGTTGAGCGTGATAGGTTGTTTACAGTGATATTGGAAGTACACTTCTAAGTGATCTTGCAGGTTTTTACCTACTCCCTCCAACGAGTGTTTCACCTCAATGCCCGCTTTTTCTAATACTGCCTTAGGGCCAATGCCTGAAAGCTGCAACAGCTGAACGGAGCCAACCGAACCCGCACTCGAAATCACTTCATTATTCGCAAAACATTGCTGAATTGAACCTGACTTTTCAAATTCAACGCCTACCGCTTTCTTGCCTTCTGAATCAGTTTCTTCTAATAAAACTCGATGAACCGTCACCCTCTTCATTAGGGTGAAGTTTTTGCGTTTTTTAGCACGGCTTAAGTATGCATTAGAGGTTGAAGCGCGTACGCCTTTGTCGACGGTCATATGCATTGGGCCAAAGCCCTCTTGTTGATAACCGTTGTAATCTTTTGTTTCTGGGTAGCCCGCTTCTTTGCCTGCATCAATAAAAGCTTGGTACAGCGGGTTGAGCTTCATATCGTTGCCGTTACATGTGCCGACTGGACCGTGATCGCCCCGATATTCATCAGCACCACCAATCCAAGACTCTGCTTTACGGAAATAAGGCAAACACGACTGATAGTTCCAGCCTTTCGCGCCTTCCTCTTCCCACTGGTCAAAGTCACAAGCGTGTCCGCGAACGTAAACCATGCCGTTGATAGATGAGCTACCGCCCAGAACTTTTCCGCGAGGACAATGAAGTTGGCGACCATCCAACCCTTGCTCTTCAACCGTCTCAAACTGCCACGCGTATTTTTCAGTGTTCATCGGGTAAGAAAGCGCTGTTGGCATTTGGATAAAAATACTTTTATCCGACCCACCCGCTTCGAGTAATAGGACCGAATTTTGACCACTTTCACTTAAGCGATCCGCTAACACACAGCCGGCCGAACCCGCACCGACGATGATGTAATCGTAGTGTTGTTGCATTTTTATTCTCCTAGGAGTTAATACTCATCACCGTAGATAAGTGAGCGAAATTAGCGTAGGAAAAATGCTTGAGAACAAGGCGGAAATTTTGATAAGTAGTTAACCTACAATCAAAATTGACAACGTAGTTATCGAGCATTTTAACAAGCTAAAGTGGTCAGTTATCTACTATGAGTAGTATCATTTGTAAGGGCTTTCGAAGTCGCTTAGCTGAACCAGAACACTCTTCGTTTGTGTGTAATGTTTAAGGGTTTCGACTCCGTTTTCACGGCCAACACCTGATTGCTTGTAGCCGCCAACTGGCATTTCCGCAGGTGAGTCACCCCATGTGTTCACCCAACAAATACCCGCTTGAATTTGATGGATCACACGGTGCGCACGAGGTAGGTTTTGAGTAAAGACACCTGCCGCTAAGCCATAATCGGTGCCATTTGCGCGCGCAATCACTTCCGACTCATCGCGGAATTTCAGAACTGACATTACCGGGCCAAAGATTTCTTGTTGAACGTGGCTCATGTCATCATCGCAATCAACAAATACGGTTGGAGCAACAAAGTTACCATTAGCTAGGCCATTGTCTGTTACTTTGTAGCCGCCAGTCAGTAACGTCGCGCCACTCGCTTTCGCGGCTTCAATCGCTCCTAAAACTTTCGATTCATGATCTTTAGAGATTAGCGCGCCAATCTGCGTGTTCTCATCAAGCGGATCGCCGACGACTAACAGCTCGGTTCGGGCTTTAAGTTGTGTGATAAAGTCGTCATAAATACCTTCATGGACAAATACGCGTGTACCGTGCGTACAAACTTCACCTTGGGTGTAGAAGTTCGCCACCATGGCCGCAGAAACGGCATCGTTTAACTTCGCATCATCAAAAATAATCAGTGGAGACTTACCACCAAGCTCCATCGTTACTTGTTTTAGTGTCTTAGCGCTGTCACTCATTACGACTTTACCGGTGCCTGACTCACCCGTGAATGACACTTTTGCGATATCAGGATGCGCCGTTAGCATCTGTCCTACTCGGTAATCCCCTTGCACGACATTAAATACGCCATCTGGCATGCCCGCTTCTGAATAAATTTCGGCGAGCTTAAGCGCCGTTAATGGTGTTTCTTCTGATGGCTTGAAGATCATTGCGTTGCCCGCAGCCAGTGCTGGCGCCGATTTCCACATCGCAATTTGAATTGGATAATTCCAAGCGCCAATACCCGCGCAAATGCCCAATGGCTCACGACGTGTATAGAAAAACTGATCGTCGCTGAGTGGCTGCTGTTCACCTTGTAGACTTGGAGCAAGGCCAGCGTAGTACTCAAGAACATCGGCACCTGTTGTGACATCAACCGCGATAGCTTCTTGAATGGGCTTACCAGTATCTGCCACTTCCAATGCAGCCAGCTCGTCATTACGCTCACGTAAAATGGCAACGGCTTTGTGTAAAATACGGCTGCGCTCAATCGCAGTCATCGCCGACCATGCAGCAAAACCTTTTTTTGCCGATTCAATCGCTGCTTGAAGATCGTCTTGGTTCGCTTGTTTAATGTTGGCCAATGGCTCACCATTCGCCGGATTGTAAGTGGTGAAGTGTTCATCTGAACACCCGTCGTACATCGCACCATTGATATAGTGTGCTTTCATTTCCATTTTGAAGACCTGTAACTTTTATATTTTTTCAGAATAAAACGTAAGTTGTTTTTCGAGATAATCGTTGATGATGATTCTCGCTCTTTCTGCATCAATGCCTTGCGGGTTGAGCGTTCCGCGCAGCCAAATTCCATCAATAAGTGATGCAATACCATGAGCAACCAATTCAGCCTGCTCTGCATTTAATAATGCTTTGAGTTCTTTTCTTAGGTGGGACAATAGACGTCGTTCGTTGACACGCTGTAAACGCTTGAGCTGCTCGTCATGCATTGAGTACGACCAAAACGCCAGCCAAGTCTTAGCAACTTGGTTTTCTGCCTGATAGCCGACAAAGTTACCGTCAATGATTGCATTAATTCTTTGGTGATGAGCATCACTTGGCAGCTCACGTAACTTCTGTGTGATAGTGGACGAAAGCTGACGCAAGATTTCTCGCATCGTTTCCTCCAGCAATCCGTGCTTACCACCGAAATAGTGGTTGATAATCCCCGTTGATACACCGGCTTCTTTGCTGATTAACGAAATACTCGCCGCGTGTAAACCGACTCTATCAATCACTGACATTGTCGCTTTCACAAGCTGCGGTTTTCTGATTTCAGGCATCCCCACCTTTGGCATTTTGCGTCCCTGTTATTTTTAATTGAACGGTTAGTTAAATATAAAATGCCTGAAAATTAATTCGAACTCAAATTATTTTTAAAGAAAAATGTTAGTAAAAAAGGATGAAAAGTTGAGGGTGTACGAAAAATTGCTCGGCAAGAACTTGTCGGGATAACTAGATTTCAGTTTAAGAATAAACAAATAAGGTAAATAAAATCAAATAATTAACTATTAATCTATTTTTAAAGCGATTATGGACGAGTTGATTTTTGAACAACAAAAATCTGTGCCACAAAAAATTTATATCGACCACTAATCATTTCACCTGTACACGGTTTATTTGTACAAAGATTAGACACACTAGTTTGTTATAGTTTTGTAGACACAAGTGGCATTCGCACTTTGAAGGTGAAGAAGGCAAAGAGAGAGGTTATATTGAACGCCATGAATATGCGATTCGATATCCTTAAGCCATTTTTAAGTAATATCGCCAAGTGACTTTAAGATGTTAGATTCAGCGTTTTATATTCGAAGCAAGGATCTCAAAGTCACTTGGCTATCAAAGTAAATGGGAGGGATAAGTTCAGATTCATCGTGCGATGAGCCTGAACTCTTGATTTCTGTTACGCTAGCGAGCGACCTTTCACGCAGTTGCGTCCGTTCGCTTTCGCTTGATAAAGCAATTTATCGGCCTGATCGCAAAGTGATTTAAAACTCATCTCATTATCTTCAGTGGTAACGACTCCAAAACTACAGGTCACTCTCACTTCTTCTTTCTGTTCCGTAACAAAGCCATGTAGGGATAAAGCGCTACGTAAACGTTCTGCAGTAATAAGGGCGTTTTTATGGTCTGTATTGGGCATAACAACAACAAACTCTTCCCCACCAAAGCGAGCAACAATGTCGTTCTCACGTACAGTTTCCTCCAACACTTTGGCAACGCCCGTTAGTACGGTATCTCCAAACACATGCCCATAGGTATCATTTACCTGCTTGAAATAATCCACATCGATTAACGCTAAAGTTACTGGCCCCGATTGTGGTTTATTTGGCACCATTTTCTGTTTATCGAGTTTGCTATCTACCCATTTATTTAAAGCTAGATAACCGTACTTAACTTGCTCGACTTGCTCAAAAACAAAGTGTTGTATCTTTTCTTGCTTAGATTGAGGTACCGGTTTCTCTTTTCGCTCACGCCTCACTTCTACTGGCTTAGTGAACCAGTCCTCTAAAAAACGGCGATTGAACAACCCTGTCAATTTGTCTGTCTTTGCGAGGCGACGCATTCTCAAACGCGAGCGATTGACGACGAGAAATACTACCGCCATCAAAAATAGAACACCGATGAGCGCAAGTAGCGCTTCACCCAATAAGTAAAAAGTACGACGGTTATTTTCTAGCTCCATACGCTGCAACACATTGTTCCAGTTGAGATCTTCGTTCTCATATTCAAGTCGTTCCAACTCAAATAACGTCTGCTGGCGCTCAAGATTTTCAACTTCTCTTTGATTGCTAAATTGGATAAATTTATCGTGATAGTTACCGTAAGTTTCGAATGCTAGTTTAAAGTCATTGCTTCCCGCATAGGCCATAGCGGCGACTTTTAGTAGCTCCATTTGCTGTTGCTTGACGTATCGACTCTCTATAATCTCCGGCAGCATTGGCGCGATCATCGCTAAAAGTATTTCAAATTGCTGCTGCTCTAACATATATTCGGCTTGTAACAACTTAAATGTTGCCAAATACGCGCTAGACGTTTCTCTGTACTGTAAATTCTCCGCCAGCTTCAAGTGATTAACCATCTTCTTTTCTTGTTTCGTCTCGCGATATAAAGCTGCAAGTTCAAGGTTAACTCGAAATCTAAAGCGTCCATCACCGATAATTTGAGCCAGCTTTAACGCTCGCTGATATGACGCTATCGCCTCTTCGTATTGGAACTGTGCTTTATGAAGTTTCGCTATCGTCAAAACGCTCAACAACTCATTGAACGACATACGCCTATCCCTAAAATAGCGATATGCTTGTTCCAAAAGCGCCTCAGATCGGTCGTAACCCTGAATTTTGACAAGTACGTCACCTAGCTCTAGTGCTGCACGTTCGACCAGCCCGTGAACACCTGAAGATTCAGCCGCATCCATGGACGACATAAGTGCAGCATAGGATTTTTTAAACTCACCTTGCTCATCGTAATAGCGTCCTTTTAGCAACAGGATTTCTGATTCAAGTTGCTTATCACCATTCTCACGCGATGTTTCCAACAAGCTATCCAACGCAGAAAGCGCGGTATCGATATCGCTCTTTCCAACCATAGTTCGCATCTGAATCAACTTAAACAGGAGATACTCATGGCTCTGTGGACGTACAAGCTCCAATCCTTTTTGAACGACACTCTGACTCTCTTCTACGCGCCCTAGCAGCTCTAAAACCGTGGCCTTGGCAAGCCAGTAACGCACCAACAGCGCTGTTGGTTGGTTTTGTAGTAAAGACTCTTCTTCTAACGCTTCAATCAAAGCTAAAGAACTCTGAGGTAATGCGTAAATTTGATTTTCGATGCCTTCTAACGACTGTAAAAACTTACCTTCCTGTTCCACCTTTTCTGTGGAGGCCTGAACAGAAAAACACAGACACCCCAATAATAGCGGCATCGTCCTAAGCGAATGAAATAGTGACATTATTGCTCTTCCCTAATGGGTAGTTACTTCAGTGTAATTGAGAATTCTGATTATTTATTATTAAGACAACTGAAGGTTATTCAGTCAGCCTCATATTCCCATGTATTTTGCGCTGAATAATAAATCACCATCTTTAGATGCCGAAATAGTTTTCGGTTACAATATGACCAATAAGAATGTTTTTTACACACCAAGAATAACGATCTCGTTAGTGAGACAAAAGATCGTCTTAGTTGTGAGTTAATACATTTACATGACAAGCAATATAGAACTAGCCATTCACATTAGAAATAGAATAAATTTCTATACCGTTCGATGAGATAACAGTCGACCATGCATCCAATACATTTTTCAGATAGAAGCAATAAAAGAAAGGAGAAAGTGGAAGGAAGCGGACAATCAAACTCGCTCCCCTTTTTTATGTTGCAGAGGGGGTTACATTCGCATTCCGCCATCGACTTCGAACACTCTTCCGGTCACGAATTCGTTGGTTAACACGTATTTTATGGTCGATGAAATTTCATCCGCCAAACCTAAACGTCCAACCGGAATCATTCCGATTAAACGTTCCATCGCTTCAGGTTTTATTTGGTCTGTCATGGCAGTTTTGATGACACCCGGAGCAATCGCCACTGAGCGAATTCCGAAACGCCCTAACTCTTTCGCCCACACCGTTGCCATGGTGGCTACCGCCGCTTTAGATGCTGAATAGTTGGTTTGACCAATATTCCCGGCACGCGCAACGCTGGATATGTTGATCAGAACCCCTTTGCTATCGGTGTTCAGCATTACCTTGCTCGCTTCACGGCCACACAGGAAAGTGCCTGTTACATTCACATCTAGAACAGACTGAAATTGTTCCAGCGACATCGTGTTAACCTGACCATCTTTGACTTTAATGAACATACCATCACGCATAATACCTGCGTTATTGATAACGCCATTGAGCTGCTTGAAATCTGCCTCAATTTGCTCAAAAGCAGTGCACACCTGCTGTTCGTCAGTCACGTTCGTCACATAAAAACGAGCGGTAACGCCGAGAGATTCACATTCCGCTTTCGTTTCAGCCAGTTGATCTGAATTGAGGTCGATAAGCGCAAGATGAACGCCATTTTCCGCCAGTGACAGTGCCATTTGTTTACCCAGCCCCTGCCCTGCCCCCGTGATCGCAATGACCTTATTTGCTAACTCCATAAGCGCTCCTTAGGCCTGATTTTGCTTTTGGTAGAACTCAAACAAGCTTGAAAAATCTTTTTGCCCGTTGCCCTGACTGTTGTGAAAATTAAACAGATTACGAGCCAAGCTGCCCATTGGCGTTGATGTTTGACTGGCAACCGCCGCTTCCATCGCAAGACCCAGATCTTTAGCCATTAACTGGCTCATAAAGCCGCCTTGATAACCATTGCTTGCAGGCGTACTTTCCATCACACCTGGACAAGGGTTATAAAGCTCTAGCGCCCAGTTACGCCCTGAACTTTGCAACATGATGTCGGAAAGCACTTTGGGATCGAGTCCGTTTTCCATCCCTAAATTGAGTGCTTCACAGGTGCCGCTCATCAAAATGCCCAACATCATGTTATTGCAGATCTTCGCGACCTGACCAGCTCCAGCATCACCCGCATGGAAGATGTTTTTACCCATGTGGCTAAGCACCGCTTTGGCTTGAACAAAGTTCTCTTGTGAGCCGCCAGCAATGAAAGTTAACGTACCTGCTGCTGCGCCCGCAACGCCGCCAGATACTGGTGCATCAACAAAACTGATACCAAGTTGCGATGCTTTTTCGCCAACCAAGCGAGCAGTCGCCGGATCGATGGTGGAAGAATCAATCAGCAAGGTACCTGATTCGACGCTATCTAAGATGCCATCTTGACCAAGATAAACGCTTTGAACGTGTTGGCTCGCTGGCAGCATAGTGACAACCACGTCAACACCTTGTACTGCCTGCTGAACGGAATCGGCACTTGAAGCGCCCAATGCGGTCAACTCCTCAACTGCGTTTGGGTTCAAATCAAATACTTCGACGTTCAAGCCCGCTTTGAGTAGATTCTTAGCCATAGGCGCACCCATGTTACCAAGGCCAATAAATGCAATTTTGTCCATATCGTATTTCTTCCTTGTACTAAAGTGCCGCTATAGCGACCGACGATGCGGTCAGTGGGTATTCTGCTGAGTCAATTGGCGAGAAGAAGCGCTCCAAAACTTGTGGCGTTACGTCAGAAACCGTGCGATGTTGCCAAGTCGGTTGATTGGTTTTATCAATAATCAGCGCACGAACCCCTTCTCTAAAATCACCTTCTAAGCCACAACGTAGTGTTAGGTTAAATTCCATATCAAAACACGCTTTCAAAGAGAGGTTTTGATACTGCGTTAACTGCTGATAAGTGATACTGAGCGACAGCGGACTGCCATAGTTCAGTGACTTCTGCGCATTGACGAACCACTTGTTATCAACGTTAGCACGGCTGATTGCATCAACAATTGACGCTAAGTCACCCGAACATAACTGCTCAATCAATTCCGCATAGGGCATCAACATCCCTTCGGTTGGCTCGTCCACGTGTACCGAACGCAGCGTAGTGGCGATTTTTTCGTTGATGTTCGCTTCACCTTTCCAACTTACCGATGCAAGCAGATCCAGCAGCACTTGCTTGTTTTCTGGCTGTGCAATCCATTGGCTTAACCCCAACGCTTTCATATCTGTTGCGTTAATTTGGCAAGCCGTCAAACTTAAGAACAGTGCCAAATGTTTTGGCAACTGGTTCAGGAAGTACGTCGCGCCTACATCTGGGTAAAGGCCAATTTTAATCTCTGGCATTGCAAAGCGTGTGGTGGTTTCTGCTACGCGATGGCTGGCACCCATAAACAGGCCAACTCCCCCGCCCATCAAATAACCATGTCCCCACGCGATGATCGGTTTTGGATAAGTATGAATAAGATGGTCACAACGATATTCGAGGTCAAAGAAGGTTTCCATCGCTGAAAACGCAGAATCAAAATCTTGCTCTTTGTTTTCAAGTGCGCGATAGATCGCTTGAATATCTCCGCCAGCACAAAACGCTTTTTCACCTTGAGCATGCAAGAATACCGCGACGACGCTGTCGTCCGTTTGCCATTCATTAAGCTGTTTGTACAACTTCTCAATCATCACGTAACTCAACGCGTTGAGAGCAGCTGGATTATCAAGCTCCAGCACACCAATAACAGAGCCATCAGCGCACTTAAGCTTTGAAACATTTACTGTACCTGTCATTTGGCCTCCGCTAGCTGTTTGTCCATTGTGGCTTGCGCTTTTGCAAAAACGCATTCACACCCTCAGTCTGATCTTGTGTATTGAACAGCTGTAAAAACAGTTCACGCTCTAAAACCAATCCAGCCGCGTGAGTTTGGCTGCGTCGACCTTGAATGAGCGTTTTGCACGCAGAAATGGATTTCGGTGATTGGCCCGCAACACGCTGTGCTAGCTCCATAGCCGCTTCGAGTGCTTGACCTTTCGCCACCACCTCTTCGACTAAACCAATTTTTTCCGCTCGCTCGGCCGTCACACGCTCGCCACACAGGATCATACGCTTCGCCCAACCTTCACCTACCAACGCGGTCAGGTTTTGCGTCCCTCCCGCACACGGCAACAAACCTACCGATGCTTCAGGAAGTGCCATTTGTACTTGTTCTTCTGCGATACGAATGTCACACGCCATCGCCACTTCCAGACCGCCGCCCATCGCATAGCCATTAATCGCTGCGATAGAAACCCCATCGAATGCAGAAAGCGCTTCAAACGCTTCACCAAATGCGAACGCCATGTCCGCTGCTTGTGATTTATCACCCGATGCAAAGTTATTAAGATCTGCTCCAGCAGAGAAGAACTTCTCGCCTTCGCCTGTTAAAACCAACGCATAAATAGAGCAATCATTGCTAAGTTCAATCGCCAACTCTTTTAGCTGATTCAAAGACTCAAGCGTCCAAGTGTTCGCTGGCGGATTACTAATCGTGAGCTTGGCAATATGCGCTTCGCGCTCTAATTTGATTTGTGCCGTCATAATCTTTCAGTCCTTTTTAATTTCTTTAGGTAAGGCTGTGTCTCGCTGACTAAAGCAGCTCAACGCCTTCCGTTAGTAATCGTCTTGCGACGATCAGACGCATGATTTCGTTGGTACCTTCAAGGATTTGGTGAACACGAACGTCTCGGAAATGGCGCTCGACTGGATATTCTTTGATGTAGCCATAGCCACCGTGAATTTGCAGCGCCTGATCGCAGACTTTAAAGCCCACATCAGTAGCAAAGCGTTTTGCCATGGCACAGTACGCACTTTTTTCTACGTGCTGGGCATCGAGTTTAGCGGCAGCGAGTCGCACCATTTGACGCGCAGCGACCAGCTCAGTCGCCATATCAGCAAGCTTGAACTGCAACGCTTGAAATTGCGCCAGTGAACGGCCGAACTGTTTGCGTTCGGTCATGTATTGTTTGGCTTCGTTCAGAGCTTGTTGCGCAGTACCGACGGAACAAGTGGCGATATTGATTCGGCCGCCATCCAGACCAAGCATGGCGAACTTAAAGCCTTCTCCCTCTTCACCCAACAGATAGTCAGCCGGAATACGAACATTTTCGAAGGTAATCATGCGAGTTGGCTGGCAGTTCCAACCCATTTTGGCTTCTTTTTTACCGTAGCTAATGCCTTCGCAATCAGCAGGAACAACGAATGCAGAAACGCCACTCGCTCCTTCACCACAGGAACGCGCCATCACGACGAGAACATCTGTATCACCCGCACCCGAGATAAACACTTTTGCTCCATTGAGGACAAACTCATCGCCATCACGCACTGCGCTAGTCGTTAGAGAAGCGGCGTCAGAGCCGGCATTAGGTTCGGTTAAACAGTAGGAAGCGAGCTTTTCACCCGAAATTAGATCCGCGCTAAATTGCTGCGCCACTTCGGCTTTGGCAAAGCTGGTTATCATCCACGTCGCCATGTTGTGAATGGTCATAAACGCAGTAGTCGCGGTACAACCCATAGCCAACTGCTCGAAAATGATCGCCGCATCCAAACGAGATAACCCCAAGCCACCATGCTCTGGCGGCGTATAGATGCTCAGAAAACCAAGTTCACCTGCTTGACGCAGTACGTCTTTAGGGAAATGATGGTTTTCATCCCACTCGGCCGCATGAGGCGCTAACATTTGGTCTGCAAACTGCTTTGCTACTTCGGCAAACGCGAGTTGATCTTCGTTTAATTCAAAATCCATCTTGAAGTCCTAAGGTCTAATTCGTTGCATTTGTATCCGAGCCAAGCCCACTTAAACGGTGGCGCTTGGCTAGAGGTGTCGCTAATCCAGTAATTAGCTAAGTTGAATGGTCATGTTTGGACCGCTTGGAATGTCATCTTCAAACCAACGCGCGGTGACAGTTTTCGTCTCGGTGTAGAAGCGAACCGCTTGTTTACCGTAAGCATGCAGGTCGCCGTAGAAGCTGCCTTTCCACCCAGTAAATGAGAAAAATGGCAATGGCACTGGAATCGGCACGTTGATGCCTACGTTACCTACTTCGATATTGTGTTGATACTTTCTCGCGGCAGCGCCGTTCGCCGTGAAAATAGACGTACCATTACCAAAGCGGTTTGCATTGATCAGTTCAATCGCTTCATCTAGGTCATCCACTTCCATAGTTAACAGCACAGGCCCGAAAATTTCTTCCTGATAAATCGACATGTCTGTGGTCACGTTGGTAAACAGTGTTGGCCCCAGCCAGTTACCGTTCGGGAAGCCAGGTACTTGGCAGTCTGTCCCGTCCAGAACACAATTCGCGCCTGACGCTTTGCCTTCATTAATCAGATTCACCACTCGCTGCTTCGCTTGAGGGCTAATCAGTGGACCATAACCGGCGGTTTCATCATCCCACGCGCCAGGCTGAACCTGAGCTAACGCCTCTTTAAGCTCTGGAATCCATTCTTTGGTTTCGCCGACAAATACGGCAACCGAAATAGCCATACAGCGTTGGCCTGCAGCACCAACTGACGCGCCAACTAGGTTATTGATGACTTGCTGTTTGTTTGCATCCGGCATGATGACCATGTGGTTCTTAGCACCTGCAAATGACTGCACGCGTTTCAGGTTGTCTGTACCTGTTTTGTAGATGTACTCACCAACGGGCACAGAGCCAACAAAAGAGATCGCACGAACAACTGGATCAGTCAGAATGCGGTCGACTTGCTCTTTGGTCCCGTGAACAACTTGCAATACGCCTTTTGGTGCGCCAGCTTGTTCAAACAGCTCCGCCAGTTTCATTGCCGTTAGTGGCACTTGCTCTGACGGCTTCAAAATAAAGGTGTTGCCACAAGCGATCGCCATCGGGAACATCCACAATGGGATCATCGCAGGGAAGTTAAACGGTGTGATGCCAGCACAAACACCGAGCGGTTGAATGTAAGAGTAACCATCAATATTGGTTGCGACATTCTCAACCGTTTCGCCCATCATTGAGCTACAAATGTTCGCCGCTTGTTCTACGACTTCAATCCCACGCCAAATGTCACCCTTTGCATCCGCGAGGGTTTTGCCTGTCTCACTTGAAAGCAGTATCGCCAACTCATCGTGTTGCTCTTTTAGCAAATGTTGGTAACGCAGCATCAATCTAGCACGCTCCGGCGCTGCAACTTCTTTCCAGCGTTTGAACGTTTCTGTTGCGCTGGCAATCGCCGCATTCATTTCCGATTCCGTGGCACAAGGTACTTGTGCAATCACTTCGTTGGTTGCCGGGTTGGTTACATCTAGCCATTGTTTTGAATCGGAGATGGCAAATTCACCACCGATATACTGCTTTACTTGTTCTGTCATGATGACATCCTTGTATTTTTCAGCTTGTTACTGACTACTGTTATGTAAGTGAAACTTTGTTGAGAGTGATTTAGCAGATTTCAATCGCGATAGCGGTAGCTTCGCCGCCGCCAATACAAAGCGATGCAACGCCACGCTTACCACCAGTTTGTTTTAGCGCATGAATCAAAGTGACAAGGATTCGATTGCCACTTGCGCCTATTGGATGCCCCAGCGCACAAGCCCCTCCGCGAGGGTTCACTTTGCTCTCGTCCAGTTCGAGTGCTTTTACCGCGTATTGAGTCACGACAGCAAAAGCTTCATTGATTTCCCAAAGGTCCACGTCTGATTTGTCCCAGCCCGTTTTTTCCAGCAGCGATTCAATCGCGAAGACTGGTGCGATGGTGAACTCATCAGGCTGTCTTGCATGCGTGCTGTACGCGACAATTTTGGCTAGGGGCTGAAGGTTTTCCTGACGACCAAACTCACTATCGACTAAGATCATTGCCGACGCACCATCCGAAATGGAACTAGAGTTTGCTGCGGTTACGCCGCCATCTTTGGCAAACGCAGGGCGTAAGGTAGGAATTTTAGTGACGTCGAGTTTGCTCGGTTGCTCATCATCTACAACCAAGGTTTCACCGCGTCGACTTTTTACGTTAAAAGGCACGATCTCTTCTTTGAACAAACCTTGTTCGATTGCTTGCTGCGCACGAGTCAACGACTGTTGCGCCCAGGCATCCATACTTTCACGGCTGAACTGATACTTTTGCGCCGTCTGTTCTGCAAAGACACCCATCAGCTCGCCTTGGTAGGCATCCTGCAAACCGTCATAAAACATGTGATCAAGCACTTGCTCGTGACCTAAACGGAAACCATCACGCGCTTTCTTTAATAGATAAGGAGAAGACGACATGTTTTCCATGCCACCAGCGATGACAGCATGCGCATTGCCAGATTGAATAAGGTCATATGCCAGCATGACGGTTTTCATACCCGATCCACAAACTTTGTTCAGTGTCGTACAACCAATCGATTGTGGCATTTCAGCTTTAAGACTTGCTTGTCTTGCAGGCGCTTGCCCCACACCGGCGGGTAAAACGCACCCCATCAACACTTCGTCTATTTTGTGCACATCGAGTTGGCTTTCGGCTAGCGCCCCTTGAATGGCTCTCGCACCGAGTTCCGTGACATCTGTTGAAGCTAATGCACCTTGAAAAGAGCCGATAGGCGTTCGCTTAGCGGCAACAATCCATGTTTCATTTTTCATTCCATTAACCTTTTGTTGACGTTTACGTCATAACTATACTAACATTTACGTTAACGTCAAGTTTGAGGTTATTGTTTGTTCGAGTGATTCTTTGATTTCGAGTAAATGCGAGTGATATCAAGGCTCAAGAGTGGATGTTGTTTGTTTACTTTAACGTTAACGAATTGTATATTCATGTAAATGTTATACGAAAGTCGTAAGGTTAAGGAATGAACACATTTAAGATCAGCGAGCTCGCGAAAGAGTTCGACATTACTACTCGAAGCATTCGCTTCTACGAAGATTTAGGTCTCCTAACTCCAGAACGTAAAGGCAACACTCGAATCTACAATGGTCGTGATCGAATTCGACTAAAACTGATTTTGCGAGGTAAGCGATTGGGCTTTTCTCTTGCAGATATCAAAGAGTTATTTGAACTCTACGATACCGATCAAAGTACTGAGCAGTTGAACTATATGATTCGGTTGATCGAAGAGAAGAAGGCAGCATTGCAACAGCAAGCAAACGACATTCAAGCGGTAATGATGGAGTTAAATGCTGCGCAGTTGCGATGCCAAAACACACTGAGATCCATGAAAGGCGAAAAAGTCACCTAACACCTCAACTCTGGGATGTAGGTGACGTAAAGGCAAGGACACGCAATGAAATCTACCTACTCTTCCCTGAACTTTGTTTATGACGAAAATACCGATTTGCTTCGCGAGCAAATCAATAGTTTTGCTGCAAGAGAAGTTGCGCCGCTAGCGCAATCTATCGACCAAACTAACGACTTTCCAAACCATCTTTGGTCCAAATTAGGTGACATGGGTCTTTTAGGTGTGACCACCAGCGAAGAGTTTGGTGGTGCAGGCATGGGCTATCTCGCCCACGTTATCGCTATGGAAGAAATCAGCCGAGCATCCGCTTCGGTTGCGTTAAGTTACGGCGCTCACTCCAACCTTTGCGTCAACCAAATCCACCGTAACGGCACACAAGCGCAAAAAGAGAAATACCTACCTAAGCTCATCTCCGGTGAACATATCGGCGCCCTTGCTATGAGTGAACCCGGCGCCGGCTCTGATGTGGTCTCTATGCAGCTTAAAGCCGAACGTAAAGGCGATATTTTCCTATTAAATGGCAACAAAATGTGGATCACCAACGGCCCTGATGCACACACCTATGTTGTCTACGCAAAAACCGACCCAAGCCAGCACTCCAAAGGCATCACGGCATTTATTGTGGAACGCGGATTCCCTGGATTTACTCAAGCACAAAAACTCGACAAGTTGGGTATGCGCGGCTCGAATACGTGTGAGCTGGTCTTCCAAAACTGCGAAGTCCCTGCGGAAAATATTCTCGGCGAAGAAAACCAAGGCGTGAAAGTATTGATGAGCGGCCTCGACTACGAACGTGTGGTGCTTGCAGGCGGCCCACTTGGCATCATGCAGGCGTGTATGGATATCGTTGTGCCTTACATTCACGACCGTAAACAGTTCGGTAAATCCATCGGTGAATTCCAGCTAGTTCAAGCAAAAATCGCGGATATGTACACACAAATGAATGCCGCTAAAGCGTATGTTTACGCCGTCGCTGCCGCTTGTGATCGCGGTGAAACCACACGTAAAGATTCTGCTGGCGCGATCCTCTACAGCGCAGAGCTGGCAACCAAGATGGCACTGGATGCGATTCAACTACTTGGCGGTAACGGCTACATCAACGAGTTTGATACGGGCCGTTTGTTGCGAGATGCCAAGCTGTATGAAATCGGTGCGGGCACTTCAGAAATTCGCCGCATGCTTATTGGTCGCGAATTGTTTAACGAAAGCGCCTAATCAACATACCTAGGCGTTCTGAATCTAAATAAATTCCTTATTCAACCTAAATCTTATTCAACATAGATAAAGGCGGGTGGTGTCACCCGTCTACCGAATGGAGATCGGCTATTTATGGCTTGTTTGACGACCAATATTAATACCCATTCAGAGCAGTATCAGGAAAACTACCGCTCTATGGCGTCGCTCGTGGATCAACTCTATACCGTGACTGTGCAAATCGAAGATGGTGGCGGCGAGAAAGCCCGCGAGCATCAGCAGAAGAAAGGCAAACTTCCGGTACGTGAGCGCATTCTTGCCCTACTCGACCCTGGTTCGTCCTTTCTAGAAATTGGTCAATTTGCTGGCTGGGATGTGTATCCAGATTACGTTCCATGTGCTGGGGTGGTTGCAGGTGTGGGTGTGATTGACGGCACTGAGTGCATGATCGTCGCGAACGACGTGACGGTAAAAGGCGGCAGTTACTACCCACTCACCGTGAAAAAGCACTTAAGAGCACAAGAAATTGCAGAAAAATGCCAACTGCCGTGTGTTTACTTAGTCGACTCTGGCGGTGCTAACCTCCCCCGCCAAGATGAAGTCTTCCCAGATAAAGACCATTTTGGCCGTATTTTCTACAACCAAGCCCGTATGTCGGCCAAAGGCATTCCACAAATTGCGGTGGTCATGGGGCTATGTACCGCTGGCGGCGCTTATGTCCCTGCCATGTGCGACGTATCCATCATAGTCAAAGAACAAGGCACGATTTTTTTGGCAGGTCCACCTCTTGTAAAAGCAGCGACAGGTGAAGAAGTCAGCGCGGAAGATCTTGGTGGCGCAGACGTTCATTGTCGCACCTCTGGTGTGGCGGACTATTACGCAGAAAATGATCACCACGCGTTAGAGTTGGCAAGACAAGCCGTTTCTCAAATTAACCACTTGAAACCCGTTCAACTCAAGCAAAAAGCACCACAGGAACCACGTTTTCCTGCCCAAGAGCTGTACGGCATCGTCGGAACCGATCTCAAAAAGCCGTTTGATGTTAAAGAGGTCATTGCCCGAATTGTTGATGATTCCCAGTTCGATGAATTTAAAGCCTTGTTCGGCGAAACCTTGGTCTGTGGCTTTGCCCATATTCACGGTATGCCGATTGGCATTGTCGCTAACAACGGCATTCTATTTTCGGAATCAGCACAAAAAGGCGCGCATTTTATTGAGCTGTGCGCACAACGCAAAATTCCTCTGCTTTTCTTGCAGAACATCACGGGCTTTATGGTCGGTCAGAAGTACGAAGCCGAAGGCATCGCCAAACATGGTGCGAAAATGGTAACTGCTGTTGCGTGTGCAGACGTGCCGAAGTTTACCGTAGTGATTGGTGGCTCGTATGGCGCTGGGAACTACGGCATGTGTGGCCGCGCTTATGATCCAACCATGATGTGGATGTGGCCAAACGCGCGCATCTCCGTCATGGGTGGAGAGCAAGCGGCTGGCGTGATGGCGCAAGTGACCCGCGATATCAAAACTCGCAAAGGTGAAAGCTGGAGCGCGGAGGAAGAAGAAGCGTTCAAACGTCCAATTGCGGTGCAATATCAGACTCAAAGCCATGCATACTACGCCAGTGCTCGTTTGTGGGACGACGGCATTATTGACCCTGCGAAAACCCGTGATGTTGTCGGCATTGCTCTGTCTGCTGCGCTTAATGCGCCGATACCAGACAGCAAATTTGGCATCTTCCGTATGTAGTCGGATGCAAGGCAAACCTTAACTCCTCGCGAATACCGATGTTTAACAAGTAATGGTTAGCGAGCATTGAAATACAGACTGAAATGTCAGACAAAGGAAGTCACATGACCGGACTACTGCTTGAAAAAGACAGCAATGGCGTTGCCTGGTTGAGCCTGAATCGGCCAGAAAAACACAACGCGTTTAATGACGCATTGATTGCCTCACTAATTGAGACACTAGAACAGCTCGAAAAGGACGATTCTCTCCGTGCACTGGTGTTAACTGCACAGGGAAAACACTTTTCTGCGGGAGCAGATCTTGGCTGGATGCAGTCAATGGCCGCCAAAACCGAAAGTGAAAACCTGCAAGATGCACAGCAACTAGCAAAACTTTTGCATACGCTGGATACCTTTAGCAAACCAACCATTGCTATGGTGCATGGCGCTGCATTTGGCGGCGCACTTGGGCTTATCTGCTGCTGCGATATCGCTATTGGTACACCTGAAAGCCGCTTCTGTTTGAGTGAAGTGAAGCTCGGTTTGTTACCCGCCACCATCGGACCTTACGTAATCCGAGCGATTGGACAACGACAAAGCCGACGCTACTTTTTAACCGCGGAACTGATTGATGCCGAAACCGCACTATCGATGAGTATTCTTCATCAGATAGACGCTCAACCACGTGAAGCCGTCAATCGCACCATTGATCACCTGCTTAACAACGGTCCACAAGCCATGCAGGCAGCAAAAACGCTCTGCTTACGTTGTGACAATCAACCTATCGAGCATTCATTAATTGAATACACCAGCCAAGCTATTGCAACCGCCCGCGTGTCCGCAGAAGGACAAGAAGGACTGAGTGCATTTTTTGAAAAGCGCGCCGCCAATTGGAGGAATCATGTTTAAAAGAATACTGATCGCAAACCGCGGTGAAATTGCCTGCCGAATCATTAAAACCGCAAAAAGCATGGCTATAGAGACGGTTGCCGTCTATTCCGAAGCGGATCGCAGCAGCTTACATGTTAAACAAGCGGATTTCGCTGAATTCATTGGCCCCGCTCCGGCGAGTGAATCGTATCTCGATATCGATGCGATTATCGGCGCTGCGAAAAAATGGCAAGCCGATGCTATCCACCCTGGGTATGGTTTTCTTTCCGAGAACCCGAAACTGGCGAAAGCGTGCAGCGAAAATGGCATTGTTTTTATTGGCCCTTCCACCAGCGCAATTGAAGCAATGGGTTCGAAGTCGCAAGCCAAAGCCATCATGTCAGAGGCGAACGTACCATTGGTTCCGGGCTATCACGGCACAGACAACAGCATAGAGCATTTATTAGCAGAAGCGGAAAAAATCGGTTACCCAGTGATGCTTAAAGCAACCCAAGGGGGCGGCGGTAAAGGCATGCGAGTGGTCAATAGCGCAGCCGAAATGCCTCTGGCCATCGACGGTGCGCAGCGTGAAGCACTTTCAAGCTTTGGCGATAAGCAGCTTCTAATCGAAAAATGTATATTGCAGCCTCGCCACGTTGAAGTTCAGGTATTTGCTGACCAACATGGCAACTGTGTCTATCTTTCTGATCGCGATTGCTCCATTCAACGCCGTCACCAAAAAGTAGTCGAAGAAGCACCAGCTCCCGGTCTTAGTGATGAACTGCGTAAACAAATGGGTGAAGCTGCGGTTCAGGCCGCTCAAGCGATCGACTATGTTGGCGCTGGCACGGTGGAGTTCTTGCTCGATAGCCGCGGTGAGTTTTACTTCATGGAGATGAATACCCGTCTGCAAGTTGAACACCCTGTTACTGAATTGATCACCGGTGTTGATTTGGTGGAGTGGCAATTAAAAGTCGCAGCTGGCGAGCATTTACCTATTTCGCAATCTGAAATCACCCACAACGGTCATTCAATTGAGCTGCGAATTTACGCAGAAGATACAGACAATGACTTTATGCCGTCGACTGGCCGCATTGATTACTTAAAAGAACCCGTATCAGACAGTAGTGTGCGCCTAGCGTGCGTACGCGTTGATAGTGGTGTTACCCAAGGCGATAGCATCAGCGAATATTACGATCCAATGATCAGCAAACTGATCGTCTGGGGGCAAACTCGTGATATCGCGCTAAAGCAGCTTAAGCAGGCGTTAACTCAATATCACGTACGTGGCGTAACGACAAACATTGGTTACCTGCACAGCATTGTTTCGCAGCCAGCCTTTGCCGAGATTGAGCTCGATACAGGTTTCCTCGTCACACATCAACAAGGCATAAATGAGCAGCAAGACGTGTCGGATTCAATCTGGCTTACATTGGCGGCGGTTGCTCGCTGGAATGATCTCATTTCAAAATCAGACAGCTCAACGTTACCCGCGCCAACCAAACGAGGTTTTAGACTGTCAGTTGACAACGTTTACCGATTTAACTTCACGGATGCCAAAGCCAACCATCAGGCACGTTTGCAACAATCATCGCAAGATACAGGATCTCACTTCACTGTCCGATGTGGTGAGGAGCTGCATCAGGTTATCCTGCTTGAAAGTGACAACCAGTTTATCGTCGATATTGATAATGTGCGTTACACCTTTAATGCACTTAGCGATGAACAAAGAACAACACTATTTTATCTTGGTCAGCAGCGCACGTTCGCTCATCAACCTAACTTTGACTCTGCAAAAGATGTAGATGATGAACTCAGTCCAACCGCACCACTCAACGGCATAATTTCAGCAGTTATGGTGGCTAAAGGTGACGAAGTGGCGGCGGGCGATCCGCTTTTGGTACTCGAAGCAATGAAAATGGAATACACCATCACGGCTCCGGTCGCAGCAACAGTCGACGAATTGTTTTATCAGCACGGGGACCAAGTACAGCACGGTTCCATACTGCTGAATTTGTCTTTGATATCGGATAACGTCAGTGAAGATAAGGAGCGCGAATATGCTACCAGCGAAGGTTAATATCGTCGAAGTCGGCGCTCGTGATGGTCTGCAAAATGAAACGGCAGTGACGCTGGTTGATAAAATCCGTTTGATTAACCAACTAAGCAGCAGTGGCTTAAAGCATATTGAGGCGGGATCTTTCGTCTCTCCAAGGTGGGTGCCTCAAATGGCCGATTCCGATCAGGTGTTTGCTGGTATCTCAAAAAAGCCTGAAGTGGTTTATAGCGCGCTCACACCAAATCTCGCAGGGTTAGAACGTGCGCTGGAAAGCGGTGTAAAGCGAATTGCGGTGTTTGGCTCCGCTTCAGAAACGTTCAGCCAGAAGAACATCAACTGCAGCATTACCGAAAGTCTCGCTCGATTTGAGCCCGTTATCGAATTGGCGAACCAGCATAACATTCCTGTACGCGGGTACTTGTCTTGTACCATGGTGTGCCCATATGAGGGAGTAATCAAGCCAGAGCAAACTACCAAGGTCGCCAATACGTTGTTTGATATGGGATGTTATGAGATTTCGCTCGGTGATACTGTCGGTAAAGCAACGCCTAATCGCGTTATCGCCATGCTGGATTCGTTGTTAACGCTACTGCCAAAAGACGCGCTCGCAGTACATTTTCATGACACTTATGGGCAAGCATTAGCCAATATCTATCAAGCCTTGTTAATGGGCATCAACACCATTGATAGCGCAGTAGCGGGGCTCGGCGGCTGCCCTTACGCGAAAGGAGCCAGTGGTAATGTTGCAACGGAAGATGTACTTTATCTGTGTGAGCAACTTGGGATTGAAACAGGCGTTGACCTTAGCGTCATCAATGAAGCGGGTTGGCAAATTTGCCGTGCGTTAGGAAAGTCTCCTGCTTCTAGGGTCGCATTGGCTCTAGGCGATCCGTATAGCTTGTAAATCATCAACAACCAATCAGGTAATATATTTCAACGGGCATGCAGACGTACGTGCCCGTTTTTTATTGTTACTCATAAAAACCTTAACGCTCAACGGTCTTCATCACATTAATTAGTGCCTGATTTCAGCTACAATTTAGTTTCAAAGCGAACGTATAAAACAGGATCAGGTAAATGCTCATAACATTTCGTTGTCGAAGCCACTCAAACGTCACAATGTTTGGTGATATTGCATTAGATATGCTCAAAATGATGGGTCACAGCGGCACGGTGCCGGGATCAATTTCCGCTCAAGATGTTCCTGACGCGTTATCAAGATTAACTTCTGCTCTATCTGCGAAAAATGCAGCTGAAGAAAATCTCCATACTGATGTAGACGAAGAGGAAGAACAAGCAGAGCCCGCGGTAAGCCTAGGACGCAGAGCGTTTCCACTGATTGAGTTGCTAAAATCAGCAATCAAAGAAGAATGCGAAGTCATGTGGGACAACCAATAACGCCTTCAAACTGGTTTCTAACGAGGTGAATCCGTGTTGTGACCGCCTCGCTTTGGTTGCTCGACACCAAGATAAGAACACCAATACCGCTTATCGCCCTATCCGTTTCTCTCCCTAGACAACTTGATTTGCCCATCAATGTGCACATCTCGTTGTGGAAACGCGATTTCAATGCCGTGCTTTTCGAAAGCTTCGTAGATTTCAAAACGCATGGCACTTGCGACCGAGCGAATACCGCCCTCAACCGTTGAGTTAATCCAAAAATAAGATTCGAAGATCAAAGCATTGTCACCAAAGTCTTGAAAAAACACATCTGGCGCTGGCGAACTCAGAACTTGCGCTTGCTGCGAAGTCACTTCCGCCATTAAGGCAGCAACCTGTTTGACATCGCTCCCATACGCGACACCGACGACGACAGAGCCACGAACTAATCTGTCGCATAACGTCCAGTTGATCACCACGTTCTCAATCAACTGACTGTTGGGTATGAGCATATGAACACCATCGGTTCGTCTGATTCTCGTTGAGCGTGTATTTATTTGCTCGACAGTGCCTTTGGCGCCCTCAACCTCTAAAAAGTCCCCAATTCGGATTGGCTTTTCACCAATCAAAATCCAGCCACTTATGAAGTTGTTAATGATGTTTTGCGCACCAAAACCGAAGCCGATAGCGATGGCACCAGACAGAAAGGCAAACGCGGTAATTGGCACATTTATCATCGAAAGTGTGGTCATAAAAATAATGGCGAGAGCGATGACAAATAATATCCGTTTAACCAAATGAATCACGTTTGGGTCTTTCCCCGATGAAGACATTCTTGACGTAACGGTTTTGATCAAAATTTTCGATAACCATAAAGCGACAATGACCCATGTCGGCACCATCAATATCGCCCACAACGTGATAGGTTGTTCGTTAAAGGTAAACAGCGTTGTTTCTAAAAATGAAATGACCCGTTCGAACATAAAGTGCTCACTCTTGATTCATCGTTGCCAGCAAGCCAGAGCGCATAAGTCTTAAATTTTTAGGTCAATCGATAGCGCAAGCGACTCAATTAAGTTCTACTTATTAACTATATTGTAATCTACGTAAAACGCTTCGAGTGGTTTCCCGCTTTGGCTTCAACACGATTAAGCCATTTAAGGAGTACGTCTTTGTGTACTCAACGAGCCAATCAACCGACTGAATACGCAAGGCAAATCAGTGATAACTTTCTGATTTTTAAGCATCAAATTTTCACTTCGAATCACCTTCATTTATTATTATGCACCTTATTGCAAACAACATTGATGGAATGATTGTTATGTCAGAACTGACTCGGATGCGCTCTGGAGAAACCTATAATTGTCTGGATGAAGAACTAAAGCTGATGCGCGCCAAAACCGCGCAGCTTGTCTTCCAATTTAACCACGAGCCAAACCCAAGTATCCGTAGACAACTATTGGCGGAAATGGGCGTCCAATTAGAAAACAGCGCCTGTATAGAGCCACCGCTTCAACTTACCTACGGTTGTCACTTGTCCATCGGGGAAAACTCCTACATCAACTGGGATGCCATTATTCTGGACAATGGGCAGGTTAAGATTGGCGCGGACGTCATGATTGGGCCTAGAGTGCAAATTTACACAGCCGCTCATTCACTCGATACACAAAGACGCTTAGCCGGAGATGAGATCGCCAAACCGGTAAAAATCGGCAATAACGTTTGGATTGGTGGGGGCGCTATCATACTGCCAGGCGTGACCATTGGCGATGAGGCCGTCGTCGGCGCTGGCTCTGTCATAACCAAAGACGTTGCGCCGGGCGATCGAGTTGCTGGAAATCCCGCGCGCTCTATTAAACCAAAAAACTGAAGAAAGTCGCTATTTCGCCAAATGACAGCGAATAATGTTGGCAAGCAGATTGAGAGCATGGACGTATTTGTCATTGAGCTCAAAAGAAGCGTTAAGACGAATACAGTGATCGTATTGTTCTGTCAGGCTGAACATCTTTCCCGGTGCGATGCTGATATTATCTTTTAGCGCTTCTCGATATATCTGCAAGGCGTCGATATGCTTGGGAAGCTCTAACCAAATAAAGTACCCGCCGCTTTGGCTTAACACTTTGACTGCTTCAGGTAACAGCTCACTAAGCAGATCCGTCATCTTACTTTTACGTTCAAACAGCTTTTTCCGTAACTGCTTCAAATGCGATTCATAATTGCGGCTTGTTAAATAATGCACCAATGTCATTTGCACTGGTGCACTCGTCGCTAATGTACTCATTAGCTGTAACTTTTGTACCTCTAGCGCCCGCTTTCCCGCCGCAACCCAACCAATACGTAGCCCTGCGATTAATGATTTTGAAAACGAGGAGCACAACATGGCATTGCCCGTGTCATCAAACATTCTTAGTGGGTAGACCGAGTCATTCCCTGCATGCAGTTCGCTGTACACATCATCTTCAATCACTGGTACGTTATATCGCTGTGTCAGCTCAATCAGCTTTTGTTTTTTCTCGTTGGTGAGCGTAAAACCCAGAGGATTTTGGAAGTTCGACATCAGCCAACATGCTTTCACATCGTGTGTTTGCAGCGCTCGTTCCAATGAGTCTAGGTCAATGCCCGTGACTGGGTCTGTTCTTACTGAGAGCGCTTTCAAACCTAACCGCTCTAAGGATTGCAATGCACCGTAGAATGCAGGCGACTCCACAACCACCCAATCTCCCGGTCTTGTGCAGGCTTGCAAACTGAGCGTTAACGCCTCCAGCGCGCCTGCCGTAATAACAATTTCATCGGGTGAAATTTCAATGCCTTTCGCAGCATAACGCTTCGCGATGATGGTGCGTAATTGTTCGTTTCCCGGCGGTAAGTTATCAAAGGCGGTAGAAATCGGCATATTGCGAGCGGCTGCGCTCATCGCCCGATTCACGTGATAGCGTGGGTACAAACTTGGATCTGGATAGGCAAAGCCAAAATTGATCATGGATGGATTTTTACTCGCTTGCAGCACATCAAAGATAAATTCATTGATGTCTACCTGTTCTGTCCACGAAACCGCGGCTGGCGCTTGGGGTTCATTTGAACTCTTAATATTGGGAGCGACTCGATAACCAGAGCGCGGCTGTGAGGTGACCCAGCCTTGAGATTCCAGAATTTGATAGGCATGCAACACCGTCATCAAGCTTAAACCCGAGTGTTCAGATTGGCGACGCAGAGAAGTCAGCTTGTCACCCGGATGCCATATCCCCGATTTTATCTGCCTTTTAAGCTGTTCCACTAACTCTTGATACTTCGCCAAACGCAAATCCCCCTCCATAAAGCTGAATTCAAAATAATAACACTTCAATATTTAATCTGTTATAGGTTTATAGTCACTGTCTGTACCTACTTCCCTCATTCCGCTCCTTTTAAAATAGCTCTCTCATAAAACTTAAAAGATCAAAGGAAGTTTAATGTTTGGCCTCGACGCATTTATGCTTGCACGGATACAGTTCGCCTTCACGGTATCCTTTCATATTATTTTCCCCGCTATCACCATAGGTTTGGCCACCTATCTCGCCGTGCTGGAAGGCTTATGGCTAAAAACACGTAATCCCGATTACCAAAAGCTCTATCACTTCTGGTCGAAAATTTTTGCGGTTAACTTTGGGATGGGCGTTGTATCTGGCCTTGTCATGGCCTATCAATTCGGCACCAACTGGAGTGGTTTCTCCGACTTCGCTGGTTCTATCACTGGCCCATTACTGACTTATGAAGTGTTAACGGCTTTCTTTCTCGAAGCCGGATTTCTTGGCGTGATGCTGTTTGGTTGGCGTCGCGTCGGCGAAAAGCTGCACTTTTTTGCAACCTCGATGGTGGCGTTAGGCACGATCATTTCGACCTTCTGGATTCTCGCCTCCAACAGTTGGATGCAAACGCCACAAGGCTATGAAATTGTCGACGGACGTGTGGTGCCAACCGACTGGTTTGCTATCGTTTTCAATCCTTCATTTCCTTATCGTTTGGCTCACATGAGCGTCGCAGCTTTTGTCAGTTCAGCACTCTTTGTAGGCGCGTCAGCCGCTTGGCATTTATTGAGAGGCAATCAATCGACTGCGGTAAAAACCATGTTTTCGATGTCGCTCGGGATCTTAGTGTTCCTTGCGCCACTCCAAGCCGTGATTGGCGATGTGCATGGGCTAAACACTCTGGAACACCAGCCCGCCAAAATCGCTGCCATCGAAGGACATTGGGATAACAGTGATGGCAAACCAACCCCATTGATTTTGTTCGGCATGCCAAACATGGAACAAGAACGCACAGACTATGCCTTAGAAATTCCTGTTCTAGGAAGTTTGATCCTACGCCACAGTTTAACTGAGCCAATCCCGGCGCTGAAAGACTTCCCGAAAGAGGAACGACCGAACTCACCTATCGTCTTTTGGTCATTTCGAATCATGGTCGGGCTAGGACTTCTGATGATTTTTCAAAGCTTCTACAGCATGTGGTTACGAAAAAAGAACACGCTTTATACCTCGCGTTGGTTCCTCAAATTTTCATTATTTATGGGGCCATCTGGCCTTATCGCAATACTCGCTGGCTGGTTTACGACAGAGGTTGGTCGGCAACCTTGGGTCGTGTATGGCGTACAAAAAACGCGTGATGCGGTTTCTGCACACGGAGACCTACAAATGAGCATCAGCCTGCTGTGTTTCCTTGTTGTATACAGCTTGGTATTTGGTTTTGGTTATTACTACATGATCCACCAAATCAAGAAAGGCCCCGATGCAATCGAACACGATGAGCACGACATGACGACCGTTTCAGGTCGCATCTAGAATTTGTCACAAAGTTAAGGTAGAGAATATGCATTTTGATTTATCCGTGATTTGGTTCGCGATCATCGTTTTTGCCACTTTGATGTACATCATCATGGACGGCTTCGATTTGGGTATTGGAATACTGATGCCCTTCATCAAGGATGAAAAACAAAAAGACGTCATGGTCAACAGTGTCGCGCCAGTTTGGGACGGTAACGAAACTTGGATTGTGCTTGGAGGCGCATCTCTATTTGGCGCTTTTCCGATGGCTTACGCGGTGATTATTGAAGCGCTAACCATCCCTTTAACGTTGATGTTGATTGCTTTGATCTTTCGTGGAGTCGCATTTGAGTTTCGCTTTAAAGCATTGGAAAGCCACTTAAAGTTCTGGGATCGCTCTTTTATGGTCGGATCGATTTTAACCACGTTTTTCCAAGGCATCGTTGTTGGCGCGGTAATTCAAGGCTTTGCGGTGGAAAACCGCGTCTTCGTAGGTAGCCAACTAGACTGGCTTACCCCTTTTCCCATCTTTTGCGGTTTGGGTTTAGTCGCAACGTACGCGCTGCTCGGTAGCACATGGCTCATCATGAAGACGGAAGGTGCACTGCAAAACACGATGTACCGCTTCACTAATAAAACACTACTGGCGATGATCTCCGCATTAGTCATTGTGAGCGCTTGGACTCCACTTGCTTACCCTACCATTGCGGAAAGATGGTTTTCTCTGCCGAATTTGTTCTACTTACTGCCCGTACCAGTCATTACTGGACTGGTATGTTTGAAGATTGCTGACTCCGTTAAAAAGCGTAAAGAGCGCAGCCCTTTCGTGATGGCGCTAGTGATCGTGATTCTCGGGTTCGCAGGGCTTGGCATCAGTATCTGGCCAAATATCATTCCTCCTAGCATATCAATATGGGAAGCAGCGGCTCCTGCAAGCAGTCAGCGCTTTATGCTCGTTGGAGCGGTGATCATCATCCCGATCATTCTGGCTTACACCTTTTGGAGTTATTATGTCTTCTCTGGAAAAGTGAAAGAAGACGAAGCGTACCATTAACGAGTTGATAAGGAGTGAGTATGAAAGTCAAAAATTGGTGCCGCCAATGGGCGTGGATGGTTGGAATTTGGGTCGTTAGCGTCGCTGCATTAGGGTTAGTGTCTATGTTATTTCGCGTCATGATGACCGCTGCAGGGTTAAAATCTTAGCGCGGCATTTTTAAGTCAATAAAAAATGGATGCCTCTAGATCTTGTGTAAGAGCTAGAGGCGTTGAACCTAATACTCAATCTTAATGAAAAAGCCAAGCGTTAAGAATCTACTCAAAACATTCTTTCATAAGTCTACATTGCCTGAAGTCGTTCATGCATGCTTACGAGATCAAAAGGTTCAAGCTTTTTCGCAATGCTCAGTAATGCTTCCTTTTTATCTTGCGGTAAACTTTGAAACTTCGACTCTAAACGTAAATCCACTTTGCTAAAAAGTAGCTTTCTAATTGGCTATGTTCCCTTTAATTGTTGCTGAAGACTTAACATCCTGTTTTCATTAAGTTCTTCAGTAACTTCCATGTA
>NZ_JAWPOX010000408.1:0-764 GCF_033344475.1 Vibrio sp. 1288
ATGAAAAGGTGTTGCTCTGTACCGCTGAAGGTTTTAAGTGGGTTGACATCAATACACTCATCGCTGCAAACGCTCAACCTTCTTCCGAATTTATTGATAACTTGAAGCTACACGACGGTTTCCAGTTTGAATGTCCACTGCTGCAAGCCGTGCAATTTTTCTTGCTTGTCGCGGTTGGGCTTTATCTTGCCACCATTCAGTGGTTACGCCGCGTTAAACACGCGCTCACGCCCTACCATTTTGCTCAATGCGGCAGATTGGTTTACCAGCATATCGCACCAAAGCAATCCCCTCCTTGTGTTTTTCCTGCCTAATGGTTCTTTAAGAACTCAGGCTCACAATAATAACAATTATCCCATTGAGCATTTGCTCGGGAAGTCATTCTATTTAAAAGGAAAATACACATGCTTAAACAAATGAAAATCGCCACTTTGTCACTTATCGCTCTCATTGCTAGCCCTATGAGCCTTGCTCACGATTACGAAGCCGGAAAAATTCACATCGGTCATCCTTGGAGTCGTGAAGCGCCGCCAAATGCTCCTGTTATTGGCGGATTCTTTCAGCTGACCAACCATGGGGATACAGAAGACGCGTTGATCGCAGCAGAAAGCCCAATCGCTGGCCGCGTGGAGATCCACACTCACGCGAACGAAGACGGTGTAATGAAGATGATTAAAATCGATGAAGTGCGTGTAGCGGCACACGAAACCGTGGTATTTAAGCCAGGCAGCTTCCATTTAATGATCTTCAACCCAACGCAAACA
>NZ_JAWPOX010000409.1:0-761 GCF_033344475.1 Vibrio sp. 1288
TAATCTTGAGCCGATACGGCATCAAGTTGCTCGGCTTGTAAGCTGAAATCATAAAGTGCGAACTCATCGGCGAAAATCACCTCGGCGAGCTCTCCCCAAATCTTTCTCGCTTCGGATTTTAATCGTGCGACACGAGAGGCGAGCGGTTGCTGCTCATCAAACAACAAATTGCCAACGCTTTGCTGCCAAAGGCCATCGAGTTGATGGTAGTTCGCTAACAAATTAAAACGCTCTGCAGACAAATCTATAGCTAGTTCATTAAGTTTGGATTCGCAATTGAGCTCGGACATACAGGTGTGCCAAAACGTCTCGATTTCTGCTTTCAATGCTCGACCTTTAGAACGGTTTAGTCGCTCTGCAAGATCTTGAATCTCTGTGGGCATGTTGTCTGATTTTGACTTGGACTTTTGAGTACTGCTTTGGCGCTGGGGTGGCCTCGAATCACTATCAACCAATGCGATTGATTTATCCTGCAACTCCGAAGAAAGCTGCGTTAATTGATCGCGCTCGTCGACATTGACTGAAAACCAAACTATGCCCGCCAAAACGGCGGACACAGTGATTAGTAAGCTAAGCTTCATGGCTTGATCACGGCGCTGACAGGGAAGTGATCCGACAGGTTGTAATGTTTCCACAACCCCTCTGCCGTTGAACGTGGAACATCAACGCGGTTGTCGTTAAACGATTTCACGCCATATTCGTTGCTCACCATGACGTAATCGAGGTATTCCACATTTTCGCCACCAGATAGTGCTTCGCCT
>NZ_JAWPOX010000410.1:0-760 GCF_033344475.1 Vibrio sp. 1288
TGTTTCTTTAAAAACAACTCTATAACAATAAGTGTATGATTTTATTGTGGATATTATGTTTGGCTTTTGGTGGCTTGTCGGCATCCTGTGTATTCGTCATAATGTTACATGTAACATTATTGATAAATCACATATTTATGGCTCAACAGAATAAAAAAACACGAACGACATTGCAGGATGTCGCAGACCAAGTTGGCGTAACAAAGATGACGGTTTCGCGCTATATGCGCAATCCAGAATCGGTGGCTGAGAAGACCCGCGTGAAAATTGCCGCGGCAATCGAGGAGATGGGGTACATCGAAAATCGCGCCCCCGCGATGTTGTCTAAGTCTTCCAGCAAAGCCATCGGCATCTTACTTCCTTCTCTGTCCAACCAAATTTTTGCTTCCTTTGTTCAGGGCATAGAGACGGTCACTAAGGCTAACGGCTACGAAACACTACTGGCACACTTTAGCTACGATGAGTTGGAGGAAGAGCGCAAAATCGCCTCTTTGCTTTCCTACCAAGTGGATGGGTTGATTTTGACTGAAAGTCACCACACTCCACGCACGTTGCAGATGATCAAAAACGCTGGCGTTCCGGTGGTCGAAACCATGGAATTGCCGCCACAACCGATTGATATGGCTGTGGGCTTGGATCATGAAGACGCTTCGTACAACGCGGTGAAACGTATGTTGGACGCTGGTAAGCGCACCATTGTTTATTTCGGTGCGCGTTTGGACACGCGTACCAAACTGCGTATGCAAGGTTATGATCGCGC
>NZ_JAWPOX010000411.1:0-760 GCF_033344475.1 Vibrio sp. 1288
CCAGTCGCTGTTGTCTGACCAATTGTTCATTGTGCCTTTCACGTAAACCACGGTTTCACCGAAAGGAGGAATGCTCGATACGTCTTTGTTGTCCGTATTGACTGGCAGACCCACACCTTGCGCGCCGTCTTGTGGCTGTACGAATACCGCAGTAGTCAGTGCTGGTACAGTGAAGGTTTCATTTGTGAAGCTTGCACCTTTCACGATGTCATCTGCAGAGTTTTGTTGAACTTCATGCAGCTCGAAACCTGTCGCGCCTTTCACGACAAATGATTTCTCTGTTGATGTTGAGTTCACCACAGCAACGATCGCATCGTATTTCGAATCCAAATCGGCACCTGCTGATTTACCATCGTCGATAGACATAACGATCAAGTCTTCCACTTGGTCTTTACCAACGTTGCGGAAGTCAACACGGTTCATGACTTCTTGAGCGGTATCTAAGCGGAACAGTTCACTTGAACTACGGATTTTTAGTAGTTCTAGGAATTGTTGTTTGGTTAGCTCAATGTCGGTTGCATCTGGCTTCGCTGTCGTGTCAGAAACGATCTTCTTGATCAGCTCCCAGTTTGCGCCGTCTTTGTCTTCACGAGGCAGACCTACGTTCCAGTTGTTGTCACTGCCGTCGAAGAAGACGCGGTTGAACCAGTCACCAGAATCGTAAGAGTCACGCTGCATCGATTTAGAACGCAGAAGCTCAGAACCCATGTGGATGAATGGGATACCTTGGCCAAGCATTACTGTTGATAGCGAGACAGAT
>NZ_JAWPOX010000412.1:0-760 GCF_033344475.1 Vibrio sp. 1288
CCCTCAGAGGTTGGGCGATGTCGAGTGTTAAAGATAAATGCAAGCAGTTGCTGAGCTCGCTGCTCTTTATGCTCGTTAAGGTCCGCGTTGCCATTGCTATCGACCAAGAATTGTGACACTTCGGATTGCCAAGTCCCGGCCATCCAAGTAGCAGAATCGCCGCTAAATGCGGCTTCAACTGGCTCTCCACCAGTAAATTTACCGTCAAATGGCTCGTCACCAGCTCCAAAGTAGTTACTTGGAGAGGCGTAAGGGGCTAATCCATTCACATATACTCTGTCGGCTTCAGTTAGTTCACTTAAGCCATTTTTGTTGTGCCAGTAACCTTTGGTGTCGAAGTCTGCAGTGATTTCACAAATGTTATTGAAGTGCACTTCATTACCATTAAGTGCGTCACTGCGGTTGTAAACTTCACCGATAATGAGAGGGACGCCATTTTCCATTTTCATGACAGATTTTACGTCGAACGAAATGGTGTGATCACTGGTATTGTTCCATGCAGCAGAAAGGCTTTCGCTCACTTCATAAGGCGCGGGATCTTCACCGCGAACATTTGGAACGAGAACGAAGAATGTGGCACAGCCATCCTCTCCTGTCATCCGCTGTACGTAACCATTGGCATCGACTTCCGCTAAATTTTCGCCTTCTGGAAGAACACCGGCATCAAGAAGAAGTTGTTCTATCACTAAGAATTCACCATTTTCTGGATACCCAGGGTTGAATGGTTTAGGAACGGGTACACTGTCAGGTATGTAAAGGT
>NZ_JAWPOX010000413.1:0-759 GCF_033344475.1 Vibrio sp. 1288
TCGACGCATCGTTTCAGGGCGAAAGTACAGGTGAGCCTCGCCAATTAGAAAACCCTCACATTCGTACCGAAGATGTGAGTGCCGTTATCGATTATCTCACCACTCTTGACTACGTAGATAACGAACGCATTGGTGCAATGGGGATTTGTGCAGGTGCCGGTTACACCGCGAACGCAGCGATTAATGACCGCCGAATTAAGGCTGTCGGTACCGTCAGCATGGTTAATATCGGTCAAATGTTCCGTAATGGTTGGGATAACAGTGTGAAAGACAGCGACGCCATCCCTTACATCGAGGCGGGGTCACTCGCCAGAACTTCAGACGCGAGCGGCGCTGAGTTTGTCACAATCCCAATGGCGCCGTTAAAAGAAGAAGACGCGCCAAACGAAGAGTTACGCCAAGCGTGGGAGTATTACCACACCGACCGCGCGGCTTATTGCACAGCGCCGGGCTTTGCAACTGCACGTAGTTTGAATCAAATCATCACTTACGATGCGTTTTTCAAAGCAGAAGCGTTCTTGACTCAGCCATTGCTGACCGTTGTCGGTAGCGAGGCTGGCAGCAAATGGATGAGCGATAACCTAATGGAACGAGCGGCAAGTACGGATAAACACATGTATGTCGTTGACGGCGCAAATCACATGGATCTTTATGATGGTGAAACCCCTATCGCAGAAGCGATTGGAGCTCTAGCGCCGTTTTTCCAACGCACGCTTTAACAGATTGATTTGAGATACCAGATAGTTTGGCTCTGCGATC
>NZ_JAWPOX010000414.1:0-758 GCF_033344475.1 Vibrio sp. 1288
TAACTTTGAGAGAACTACTTGGTTTTCCGAGACGTCGGAAACCGCTACACCGGAAAATCAATTGGAGAAATCACCATGGCAGTGAATGTAAACACTAACGTATCAGCGATGACCGCTCAGCGTTACCTAAACAACGCAAACTCAGCTCAACAAACTTCTATGGAGCGTTTGTCTTCAGGTTTTAAAATCAACAGCGCAAAAGATGACGCTGCGGGTCTACAAATCTCGAACCGTTTGAACGTACAAAGCCGTGGTTTGGATGTAGCGGTTCGCAACGCGAACGACGGTATCTCGATTGCACAAACTGCTGAAGGTGCAATGAACGAGACCACTAACATTCTTCAACGTATGCGTGATTTGTCTCTACAATCAGCAAACGGCTCAAACTCGAAAGCAGAACGTGTGGCGATTCAAGAAGAAGTGACCGCGCTAAACGACGAACTAAACCGTATCGCAGAAACCACTTCTTTCGGTGGTAACAAGCTACTAAACGGCACACACGGTGCGAAATCGTTCCAAATCGGTGCGGATAACGGTGAAGCAGTGATGCTTGAGCTAAAAGACATGCGCTCAGACAACAAAATGATGGGCGGTGTGAGCTACCAAGCTGAAAGTGGTAAAGGTAAAGACTGGAACGTTGCTGAAGGTAAGAACGACCTAAAAATCAACCTAACGGACAGCTACGGCCAAGAGCAAGAAATCAACATCAGCGCAAAAGCGGGTGACGATATCGAAGAGCTTGCGACTTACATTAACGG
>NZ_JAWPOX010000415.1:0-758 GCF_033344475.1 Vibrio sp. 1288
ATACCGAGAGAGTGTTCCATTGCAATTTCAGCTGCGATACAAATTTGCTCGTTGCTGCCTCCTCGCAAGGCGGTTAGGCCAGCCGCAGCCATAGAAGAGGAAACTCCCACCTCACCTTGACAGCCGACTTCCGCCCCAGAAATGGACGCGTTGGTTTTGTATAAAATACCAATCGCTCCAGCAACGGCGAGAAAGTCTTTTAATTGCTTAAGGTCCAGCTCTTTGATGAATCGATGGTAGTACATCAATACTGCTGGGATAACGCCTGCGGCACCGTTAGTTGGTGATGTGACGACTTGCCCGCCTGCCGCGTTCTCTTCGCTGACCGCAAAGGCAAACAAGTTAATCCAGTCCATGATCTCCATTGGATCATTTTCTACTGCTGCATTCGCTTCTAGTTTTTTCAACAGATTCGGAGCTCGGCGAGTGACGTTCAAGCCCCCTTCAAGGATCCCTTCAGTATCGAAACCACGCTGCATACACAGTGACATCACTTTCCAAATTTGTTCAGCTCTTTGGTCAATTTCTTCTTGCTCTCGAAATGCCAGCTCATTTTGCAGGATCATGCCACCAAGGCTGAGGCCATTTTTCTCTGCTTTTTCCAACATTTCGTCTGCGGATGAAAAAGGGAAAGGTACTTCTGCGCTGGCTTGTTGGCCGCCATGTTCGAGCTCTGCCGCTGTCGCAATAAAACCACCACCGATAGAGTAGTACGTCTCAAAGGCGACTTGAGCTCCTGCGGCATCGAGCGCGGTGAT
>NZ_JAWPOX010000416.1:0-757 GCF_033344475.1 Vibrio sp. 1288
GGGTAGGGTAATCGGTGCGCCGTTTGCCGTGCCGATTGCAAGAACCGAGACTCGTATGTTTTTACCTTTAACCAAATCCAGGGAGCGGGCCAATTCTGAATCATCAAGATCATCGGCAAGAACCACAATGTCTCCTTGGTTTGCACCGGCTTGTGAAAATTGACTTAACGCCAATTCGATCGCAGCAGGGAGGTTCGAGCCTTGGAATGGCATCAGCTCTGGCGACAAGTTCTCGATGATACCTGCTAGCGTACTAGCATCCGTCGTTAGCGGACTCAAGCTGTAAGCATCGCCTGCATAGGCGATCAATCCAGTCGCCCCCTCTTTCCACTTCGGCAACAAATCCAACGCTTTGTAACGTGTTTGAGTAAGGCGATTGGGTTTGATGTCGCTGGCGTACATCGAGCGAGACATATCTAGCACTAGCATGCGATTTTGGCTTAGCTCGAAGCTTGGACGTGTATTTGATTGCCAGCTCGGCCCAGCGAGCGCTACGCAGGCAATCGCCCAAGCCAAGCCCCAAATCGTAAAATAGGGTTTGGACTGGGTGGTCTGCTCAAGCATTTTGGCGAGGTGCGGGGCAATCAGCGCGGATTTTTTCGCTCTAAATTTTTGATTAATCAGGAGTACGAAGGGGATTGCTATCAGTCCCAGTAACCAATATGGGTTAAGGAAAGTAAACTCAGCCATGTTTTCTCCTTAGCAGGAACAACAACATAGAAAGTACTAAAGCTGCACTCAATGGATATGGGAACCA
>NZ_JAWPOX010000417.1:0-756 GCF_033344475.1 Vibrio sp. 1288
ACAACTCTTCCGCGTTGCGAAATGTCGCGCTGTTAGGGCAAGGTGTTATCTACGTGCCTCGTGTATTGGTGTATGAAGATTTAAAGCAGGGCAGCTTGATCCAGTTGTTCAAAGAAGAAACGGCGAAATGCTTGGGTATCTACGCTGTCTACCCATACACAAGGCAGCAACCCGAGAAGATTAAGATCTTCATTGATCACCTATACAACAGCTTCCAAAGTCAAAATCATCGATTTTAAATCAAGTCTACAACGCCATTGGTTACTTTGGTGTTGTGGTTTTGTTTCCACCTTTTCTCTTAAATAATTTATCCAATTTAGCCACTTACACGGTGTTACTCCTTCATCACTTACTTTGATAACAAGACGTTGCGCACACCTGTTAAAGAATGGTTTTGTTATTGTTTCTTTTTGGAAACGATCTGTTTCTTTCGTTCTAACGTCGGTTTGTGAACGCTAAGTTACAGAAAAACAACAGATTAATTACGCTATGTGAGTGCTGGTTAAGGTTTGTACGATTGACCTTGATGGACGCAGGGAAATTGACTGCTTATAGTGAGCCAAACTCAAATCCACACCGTGTTCGGTTGGATGTGAGTGATGCAAAATAACTAGAGATACGGATATGAAACAAAAGCAGCTGATAGAAGAATTTAAAACGATAGTCGGGGAAGAGAATGTCCTGACCGATCAGGTTAAAACCAAATACTACCGCTCAGGTTTTCGCTCTGGTAGTGGTACAGCGCTTGCCGTCGTG
>NZ_JAWPOX010000041.1:0-39867 GCF_033344475.1 Vibrio sp. 1288
GACTTAGGCACCTTAGAATACAACACAGGCTCCGGTTGGGTTGCAGTGCCAAACGATGGCGTGGTAACGGTGCCAGCTGGGCAAACCGAATTTGATGTGCGCATTGCTTCCATTGATGACGCCGTTTATGAAGGCCCTGAAGATTTCAGTGTGACAGTAACCGGCATTGCCGCAGTACAAGGCAGTGATACGGGTACGGCGACGATTATTGATAATGATGCTCCTCCTTCTATTTCAAATGTTGTGAATGCAGTTGTTTCGGAAGAAGGTTTAGCTAATGGTATCCCTGATAATACAGGATCCCCTTCTGACACTACTAACTCCGCAAGTTTCTCAGGAACATTCACAGTTGCCGATCCAGACACGGCGAATGTTTCAGTGGTATTGGCAGGCCCTAACAACCTAACATCAGGAGGGGAGCCTATATCGTGGACGTGGGACAACAGTACTCAAACGCTGACTGCGAAAACTGCTCACCTGAGCATTGTTGCTACTGTTGTGCTGAGCGAGCCTTCAGCTTCAGGTCAAGGTTCTTGGGACTATACTATCACTCTGTTTGAGCCACTTGATCATCCTGTTAATGATGTGGAAGACATCATCAACTTTGATTTACAGATTTCTGTAAGTGATGGACAAACAACAACATCTCAAAGCTTAAATGTGGCCGTTGAAGATGATTGCCCATACGTGCCTGTGGTTGTTCAACCCGTCGATGTGTCGCTTACTGGTGCACCTAACGTTCTGACAGGGCGCATAGATTTTGCAGGAAGTGAGGCAGACGCAACCAGTCGAACATTTGGGGACGTTGTTGTGACTGCAAACGGTTTTGTGTCTGACGAATCTGTGATGCTGGGAACAGCTGAAATCAATCAATCATCAGAAGGGATTGGCGTTAAAAGTTCTGGTAACAACGGCTTCCAATTAGAAAACGAAGTCGATTATCGATTCGCGGGTAATGAGGGTGTATCAGAGCAGTTAATCATAGACTTAGGCAATAAAGTTGCTTACGGAGCAGAAATAGAATTTGAGAAAATGTTTGGTGGTGAACTTGAGAAAGGAATCGCATCTTTTTATAGAGATGGTGTATTAATTGCTCAGCAATCGTTCAGCTCTGACGCAAGCAGTGGTGATTACGCGGCAAATTTCAATGTTCAACAGGGAGGCTTTGATAAAATCATCCTCGAGGCGACCAGTAATGGCAATGGCCCGGATACTGAAGACAACAGTGACTTTACCGTTAAATCAATAACCTTTACAGGTGCGTACTCTGGCGTGCCAATTGCTAGTGCGGATGGGAACCTCGGTGCTGTATATGGAGCTGATGGCCCTGGTTCTATAGTCTTAAATGGAGGTGAGGCTGGTTTAGAGACTCTAGATGGTAAAGACGTGTTGATATACGTCGATCCACAAAACTCTAATAGACTGATTGCAGAGGCTGATGGAGAGCTTGCATTCGAAGTTCAACTTACACCTAGCACTGGAAAATGGGAGTTCTTCCAATACTTGCCTTTGACCTCACCTTATGGCGATGGGGATATCGATTTTAACTACACTATTACTGATAATGATGGCGACAGTAAAACGGGGTACTTTTCTGTCAACCCTTACGCCCCACCAATTGTAGAAGGTGTAACACTAAACGTTTCTGAGGAAGGCTTAAGCAACGCCATTGCTGATGACTCTGCTCTAAACGGCTTTGATGACACAACTGACTCGAGTACTGATGTAGAACAATTGACGCTGGGTCAAACCGTTGATTCTGTTACGCTCAGTGAACCATCTACAGCTCTTACTAGTAACGGTATCTCTGTAACGTGGACGTTATCAAATAACGACCAAATGCTTATCGGTTCAGCGAACGGTGAAGAGGTTATCAAAATATCAGTCAATGATACTGGAGTGGTATCTACGGAGCTTCTTGGTCCGATTGATCACTCCAACCCATCTGGAGAAGACACCTTAAATATTGAGGTGCCTGTGCTTGTCTCGAATGCTCGTGGTCTTACTAACTCCACAACGGTCAACGTTATTGTGGAAGATGACTCACCAGATTCTGCATCTATTATTCACGATGTAGTTGCAGAAACTAAAGAAAGTGCCAACGTTCAGCTCATAATGGATGTCTCGGGTTCTATGCGAACGGATAATCGCTTGCAGATAATGAAAGATTCGGCAACTCAGTTATTGAATCAATATGAGTCTATCGGTCAAACGCGAGTTCAAATTATTACTTATAGCAGTACAGCATCCACTTACGCTATAGGTGCTGCGACGTGGCTGACGGTCGAGGAGGCCAAAGCGTATATTGAGACGCTAACTGCGGGTGGCGCGACTAACTATAACAACGCGCTAAATGAAGCAAAACAGTCATGGGATGATGTAGGTAAGTTAACCAGTGCGTCGAATGTTAGTTACTTCTTGTCAGATGGTCAGCCAAACCCTGCGTCATCATTTATAAACGACGCTCGCGAGCAGAGTTGGATTGATCACCTAACCGATCCTGATAATCAGATAACAGCCCTAGCGTATGGTATGGGCGTTAATCTTATGCCGGAGCAATTAGATCGCGTAGCATATGATGGCTTTTTGAATCAAGACCTTGATGGTGTTGTGGTTCCTGACGTAACTCAATTACCTCCGGTTATGTTGCAGTCAGTGATTCAACCTGTTGGGGGGAACTTGATGTATACCACTTCTCCAGATACAGGTATTGGTGCAGATGGTGGTTATATTAGCGAAATAGAACATGACGGTGTCACTTATTCGTTTGATGGTTCAGACCTAATAGTAACTGAAAATAACGATGGTATTTCGCATGCATTTGACGACACAACGATGCAGCTTACTATCTATATCGACAGCAAACATACTCTGGAAATCGACTTAAACGACGGTGCGTATGCATTTTATGGTGCGGTGGGTGATACAGTTGAAACGTTAGACTTCGATTATGTATTGACGGATAACGATGGTGATCAAAGTGAGAACACCCTGCAATTCGTTATTGATGAAAACGGAGGAGTAAATGCTTCAAGTAATGGCTCTGCAAATATTATTGAAGCTGAAGTGGACGTAAGTCATGACATCTTGATCGGTAATGATAACGAGGCAGATGTCTTTAAATGGGTCAACGACTCCTTGGATACAGGAACAGATCTAATTAGAGGTTTTGAGAGAGATTTGGACACCTTAGATCTGAGTGAAGTCGTTGAAGATGCAGGGCACAATACGATAGAAGAACTTCTCAATAGTATTGACTTGAACATTGATGGCGATGACTTATCTCTAGAAATAACCCATAACGATGGAAACTCAATTCAAACTATCGTAATAGAAAACGGGGCGACAGAGTTTAGTGATTTAATCGTGGGAAATGCGGACTTTGAGAGAGATGTGTTATCCGCACTAACTAAGGTTAACTTAGAGCCATAATGAAAAAGGGCCAGTAGGCCCTTTTCTTCTGCTTTGTCTTACTTATTCGTAGCCTAAAGCACTTTACATGCAAAACCTTTTAAGTAGAATCCTTCTGGATATGCGGTATCGGTTGGGTGGTCAGTGGCTTGTTCAAAACGCTCCACAAACTTTACTTGGCGGTTAGCATCTACGGCTGCATCAGCGATGATTTTCTGGAACAGAACTTGATCCATCAAGCCAGAGCACGAGTAGGTTAGTAGCGTGCCGCCCGGTTTTAGAATTTGCATTGCTAGCATGTTGATGTCTTTGTAACCACGACATGCGCCGTTTAGTTGTGCTTTGCTCTCTGCGAACTTCGGTGGGTCCATGATCACAACATCGAACTGAGTTCCTTGATCACGATACTCACGAAGCAGCTTAAACACGTCTGCATTTAGGAACACGGCACGCTTCTTCGAAATATCAAACTCGTTTAGCTCTGCGTTGAATTTTGCGGTATCTAAAGCAGGTTGCGACACGTCAGCGTTAATCACACGCTTTGCATCACCTTTTAGAGCGTAAAGTCCGAAGCCACCTGTGTAAGAGAAGCAGTTAAGAACTTCTTTGCCTTTCATATATTTCATCGCTTGCTGGCGACTATCACGTTGATCTAGGTAGAAACCTGTTTTGTGTCCGCCAACGATATCTACACTAATCTTTACGCCATTTTCTTCGATGACGACTGATTTAGGTGGCTCTTCGCCGTGCAAGACGCCCGTGCTCTCTTTTAAACCTTCTTTTTTACGAACGGCCACGTCAGAGCGCTCGTACACATTACAATCAGGGAAGCACTCAACCAGAGCGTCAACAATAGCCTGCTTATTGTGTTCTGCGCCAGCACTGAGAAGTTGGCACACAAAGAAATTTTGGTAACGGTCGATCGTAACGCCTGGTAAGCCGTCAGACTCTGCTGCGATAAGGCGATAACCCGTAAGGCCATCACGTTCGATAATGTCTTCACGAAGAAGTTGTGCGTCTTTAAGTCGTTTAACGAAAAACGCGGTGTCGATTTCTTCTTTATCAAAACTCCAAATACGAGCACGAATTTGTGAAGCTGGCGAATATGCCGCTTTAGCTAGCCATTTACCGTCGTGAGTGAATACATCAACCGTTTCGCCAAGAGCAGGTTCGCCCTCAACTTTGTTGATGCCTCGAGAGAAGATCCAAGGGTGCTTGCGCTTGACCGATTTCTCACGACCTTTAACCAAATAGATAGCAGCTGTCATTTCATTAGCTCTTGTTGAATTTTGAAAGGGGCGTATTGTCCGGGATGTGAATGGTAAAAGCAATATCCCTCGGCAATCCAGTACATTGTAGTGACTTTTAAATACAAAAAAGGTCACTAAAGTGACCCTTTTATTTGAATTTGCTGTAACAGATTCCGTTGCTATGCTTTAAGTCCAGTAAGTAGTGCTTCCATTGTGTCGCTTTGCTTACGCAGTTGATCAACGTTTTGTGAAGTCGTGCTTATCATATTGCACACGTTATCTGCTTGAACTCGAATTTCTTCAACGCTTGAGGCGATATTGTCCGCGACTACACCTTGCTCTTCAGCTGCTGTTGCAATTTGAATGCTACTGTCGGAGATAGTTTGATTTTTATCTGCCAAAGAGCCGATTTCGTGATTCACTTCCGTCATGAGGTTTTGTCCCTCATTTGCATTATTAACTGTCACTTCCATCAGCTTAGTAAGCGACTGGCTGTTACGCTGTAATGATTCAATCATCGTTTGGATTTCAACTGTCGCTTGCTGAGTGCGTCCCGCAAGAGCGCGAACCTCATCCGCAACGACCGCAAATCCACGACCTTGTTCTCCAGCACGTGCAGCTTCAATAGCCGCGTTCAGAGCAAGTAGGTTGGTTTGCTCGGAGATCCCATTGATTGTTGTCACTACTTCATCAATTTGTGCTGCATTGGCATCTAACTCGGCAACGGCTTGAGACGCAGATTGAATCTCATTAGAAAGGTTCGAAATCGAGTGAAGCGTATTCTCAACTTTCACTTGTCCAGACTGAGCCACGTTACGTGCATCATCGGTTTGCGTGCTTGAATCGTGAGCTAGTGTCGCGACTTCTCGAATCGTTGATGCCATCTGTTCAGTTGCACTCGCAAGAGAGTTGAGGTGTTCCTGCTGAGTCGCTGAAATATCTGAACTGTGATGAATCGATTGATTCAGATCTGAGCTAATTTGTTGCATTAAAGCCACAGACTCTTGAATCGACAGCACCATTTGTTGCTCTCGTTCTGCAACTTTGTCTATCGTAATAGCAATTTCACTAAACTCGTCGCGAACAGGGAAGAAGTTCATTCTCGCAGTTAGGTCGCCACCAGCAAGAGTGTTTAATGCTTTGTTCATCGTGAACATCGCGCCGCCAATAAACGTCATGATGTAGTAAACGCCAAGAGCGAGAACAAACAAGCTCACACAGATGATGCTCACTTGAGTCGTTGATAGGGCAGTCCATAAAGAAAGTTCATGGTTTGCAACCAAGCTGTACGCACCATTTAAAACTGACACGGATTGCGGCCCTGAGCCAATAGAAACGGTTTCTGAACCCGCTATGAGGCTTGCTACTTGAGATTGAGAAAGGTTGCCTGCCTCTATCAGACCTTTCATAAGCATGAGCTCTTCTTGGTACATACTTGAGATCAGTGTATTAGCCGCGCTATTAAGGACGAGAGTGAGAATGACTAAAGCAAGAAGAGGGAGAACGAAGAGCAAATAGAACTTTTCTTGAATCTTTAAGTGAATGAGATACTTATCAATCCAGCGGAATGGAATTTCTTTCATAATTATAATAACCGTGCAAAAACCCACTATCCTTAGTGGGGTGAATAGACGAAAAGAATATATCACTCAGTAAAAAGAAGCGGTACAAAGATGAACGTAAAGTGTGAGAGATTTATAGTAAAAGGTCATGTTCAAGGCGTGGGCTTTCGTTACCATACTTCCCATCAAGGATTGAAGCTAGGGTTAACAGGTTATGCGAAGAACCTAAACAATGGCGATGTTGAAGTGATGGCGTGTGGAACAGACGCGCAAATAGTTGCGTTTTCGGAATGGTTACAAGAAGGACCGCGAACGGCAACAGTAGAGCATGTGATGCAGGAACCTGCGTCGTATAAGCCGTTACGCGGTTTTAAAATTTTATGAATCTACAAGCATTTAGCTGGCTTTGGTAGGCCGGCTAATTTGGTTGCTTGTTTGGCTGGCCCCTTTTTAAACAGCTTGAATAGATACTTACTGTTACCTTTTTCTGGGCCGTGCGCTTTTTCCATCGCTTTCACAAGCATACGCACTGCAGGGGAGGTATTAAACTCTTCATAAAAGTCTCGCACAAAATGCACAACTTCCAAATGAGCATCCGTAAGCTCGATGTCTTCTTCTTTTGCTAAAAGCTCAATCATACCTTCTTCCCATTGAGTATGATCCAATAAGTAGCCTTGAGCATCCGTTTCAATTTCTTTGCCGTTGTAAACGAACATAACGTTTTATCCGTTAAGTAAACATGGATGTTTATAGATTAGCGACAGCCGAGAATGTTCTCAACAAAAGAATCTCGAAGTCGTATCGAGCGAATCAAAAGCGTACAAAGTAGTGGCCTATAACTGAATACTCTTAAATTATATTTTAAGCATAAGTTTGTTTTTTTTATTCGTGTTGTTAGAAAATTTTCGGGGTTGATATCGGTGGTTTTGCATTGTTATGCAATTCGCTTGGTGTGATTGATTTGTCAGTTATATTTATTGTTTTAGATAAGTCGATCACAACGAATATAAACTAGTTTTAAATCAAAAGAATAAATTGAAAAAAATCGTTATGTTCACCCATGCTTAACAACAACACGGAGCAATGCAGGAGTGTATGGAGTGGTCGAATCTTTTCGTTTCCATTGGATGGGCGGTACTGCAAGCATGCTTTAGCATTTTCTCTTTTCTATGTCTGACGGGATTTGTAAAACATAATCCTATAAAACCGAAGTATGCTTGGTTGCAGTACATCTATGGGCCGTTACTTTTTTTGACTTGGGGAGTCATGTTAGTGACACCGATGATGTCGGCCTACATATTTTTTAGCGTAGCTGGTAAATCAGTAGTCTGGTTGCCCGCGCTCAAGATGTTCGGTTATTGGTGGGTTGCGTTTGGAGTATTTTGCTTCTTGTCATCAGTTGATGAGCGATTGCGAAGTCGCGGTTTGAATTAAGACAAGTTATACCTTGAAATCAGTTTACAAACTGAGAGAGGTGATTATAAAGCGCTCATACAAGCGATATAGCGATTGTTTGAGAATTAATAGCTTAAACGTTGTGTTTGTTTTCATAGACCGATATTCTCATTGGATTAATGAAAGCCTGTATTCAGGTTAGAAACAACAATGATGACAAGGAGTTAGTCATGTCGAAACAACGTTACATTGAGATTAATGACAATGTAAAATCCACTTGGTCCATCGAGCGTATTTGGCAACTTGCAGAATCCTTACCTGTAGAAGAAATTTCGATTGATGATATCAAAGGCCCAAATGAAGTGACTTGGTTTAGTCATGAAGGGCCACAGCCAACCTGCCGTGAAATTGCAAAACATTGCCGACGAATCAACAATGCTGATTTGTCGTATCCGGTAATCTTAACCAGTGACTATCGTGTTTTTGACGGTATGCACCGAATCGCCAAGCAAATCATGTTAGGAGAGGAAACGATCAAAGTGAGACGCTTTAGAGAAAATCCAGAAGCTGACGAAGTTATCGAGTTGTCAGTAGAGCAGGCGTAATACACTGAATTGCACACAAAGAAAAAGCCCGAAGGAATTACCTTCGGGCTTTTTTATTCTACTTAACGAGAAACGATTAATCGTCGTTCATAATACCTAGAATGCTTAGTAGGCTGATGAAGATGTTGTAGATTGATACATACAAAGTTACTGTCGCAGAGATGTAGTTTGTTTCACCGCCACGAATAATGCTTTGTGTTGTCATCAGGATCGCCATAGTAGAGAAAATGATAAACAAGCTGCTCAACGCCAAGTGTAAGAGGGTTGATTGAATAAAGAAGCTTGCAATCATGCCCACAACCAGCACAACAAATAGTGATAGCATTAAGCCACCCATCATCGATAGGTCACGTTTCGTTGTTAGTGCGTATGCCGATGCTGCCATGAAAGATAGTGCCGTACCACCGAGTGCGGTTAATACGATATCGCCCATGCCTGCACCAATGTACATGTTTAGAATAGGGCCAACGGTGTAACCTAAGAAGCCAGTAAATAGGAACGTAAACACAAGGCCAAGACTGTTGTTACGGTTTTTCTCTGTTAAGAATAATAGGCCGTAGAAACCAACCAGCATTAGGATGATACCTGGATGTGGAAGGTTAAATGCCATTGCAACGCCAGCAACGACTGCCGACCATAAAAGTGTCATTGAAAGTAGAGCGTAAGTATTACGCAATACTTTGTTCGTTTGTAGAGCACTTTCTTGAGTTGAAGTGCGGGTAAACATTGGACTGTTCATAATCTTCCTCGATAAGAGACTTTCTTTTAAGTACATTTATGGGATTGAAAGTTCAAAAAATCAAGCCCTAACCATACGTAACTTAGATAAAATAATAATAGAAATAAGATGTTATGTATTTGGCAACTTGTAACACAATATTACTGACTAGCATAGCTATATTGATTCTTACACAGATTTTTGAATTTAGTAACAAAAAGCACTGGCTTCATAGAAACCAGTGCTTTTTTATGTCGATTCGGTTAAATCTTAGTGGTGTAAGATTTGCGCTAGGAAATTTTGGGTCCTATCCGATTGAGGATTTTCGAAGAAATCAACAGGGTTGTTTTCTTCGATGATCTCTCCTGCGTCCATGAATATCACGCGATCGGCAACTTCTTTAGCAAAGCCCATTTCATGTGTCACACAAAGCATAGTCATGCCTTCCTCGGCGAGTTCGACCATTACATCCAGTACTTCGCGAACCATTTCCGGGTCGAGTGCAGATGTTGGCTCATCAAAAAGCATGACTTTAGGGTTCATACACAAAGAGCGAGCAATCGCCACACGTTGCTGCTGACCACCAGACAACTGACCGGGATACTTCTCCGCTTGGTCTGGAATTTTTACACGTTCCAGATATTTCATCGCAACTGCTTCTGCCTCATCTTTTGGCATCTTCTTCACCCAGATAGGCGCGAGCGTACAGTTTTCCAGTACGGTTAAATGAGGGAAGAGATTAAAGTGTTGAAAGCACATGCCCACTTCTCGGCGCACTGCTTCAATGTTCTTTAAGTCTTCAGTTAATTCCGTACCAGAGACGTAAATGCTGCCTGCTTGGTGCTCTTCAAGACGGTTAATACAGCGAATCATCGTTGATTTTCCCGACCCTGATGGACCACAGATAACGATTTTCTCGCCGCGCTTAACGTCGAGGTTAATATTTTTTAGTACGTGAAACTCACCATACCATTTATTCATGTCCTTCAATTGGATCATGTAGTCTTGTTGTTGCGTCATAATACGTCCTTGATCTTGATGAGTTATCGTTTGTGACCGGTATGAAGTTTGTTTTCAAGCCATATCGAATAGCGTGACATGCCAAAACAAAATACCCAAAACACTAACGCGACAAATACATAACTTTCTGTAGCAAAGCCTAACCATTCAGGGTCGGTGTTTGCTGCTTGCCCTATACCGAGTACGTCAAACATACCAATGATGAGTACCAAACTGGTGTCTTTAAACAAACCGATGAAGGTGTTCACGATAGAAGGAATAGTAATCTTTAGCGCCTGTGGCAAGATAATCAGCCCAGTCTTTTTCCAGTAACTTAACCCAAGCGCATCAGCGGCTTCATATTGACCTTTCGGAATGGCTTGTAGACCACCGCGTACCACTTCTGCCATGTAAGCGGAGGCAAACATAACCACACCTATAAGGGCGCGAATCAGTTTATCTGTCTCTGAGCCTTCAGACATAAACAATGGAAGCATAACCGAAGCCATGAACAAAACCGTAATCAGAGGAACGCCACGCCAAACTTCAATGTAGACGGTACAAATGCTGCGAATGATCGGCATCTCTGAACGTCTACCAAGCGCAAGCACCACACCAATTGGCAATGAAACTACGATACCAACTAGCGCAATAATGAGTGTAACGAGTAGTCCACCCCACTTGTGTGTATCGACCACTTCTAGTCCAAAGACACCACCGTATAACAGCCCAGCGATGATGAATGGGTAGATGTTTACGAAGAAAAGCCAAATCCACATCCGTTTCGGTGTCTTCTCATACGCGAGTAAAACAGTAAATATGGCCAATGTGATATAGAAAAGGCGAGGGCGCCATAGTTCGGACTCTGGATAAAAACCATACATGAACTGCTCCCAGCGCACGCTGATAAATACCCAGCAAGCACCATCTCGGCTACAGTCGTCACGCGTTGAGCCAATCCAGTCTGCGTTAATAAACGCCCAATCCACGATATACCATATTGCAGTTACGACAATATACGCAAGAATGACAGTAACAATGGAATTGATAGGGCCATTAAATAGATTTTTCCGCATCCAACCAACGAAGCCTACAGTATTGGCGGGTGGTGGGAGATCCGGTTGAAATTGATGAGTACTCATATTATCTCTCCACCAGCGCGACTTTACGGTTATACAAGTTCATTAATGCAGACGTAATCAGACTTAATGTCAAGTACACGCCCATCGTCATCGCAATGATCTCAATCGCTTGTCCCGTTTGGTTCAGGGTAGTACCAGCAAACACAGAGACAAGATCTGGGTAACCAATCGCCATCGCTAACGATGAGTTTTTGGTGAGGTTGAGATATTGACTGGTTAAAGGTGGAATAATAATTCGTAACGCTTGAGGAATGACAACAAGCTTTAAAGTTTTCGAGCGTGGTAAGCCTAGCGACATCGCTGCTTCGGTTTGACCATGGCTAACCGCATTAATACCAGAGCGCACAATCTCAGCAATGAAAGAAGCTGTATAAACACTCAATGCCAAAAGTAGCGCAGCCAATTCAGGAATAATGCTAATACCACCTCGGAAGTTAAACCCTTTTAGTTCAGGATAATTCAGTGAAATTGGCATACCAGCAAGGAAGTACACAACCAATGGAAGGCCAACAACTAAACCCAAAACTATTCTTCCCATTGGGGTTTGTTGCCCAGTGAGACGTTGCTTATTATTCGCCCATACATTAATTAATAAGCTTGCGATTACCCCGAAGATTAACGCGGCAATAACGTAGCTACTGCCGGGTTCCATAGTCGGTGCAGGGAAATATAAGCCACGAACGTTCAGGAAAATAGCTTCACCAAGACTTAAGCTTTGGCGTGGTGAGGGTAATGCTTGAAGAACAGCGAAATACCAGAAGAATATTTGCAGAAGAAGGGGGATATTTCGGAAAGTTTCGATATAAACTGCCGCTAAACGACTAACTAACCAGTTAGAAGAAAGGCGGGCAACCCCCATGGTAAAGCCAATCACAGTAGCCAGAATAATACCTAATACGGAGACTAACGCCGTATTAAGAAGGCCGATGATAAATGTTCTACCGTAAGAGTACGTTTCATCGTATTCAATTAGTGTTAACCCAATACCAAACCCGGCTTCTTGATTCAGAAAACCGAAGCCCGTTGCAATACCACGAGCATCTAAGTTATTGAGAGCGTTGTTTACAATCGTGTAAAAGAAAAATACCAGTGCAGCAATGGCAATGATCTGGAAAATAGCAGAACGAAAGGCAGGATTATAAATCAGGCTCTTGCTTCCGCTTGGTTTGGACATCGTACTTGGCGATGCATCTTGTGTCGGTTTCATACAGCGATAACCTCAAACCTTAGTTATAGATATCGGCCTGTATAAAGAAGTTTCGTCCTTGCTGGCTAAAGAATAACGCTCTCATGTCTGGTGACTTACGAACCTTTAAAGCCGTTCCACCAAGCGAGCGCTTTTCGCCATCCAATGAGCGATCCTTACTCATACAGTGAGATATAATCAAGAAAAAGGGCGGCATGAACCGCCCTGATTAACTCTTTCTATCGGATTGGTGGCGCGTACATAAAGCCGCCCGCATTCCATAGCGCATTAACGCCACGAGAGATTTCTAACGGCGAACCAGTACCGACTGTACGCTCGAAGCTTTCACCATAATTACCAACTTGTTTGATAACTTGGTAGCCCCAATCATCACGAATACCCAAACCTTTGCCTTTAGGGCCATCAACACCGAGGATACGTTTGATGTTTGGATCTGTTGACTTCAGCATTTCATCCGCATTCTTCGAACTAATACCGTATTCTTCAGCGTTAATCATCGCAGACAATGTCCACTTAGCGATGTTAAACCATTGATCATCGCCTTGACGAACGACTGGACCTAGTGGCTCTTTAGAGATGATTTCTGGAAGAACGGCCGCAGAGGACGGATCTTTCAAATTCAAACGTAGTGCATAAAGGCCAGATTGGTCAGTTGTTAATACGTCACAGCGTCCCGCATCAAAACCTTTCGAAGTTTGCGCCGCTGTGTCGAATACCACTGGTTTGTACGCCATGCCTTGGTTGCGGAAATAATCTGCAAGGTTTAGCTCGGTTGTTGTACCTGATTGAACACATACTGACGCACCATCAAGCTCTTTAGCACTTGAGATACCAAGTTCCTTCTTCACCATAAAACCTTGACCATCGTAGTAGTTCACACCTACGAAGTTTAGGCCCAGTGCAGTGTCACGGTGGAGAGTCCAGGTCGTGTTACGGGAAAGCACATCAATCTCACCAGATTGAAGCGCAGTGAAACGTTCTTTTGCGGTTAGGGGTACATATTTAACTTTCGTTTTATCCCCAAGAACGGCTGCAGCCAGTGCTTGGCAATATTCTACGTCGATACCTTCCCATTCGCCTTTTGAGTTAGGGTTAGAGAAACCAGGTAGACCGGTACTTACGCCACAAGTAAGAAAGCCTTGTTTTGTGACTTTGTCCAGAGTAGTGTCTGCTGCTTGAGCTGATGTTGCCATCATCGCAGTAGAAGCCGCTACGACGGAAGCAAGAACTGTGAGTTTATTTGCCATTTGTATCCTTCCTGTATGATCCATGTTTAATCAGGAGTGACCTGAAATAACGTGTCCAATTCGTTAGAGTTATCGTCCTACGTGATTGATTTTCGAAGAAACGGCATTCGATAGATCAACCAGTTATAAGCGTAGGAAAGGATCTGTTAATTCTCAAATATATAATTTAAATGAAGTTTTGAGAGAACTTACAAAGTGCCTTGAGATTTAGAATGACGAAATGTTAATTGTTTGTAAATAGTGCAATTCATGGACAATTTGGTGCATCAGAACAATCAATAGAAGAGTGAACAATACAAAAGAATAAAAAGTTGTTATTAAAACTGTCATTAGCTGAGCAAGGTGAAGTTCAGTAAAAATTCAAACAAAAATTATTTGTGATACCGAAACAGGGTGATGAGCTTGCCCCATTTTTGGTAGCATGGTCTACAACAGCTAATTAGAGTAATCATGGATTGAAATGCGATATTTTCCTCTGTTCTTAGATTTAATTAATAAACCCGTTCTCGTCGTGGGTGGCGGTGAGGTGGCAAGCCGAAAGGTGGAAGCGTTGCTAAAGGCTGGGGCGGATGTGACTATCGTTTCTCCGACGTTGGTTGATTTTCTGTCTAAGCTTGCTTCTGAGCATCAACTGCGCTGGGTACAACGTTTCTATTCGAGTGACATTGTCACTAAAAACTTTGTTCAAGTGTGGGCGACGACAGACAATCCTGAGCTAAATCACCAAGTGTACAAAGATGCCAAAGAGCTAGGCATCTTGGTTAACGTTGTGGATGATAAGCCTTATTGTGATTTCATCACGCCGTCTATGATTAATCGTGGCCGCATCCAAATCGCAATCTCTAGTGGTGGAGCTTCGCCAGTTTTAATTCGAAACATCCGTGAAAAACTTGAATCGATACTGCCACAAAACATGGGGTTGATGGCGGACTTTGCTAACTCAAAGCGAAACTCAATTAAAGAGGCGCTGCCTAGTGTCGATTTACGCCGCAAGTTTTGGGAGCAATTCTTCTCGAACCCCGAGGTGGAAAACGCGCGAGATAATCGTGAGTTAGAAGCAATTTACCAAGCGACCATGGCAACACCTTTAGATGAAAAGGGAAGTTGTACTTGGGTTCATGTTGGGAAAGATGTTGAGATGTTGCCAATAAAAGCCGTACGCTATATGCAACAAGCGGAGCTGGCTCTGTACTCAACTCGATGTGAAGCGAATGTGTTAGAACTAATACGAAGAGATGCAGAAAGAGAAGCTTTCTCGAGCGCTGCTGAGCTTTCGGATATGCTGGCCAAGGCTAAAGCTGAAAAGCTTCGAATTTGCGTGTTCATACCACAAGGAACGAGCGAATTCGTATTGCTGCAAGGACAGGACTTAGTTATCTAGCAATGCCAAATGCTAAAGTGGATACGTAGTTCGTTACACTAAAGCCAATAAAAAACGCCAGCGGATTATGCGCTGGCGTTTTTATTTACTTCTCAGATTGATTAATCACGGAAGTTGTTAAACTGGAATGGGATACCCATCTCTGCTTCACGAATCGCTGCCATTGTCGCTTGCAGGTCGTCGCGTTTCTTACCGGTAACACGTACTTTGTCGCCTTGAATAGAAGCTTGTACTTTTAACTTTGCGTCTTTGATAAGTTTCACTACTTTTTTCGCCGTTGGAGTATCAATACCTTGGCGGAAAAGCAGAGTTTGGTGCCAGTTTTTACCAGTAACGTCTGGGTCTTGTGCATCCATTGCGTTCGCGTCAATGTTACGCTTCGCTAAGTGGCCGCGTAAAATGTCGCGCATTTGCTTAAGTTGGAAGTCACCTTCCGCAGACATTTTTACGTTTTCTTCTACTAGCTCAAAGCTCGCATTTACGTTGCGGAAATCGAAACGAGTAGACAATTCACGGTTAGCATTATCAACGGCGTTACGTAGTTCAACCGTATCGATTTCAGAAACAATATCAAACGATGGCATGAAGATTCCTTGATTATTTTGTTATAGGGACTTTCGGGACTTAACAGCGCTTGCCAGCATATCTAGCATTGTAGCAGTGTCTTCCCAACCTAGGCATGGATCTGTAATAGACTGACCATACGTTAGGTTATTGATGTCAGTCATTGGCTGATTGCCTTCAAGAATAAAGCTTTCTGCCATGATACCCGCAATACGAGTGCTGCCTGACTTAATTTGGTTACAAATGTCTTGAGCTACGTCGATTTGTTTTCTGTGTTGCTTCTGACAGTTTGCATGGCTGAAATCCACAACCAAACGTTGTGGCAATCCAAACTCAGCTAAAGCATCACATGCTTGTTTGACTGATGCTTCATCAAAGTTAGGGCCTTTTTCTCCACCGCGCAGAATAATATGACCGTAAGGGTTGCCACTTGTGCGGTAAACCGTCATTCGACCGTTCTTATCTGGCGAGTAGAAGTAATGCGATGCTTTCGATGCGCGAATTGCATCAATTGCAATTTTTACGTTGCCATTTGTGCCATTTTTGAAACCAACTGGGCAAGATAGTGCCGACGCCATTTCACGGTGAATTTGTGATTCCGTTGTGCGAGCACCAATCGCGCCCCAAGTGATCAAATCCGCGATGTATTGGCCAGTGATCATATCAAGAAACTCAGTAGCAGTCGCAAGACCAAGCTTGTTGATATCCAGTAGTAGTTTACGAGCTTTATGAAGACCAGCTTCAAGTGCGTAAGAACCATCTAGGTTAGGGTCCGTAATCAAACCTTTCCAACCAACTACTGTACGAGGCTTTTCAAAGTAAGTACGCATCACGATAAACAGTTCGTCTTTGTACTTGTCTTGGATTTCACTCAGGCGAGTGGCGTAATCAATGGCAGCTTCAGTGTCGTGAACAGAACACGGACCTACAATCGCAAGAAGGCGATCGTCTTCACCCGATAAAATGTTTTCAATCTGACGACGAGATTGAGCGATACGGTCTGCAACGTCATCCGTAATAGGATGTACACTACCTAGCTCTGCTGGGGTAGGCATTGGACCCAAAGGCTGGGTTCTCAATTCATCTGTTTTTATAGGCATGTTATAGCTTTATTCTCTATTGCGAAGGGGTAAAGATAACGGAATTACAGGCAGGAATAAACCGTTTCACGGGAATCTTCGCCAGGAAATACCGAATTGTATACAAAGGTGTAGGTATTCATTTAAATGACTTATGTATAAATGACAAAACTTGATCATTAAATCAATATATATACATTTGAATTTATAACCATTTTATCTATCTCGCTGTAAGGTAATCTAAGTAACTGCGATAAACTTCATACCTCACGGGTGACGCCGTCACTTCATGAGGGTTAAATAACTCGTGAGATCGAGCTTTTGTTAACATTTCTTTGACATCTATTTCTTTCGTTGATTAACTGGTCTGACTAGATTGGTAAGGAGACCAAAATGTTATCAGCTCTACGTCGTGCGAATTTGTATCTAAATCTGTTTGGCTTTTCGAAAGTGCCGCTGATTTGGCTTTGCCACCCTAAAATCATTGCGATAGATAGCAAGCATGTTGAGGTTCGTATCCCATTGCGCAGAAGAACGAAGAACCACCTGAATAGCATGTATTTCGGCGCTTTAGCCGTTGGCGCTGATGTTGCTGGTGGTTTTCTTGCTATGAGTAAAGCGCAAGAAAAGGGAGAAGCGATCTCGCTAGCATTTAAAGGTGTGAAAGCCGAGTTTTTAAAGCGCCCGGAAGCCGATGTGCACTTTGTTTGTAACGATGGTCATGTCATTGATGAGATGCTCGAGCACACCTTGGCAACGGGTGAACGAGTAAATCGTGACGTAAAAATTGTCGCGCTGTGTCCTAACTTACATGGTGACGAGCCAATGGCTGAATTTTCGCTTACTCTTTCGATAAAAAAAGCAGCCCAACAAAGAAAAGAGGCTGCCTAGTGGTTTGTGGCTCGTTTGTTTAAAGGCGTTGGCTTAATTGAGTTCAATCTTCTCGATAGAGACGATTTTGGAGCGATTTAAGACCACTTTCCAGCGGTAATAAACAGGCTCATCGGTGTGGTTGTCCTCTTTGACAATCACATTGAGCAAATGACGTTTCTCTACTGACTCTTTGGTTACTTGACCTTCATTTAAACGGTAAACTCGGTTTGAGCTTTTATCCATCAAGCGGATGATAGGGCGCAAACTGATGTTCAATGTTTCTCTCGTTTGTTCGTAACCACTCAAGAAAAGAGAGGTCGCCATTTCGGTTTTCTCGTGATAATGAAGAATCTGCTCTTCACGTTGAACGACGCGTTTTTTACGTATTCTTTGAATCTTATCCGGCAAGCTACTTAAGGTACGATAATCGAGCCACTCCAATTTTTTGCCAACCACTTTTTTCGTCGTTGGATCAACGTACTTCTTACGCCATTTTGGTTTGCCTTTACGGATCCATCGCCACATGGCATCGCGTAAATCATCTTTAAAGATTTCTCGTAAAGCGTAAATAAAAGACATCGCGATAATGAATGAGGCAGAAATTTCCCCCAGATAATCGCGAGCGAGAATCACGGTCGAGGTCACGACAACCATCACTAAACCGGTTGCAATACCTTTGATAGCGCGCTTAATGTTGTTACCCATCGATATGGTTTCTTCACGAAGCACGATAGGGTGTTCAATCAATCGCCTTAGCAAGCGCATTTTGTTAGATAGGCGAGTAACGTCTTCAACGACTCTTGATGAGTTGTATTTGTTGAGTTTACGATGGGCTTGCTCTTTCTCACATAGCGTGAACAGACGCTTTTTGATCGTGCCATAGTCGCCTTCACGTGGTAGATGGGCCACCAGTGACAGGAACTTTTGCTCGGTATACCAAGACAGATAGTTATCGATGTTAACGTAGTAGCGTTTTAAGTTCTCTTCATAAGGAATAGAACGCCGCAAGCGCTTTAAGATCTCAAGCGTGAGCTCGATAACTTCGTCCACTTCATCTTCCGTTACGGAGTTGTTCTCATGCTTGTTTAAACTTGCTACCGCTTTGTCTAGCGCGATAACGTATTGGTAAGCGAACAAACTCAAACTTACTCGGTATTGCTGATTCGACAGGCGTCCACGTTTGGCAAGTCGACTGTGTACTAGCGGAAGAAGGATTTCAGTACTGTAATAAGATCGTTGCTGTGTGATTGAGGTGTAATAAAATTCGGATTCACTGATGATATCGGCGTTTAAACCAAGCTCACCAGGTATAAAAAAGTAAATATCTAGGTCGACACTTTTGCTCTTTGCGAGTGCATGACTGATTTTTAATGTTATTGAGTCTTGTTTATCGACGGTGACCAAAGAAAGCTCCTGACTTTGCTAAAGCATTCTTAACTTATGCGTTCCGTTGAGCAGGTAAGTATAAGAGTGCTAAAAGAGTGACTGGGGCATATAGCTGAACGACAACAGCATAACAGAGCACTATGCTTTTCTCTCTGATTTTCTTGTTAGTTTAGGTATAATTCCACGTAAATTTAAAAAGAGACAAAATCAATGATTAAAATTGGTCAAATTAACAGCTTAGAAGTCATTAAAAAGGCTGATTTTGGCGTATTTCTGGATGGCGATGATTACGGTTCTGTTCTACTACCTAGTAAGTATGTACCAGAGGGTACTGAAATTGGTGAGCATGTAGACGTATTTCTGTACTTCGATTCAGAAAGCCAACTTGCTGCGACCATTGAAAGACCAATTGCCCAAGTGGGTGAATGGGGTTTAATGAAGATTGAGGGTGTGAATGCGACAGGTGCTTTTGTAAATTGGGGCATCAAAGAAAAGGACTTACTGATTCCTTTTAGTGAGCAACGCACTCGCTTCTCTGCCGGACAAACCATTTTAGTGTATGTTTATACCGACAAAGCGTCAGGTCGCATTGTTGGTACGACTAAGTTCAATAAATGGTTAGATAAAACTCCAGCGAATTATGAAGTTAACGAGCAAGTTGATTTGATCATCGCAGAGCGTAGTCAACTTGGTTATAAAGCTATCGTTAATGGTAAGCATTGGGGCATGATTTTCCCATCGGATGTTTTTGGTAAGCTTTACATCGGTAAAAAGCTGAAAGGCTTTATTAAGCACATTCGTGAAGATGGCAAAATCGACCTTGCTCTACAAAAAGTCGGTGTGGCGAAAATGGACGATCTTTCTAGTAAGATCCTTGACTTGCTAGAGAAGAAAGGCGGATTTTTGCCTTTGAATGACAAGTCTTCTCCTGAAGCGATTTTTGATGCTTTCCGCACAAGTAAAGGGACTTATAAAAAGACCATCGGTGGCTTATACAAGCAGGGTAAAATTGTCATTGAGAAAGACGGTATTCGTCTAGCGTAGTCCAAACTCACGTATAGTGGAACTACAGCCAAAAAAACGGCCCAAACTTTTCCTTTTTTTGGGCCTAGGGGAAACGGCTCCGCAGAGCCTGCGCTAAACTTGTCCAACAATAATTTTGTTGGTGAACATAGAGAGAAATGCCACATCAAAGCATTACTTTGATACAACTAGTTTAGTACAGCGTGTCCGGATCGCTAGCGAGCCCACTTGCTTTCATACTTACGAATTAAAAAGCCATCGCAAATACGATGGCTTTTCATTTATTTATGGTTCGTTACGTCTTTTAAAATAAGTTCTTATCTCGTACTAATTCGCGAGGGAGACCATTCTTTATTCGGTTGCTTACCCACTTGCCAAGGCCAATAACTGCGCCTTGATAGGTGACAAGCACTTCGCCTTTACCTGTTTTCATTCCCTCAGGAATGGTTTGTGGGCGAACATCACGCCCCATGTACCATTCGCGCGCTTCTTCAATACTGAGTTCAATGGCGTTGCTTTCAGAACCTGTCGCCAGGGCAGTCGCGACTTGGTGTTGCCAACGGTAGCCATTTTTATGGGCTTCCGCGATCTTTATACCCATACGGGAGAAGCGTAATTCGCCGATCATCGCTTCTAAAGCATTAGGGAATAACCAGACATCTTTATCGCGAAGCCATACAGAACTGTCATTTGGAAGTTTAATACCTAACGCGCTTTGGAGTTGTTGAGCAATTTCTGTCGATTCTTTTTTTGAAGTTTTAGCAAAGGGGAATTTCCCCATGCGCTTTTTGACTTCTGGCGCCTCAACAGCAGCCAGTTTGCGAATTCTTGCAACAAAGAACCCTTCACAGTCGTAGACCTGTGGGAAAATATGCAAAAAGCCTTCTTCAGTTAGAGCTGCCTCTGCGTTTTCAAACAAGTTCTCAAGGCTTTCAAACTCTACAGCATCCCCAAAGGTTTCTTTCAAGTGTTGACAAACTTGTTGGTTTTCTTCTGTACTGAGCGTACATGTTGAGTAAACCATCACACCACCGGGCTTTAATGCATGGAAGGCGCTTTCAATAAGATCTTTCTGTGTGTCAGCGATGTCGAGTACGGAAGCTTGCGTCCAGTTTTTCATCGCATCTTCGTCTTTGCGAACGGTGCCTTCTCCAGAGCAAGGCGCGTCGAGCAAAACCGCATCAAATTGTTCTGGTAGCCAACCGCCAAAAACGCGTCCATCGAAGTTACTTAGTGCGGCGTTACGTACCCCACAACGTTCCACATTAGCGTGCAGTACTTTTACACGACTTGCGGCGTATTCATTGGCCACAAGTACACCTTCGTTGTTCATTAAAGCTGCAATTTGAGTGGTTTTTGAGCCTGGAGCGGCTGCGGTATCTAACACGGCATCGTAAGATTCATCATTCATAAACAGAGCAGATACCGGCATCATCGAACTGGCTTCTTGAATGTAGAATAAGCCAGACATGTGTTCTGCTGTGTTGCCTAATGGTACAACTGACTCATCCGCTTCAATCCAAAACCCCGTGTCACACCAAGGCACAGGAGAAAGCTTCCAGCCTTTTGCTTCTGCTCGTTCTAGAAACGCTTCAACACTGATCTTCAACGTATTAACTCGAATACTTTTGCGCAGTGGCTTTTGGCACGACGCGATAAAGTCTTCCATGTTGAGGTGAGCAGGAAGGATAGTTTGGATTTTTTCCAGAAACGCGTCTGGGATGTAAACATTAGGATGCAATGTGGGATCTCGTTTGCAGAATTTGTGGCAAATAATATACGAAAGCGAAGCAGAAACGAATAGTGACAAGGGCCGAGCGATAAAAAAGAGCAGCGATTGCTGCTCTTTTAAAGTGATCAAACTTCAATTTTACGTGAATTGAGCTTTATTCTACGGCTTCGGAATTGCTGTACGCCATTGAGTCCAACCTTCTTCAGCTTGTGGATACAAAAAGAAAGATTGCCCACTCTTTGCCGCTGGTGGAATAGTCGATTGCTCTGGCGTTGAAAACGCAATTCCTCCGCGAACTAAACTATCAAAGGTTCCCGCTTTGATGTTAGCGCCGGTAAGCCCGATGGAAACATCTACTCCTGAAACATTCCAGAACACACTGTTTTGACGAACGAGGTAAGCATATTCAGGCTGTATTTTGATAGTCGTGAGGATGCGATCAGCAAATTCTCCTAGGCTTACGTCGGTCACTTGGCCAACTTCCATCTGGCGGTAAAGAATAGGGGTACCGACTTGTACTGAGCCTCTCTGTTCACTTTGTAACGTAAACATGATTCCATGCACGCGTTCTGAACTATTTTCTAATTGAAAATCAAATTTAGCTTTACCTTTACCTGGCTCAACACTGATGGATTTCGAAACCAACGCCCCGAGGTTTTTAACGCCACCTAAACCAATTTCTGGTTCAGTTAGCCAAAAATGTGAGCCTTCAACTGCAATGTTTTCTACGTATTCAGGTAGGATCCTTGCAGTGACTTCAACCATGTTACGACGAAAATTCGGTACAACCAGAGTGATTTCACCAACTTTAACACCTTGATATTCAATCGGCATTCCTTTAGCAATCTCTTGCGAACCGTCGGTTTCTAAAGCAATGACGCGCCCAAACTTGCGAGCGGTTTTTTGATCAGAATACAGCTTCCAGTTTTCTCCGATTTTGTTTTCAACGCCTGGTACGGAGTCAAAAGCGATGCCACCTTCGATTAACGATTTTAAAGGGTGCGCTTTCACACTGACTCCGGCTAATGATGCATCTATCTCAATCCCTGAACGATTCCAAAAAACGGTTTGTGGCGTTACAAGATAAGCGAAGCGGTTTTCGATAGTAGCCTTAATTAGTACTCCGCCATCAACTAGCTGGAAATCGGAGACGTTACCAACTGGAAGATTACGATAGAGTAGAGGGCTGCCTTTGGAAATCGGCGGCAATTCAGAAGCAAATAGTGTTAGAGCCCTAGAGCCACTTTGATTGTACTGCGCCAATTCAGCCAATGATTCATTTTGGAACAGTTGATACTCTTTTTGAATATCCTGCTTGCCTTCGCTCACAAAACTAATTGACCCGGTTAACAACTGCTTTGCTGGAGGAACGGTAACGCTGAGCCCGGATTCAGTTAACTCTGCTGATGCACTGCCGGTTACATAAAAACGATTGTTTGATTTGATCAGATGTTTGTATTCATGGTCAATCAATACATCCATAAATACTTCGTGTTGTGATTTTTTATCTTCCTTAACTAGGCCCACTTTGATGATTGAACCAACAACGATGCCTTTATAAAGTACATTGGCACCGCTATCTAGGCCAAACGAATTGTCGGACACCAACCGAATCGCGATGGACTTTTCTTGCTGTTGGTTAAACACGTTTTTACGAATGGCAGTAAAGCGGCGAGAGCGTTCACCCGCGCCCGGCACGATCGTTAAGAAGTTCCCTCGCACTAAATTAGCAATGTTTTCTACACCAGAGAGGGACACTTTTGCTTCTTCTAAGACAAATCGAGTACCTGTCGTCAGCATGTCACTAAAAGCGGGTTGAATTGCCGCTGACGCCAATATCACTTCTCGGCCTTCGGAAAGGCTCAAGTCCGTAACTTGGCCAATTTCGATTCCGCGATACATAATTGGAGCGCCTTCTCCGCTGATCTTGCTGTCATCAGGTAGGACGATTTTAACCGCGATGCCTCGACCAGCAGTTTTCAAATCTTTATACAAACGGAACTCGGTGTTCTCTTCTACAGGCTCACCATCATCCGGAGAGTCGACGGCGATGGCGCCACCTAGTAAGGCACTCATGCTTTCTAGTCTTACATCGACACCTTCAAAACCGATGCTGGCACCAATTCCACTGACGTTCCAGAATCGACTGCGGTTGTTAATGATATGTCGGTATTGATCCTGAATGTTGGCCTGAATAGTGATAGATTTTGCATCTTCATCTAGCTGGTAACTGTACACTTCACCGATTGGGATTTTCTTATAAACAATTTGAGAGCCAACCGATACACCACCTAAATCACGGCTTTTGAGCTTAATATTCAAACCTTGAGAAACGCGTAAATCTGTTGGAGCAGAGTCTAACGCATGGAATGTTGTCTCAAACTCTTGACCATCTCCGGGTTGAATCGAGATGTAGTTACCTGAGACGAGCGCATCCAGTCCGGAAACTCCCGTTAGGCTAGCTGTTGGTTTTACTAACCAAAAGCGTGTTTTATCGTTCAGTAACTTTGCAGCTTCAGGATAGATATCAGCATCGACATAAATACTGCCGAGATCTTCGGTGAGGTTAATGTCTCTTACCATGCCGACTTCTAATCCTTGGTAACGGATAGTGGTTCGGCCGGCGACAAGACCAGCGGCATCAGAAAAATAGATTTGCACTCGTTGTCCTGCATCGTGTATCGACTTCACAACAAGCCAGCCAGCTAAGACCATGGTCAAAATTGGCAACAGCCAAAGAGGAGATATGCCTTTACTCCGCTTTACATCTGGTACGTATGACGTTTGAGAACTGTTCTGATCACTCATTCATTGACTCTTTTTCTGATTGTTTTGGGTTTGTTTGGTCCCAGATTAGCCTTGGATCAATACTTTCTGCTGCAAGCATGGTCAACACTACGACAACACCAAATGCTACGGCGCCATATCCTGGTGTGAAATCCAGTATCTGACCACGATCGACTAACGTCATCATGATAGAAATAACAAACAAATCCATCACAGACCATTTACCGATCCATTTAACAACAAAGTAAACCATCATTCGTTGTCTCTTAAACACCGAACGTTTGAATTGGATGCAAAGCATGATGTAGGCGAGCCCAAGTATTTTAATCACCGGGACAACGATACTCGCAACAAAAATGATCGCAGCGATTCCATACATGCCGCTTTTTACCAAACCAGCCACGCCTGAAAAAATAGTGTCCTCCAAACGCTTACCATTGGTAAGCAAGATGGAAATAGGGATCAGGTTAGCAGGGAAGATGGCGACCGTTGCTGCGATGAGGTAAGCCCATGTTTTCTGAATGGAGTTTGGCTTGCGATGATATAACTCGTGATGACAACGCTGGCAATGGTCACCTTCAGGCTGGGACAAGTGGCATTCATGGCAATGCACATCTTTATGCTCAAAAGCATATAAACTTTCTGGTTTCCAAGCTTCCCAATAACGACGCACGCTGATTCTTGAAACTAACAAAACGGTAAATATCTGCAAAAGAACCAGACCAATTAACCCTGGACCGACGAAAATGTCGGAATAATCTTGGAGTTTAAAACAGGAAATGGCGATGCTAACTAAGAACACATCCAACATAACCCAATGCTTCAAATGTTGAATTAGCCACAGTGAGATACGAAGACCACGGAACCATCGTTGATGTAAAGAAATATGCGCCGTTACCACTGAAACACAAACCGTCAGTGGCGCTAGAGAGCTACAAAATAGAATGAGCAATGAAAGAAGAACAAATCCTTCTTCCATCAATGTGATCATCCCTGAAGGCAGGGTTGCCGGAATCATCACACCAAAGAGTCGGATGCTAATAAAGTTAAAAAAGTGCGATGGAATAAATAGTAGGATACAGGTTATCGCGACGGCTAGATTACCAGAGAGGCTAGGGCTACCTCCGCGATATAATTGTGTACCACAACGAGGGCAGTGTGCATTTTTGCCATGGGGTAAGTCGACGATGTCGACAGGCAATTCACAACCTTGGCACAGACGTACGTTATTGGGTTGCATGGCGTGCTTAGACAGAGAGGTCATAACGACCTCTCTAGCTTGAACGATTTAAGCGTGGGACTGTATGCCCCCATATAAGGTTTGATATAAGCCTTCTTGCTCAACTAACTCACCATGAGTACCTGTTTGCGTCACTTTCCCATCTTCAAGCACGTAGATCAAATCGGCTTGTTTAACAGCGGATAGTCGGTGCGCAACGATTAATGTTGTTCTACCACGTAAGAACTCGGTCAGTGCTTTGTGTAAAGCCGCTTCAGTAGCGGTATCTAGCGCAGACGTGGCTTCGTCTAAAATAACAAATTGAGGATTACTCAGCACCATTCTAGCAATGGCAAGCCGTTGTCGTTGACCTCCTGACAAACGAATGCCATTACGACCAACTTGAGTATCCAAGCCGTGGTTCAGTTGAGAAATAACATCTTGCAGCTGAGCCACTTCAAGCGCACGCCAAAGTGACATTTCGTCAAAATCCCCACCAAGCGTTAGATTATGCCTCAAGGTGTCGTTAAATAGTATAGGTTGCTGTAATACCACGGCAATTTTGTCGCGAATTACTTCAAAACCAATATCTTCTGTTAATTCATCATTAAAGCGAATGCTACCGGAGTTTTGACGGTAAACCCCAATAAGTAATTGTATCAAGGTTGACTTACCACCGCCGCTTGCGCCAACTAACGCCACTTTCTTTCCTGCCGGCATATGTAAAGAAAGATTATCTAGGACTTTGTTTTCATTATTGTAAGAGAAATTAATGTTTTCTACTTTAACGTCAACTTCTCTACCTTCTTTGAAAGGATTTACCTTAGGAACCGGTCTCTGCTCTTCTTCTAACTCTAATAAGTCGTTGATGCGTTTTAATGCGGCTTTAGCGCTGTACCAAGAAAACTGAATCCCAAGCAACTCTTGAACAGGAGAAAGCATGAACCATAGGTAACCAAAAACGGCAAATATTTGGCCAATAGTAAGGTCACTGAACATGACCATTAACATTGCGACAGCTCTGAATAATTCAAAGCCGATCAAAAAGAGAAGAAAAGAAACGCGACCAGCCGCTTCAGATTGCCAAGCATACTTGTCTGCATCAACGCGAACTTGGTTCGCACTGTCTTTGAGTTGTTGGAGGAATTCTCGCTCTTTATTGGCTGCGCGTAGTTGGTAGATTCCATCTAATGTTTCAACCAAACGGTTTTGGAAAATTTCAAAAGAATGATTTTCCTTCCGTTTCAGATGTTTAACCATACTGCCTAGTTTACGTGAGAAGTAAATGACAATAGGGTTAACTAACAGGATAAACAGACCAAGTCGCCAATCGAGCCAAAGTAGAACGATAGCAGTACCAATAACAGTCAGAAAACTGATAACGAATTTTGCTAACGTAGAACCAATAAATTTATCAATGGTCTCAATGTCAGTGATAAGGTGTGCGTTGATTCCTCCGCTACCTTTGGTTTCGTATTGTCGGATGCTGATACGGCCGAGTTTGTCGATCATTTTACTGCGCATCTCAAACGTGATGGTTTTTGAAACAAGCGTAAATTGTCGGCTTTGAAGGATATTTAATCCTTGGCTCGCAGCTCGCATAAGAACAACCAAGAACAGGGTGAAGAAAATATAGCCTGTCGGAGTGTGCCACGCTTCAGGGAGAATGGCATTCATGGCGTCTAAGCCTTTTGCAGGTTGGTCCAATAAGACCTCATCAACCATCAAAGGCATGAGGAGGGGAATTGGAACACTAATCAAGGTTGCAAGCACCGCTATCAAGTTCGCTATGATCAGCTTGGACTTGTGCTTTTTTACTTGTGTTATCAACCAAGAACGGCTAATAGTGTCATTTTTCAGAAGCATTGTAATTGAGAATAAGTCCTATTATAAAGTAGGGCTGCATTTTAGCGCCATACATTGAGAATGGAAGCTTTTATAGTAAGTAGGAAGTTAATATGAACTTAGAACAATACCAAAGACTAACCAAACAAGCTGTTGCTCTAATTGAGTCTGAACCAGACTTTATTGCGAACCTAGCAAACTTGAGCTCATTGCTTTTCATGGAACTTGACGATCTTAACTGGGCAGGCTTTTACCTAACAAAAGGTGAAGAGCTTGTTCTTGGTCCGTTCCAAGGAAAACCAGCTTGTGTTCGTATCCCAATGGGTCGAGGCGTCTGCGGTACTGCTGCACAAACTAATACTATACAAAGAGTATACGACGTTCACGAATTTGAGGGGCATATTGCGTGCGATGCAGCGAGCAATTCAGAAATTGTGATTCCATTTTCTATTAATGGAAAGGTGGTTGGTGTACTTGATATTGATAGTCCAAGTATTGGCCGATTTAATGAAACAGACGAAGAAGGTCTCACTCATTTCATGGTTGAAGTAGAAAAGCTGCTTAATTCACACGCGAACGACGCATAAATTAGCCTTCGAGTGTGGTTTTTCCTTGGCATGTCACTATAATACGAGAATATTTTTTCTTAATGCTCGCGGAAATCCGCTCAAATCAGGACCCCTCATGACTGAAAAGTTAAAAAACAGCAAAGAAGTTATTGCATATATTGCTGAATGTTTCCCTAAGTGCTTTACTTTAGAAGGTGAAGCAAAACCTCTGAAAATTGGTATTTTTCAAGATCTTGCGGAACGTCTAAATGAAGACGAAAAAGTAAGCAAAACACAGCTTCGTGCAGCGTTAAGACAGTACACTTCATCATGGCGTTACCTACATGGTGTAAAACCAGGTGCAGTACGTGTAGACCTAGATGGCAACCCTTGTGGTGAGCTAGAAGAAGAGCACGTTGAACACGCGAAAGCGACACTTGCAGAAAGCAAGGCGAAAGTTCAGGCTCGTCGTAAAGAACAAGCACAAAAAGCTCGTGAAGAGGGTAAGGCGAAAGCGAAACCTGCGGCTAAAAAGCCTCAACAGCCTCGTCGTACTAATAAACCAAAAGTACAAAAACCAACTAAGCCTGTAGAAACGCGCGCTCTAAATGCTGATGAAATCACAGTAGGTAACGCAGTTAACGTGAACATGGGCAAAGGAAACATGGCAGCGACCATTGTTGAAATCAATAAGGATGATGTACGTGTTCAACTTGCTAACGGCCTACAAATGGTTGTGAAAGCGGAGCACTTGCGCGCATAAAGGAGATACTCCTACGCATGAATTGCCGTTCAAAAGTGACCCTGATTGCTGCTAGCTTATGGCTAGCAGCATCAGCTCAGGCTCTTGAAGCCAAACTACATAAAGATGACCTGCCGGTTCTTTCTCCTGAAGTTCAGCATGAAACAGCTAGCAAACGAGTCACCTCGCGATTTACCCGCTCTCATTATAAGCACTTCAGCCTCAATGATGATTTCTCTAAAGCGATCTTTGAACGCTATGTAGAGTTGCTTGATTACAATAGAAATATTTTCACTCAAGCAGACATCGATTCATTTAAAAATTGGTCAGTCGAGCTTGATGATCAGCTTAAATCGGGCAACAACCAAATTGCTTTTGATGTTTACAACCTCTCAATGCAGAAGCGTTTCGATCGTTTTGCTTATGCGTTAACTCTACTCGATGAAGAGATCAAGTTTGATACCGATGACGAGATAGAGTTAGACCGCTCTGAGGCCGCATGGCCAAAAGACGAAGCAGAGCTCAACGAGTTGTGGCGCAAGCGTGTGAAATATGACGCGTTAAATCTGAAACTGACTGGCAAAGAGTGGCCAGAGATTAAAGAAGTTTTAGAGAAGCGTTATAACAACGCGATGAAGCGCATCACACAGACCAACAATGAAGACGCATTTCAGTTGTATATGAATGCCTTCGCGCGACAGGTTGACCCTCATACAAGCTACCTTTCTCCACGTAATGCCGAGCAATTCCAATCGGAAATGAACCTTTCTCTAGAAGGTATCGGCGCCGTTTTGCAAATGACAGACGATTACACAGTAATTCGTTCACTTGTTGTTGGCGGTCCGGCCTCAAAGAGTAAGCAACTTGGTGAAGGGGACCGAATCACTGGTGTTGGACAAGACGGTGAAGAAATTGTCGACGTGATCGGTTGGCGTCTGGATGATGTTGTTCAGTTAATCAAAGGCCCTAAAGGCACAAAGGTTAATCTACAGATCTTGCCAGAAGGTAACGATGCGAAGAGTTACATTGTCACAATTGTTCGTGACAAAGTTCGCTTAGAAGATCGTGCAGTTAAGTCAGAAATCATCGAAAAAGACGGTAAGAAGATTGGTATTTTAGAAGTACCAAGTTTCTACGTCGGCTTATCGAAAGACACCGATAAATTACTAGCTGAGTTGAAAACCAAAAACGTTGACGGCGTAATCGTTGATCTACGCAACAATGGCGGTGGTGCGCTAACAGAAGCAACGGCATTGACAGGTTTATTCATTAAAGAAGGTCCTGTAGTTCAAGTTCGTGACAGCTATGGCCGCATCAAGGTGAATGCCGATACCGATGGAAAAGTGAGTTATGATGGCCCATTGACGGTATTGATTAACCGCTACAGTGCTTCAGCATCTGAAATTTTTGCAGCGGCAATGCAAGATTATAATCGTGCAATCATCTTAGGTGAAAACTCTTTCGGTAAAGGTACAGTTCAGCAACATCGTTCACTGAATCATATTTATGATCTGTTCGATAAAGAGCTAGGTTATGTTCAGTACACGATTCAGAAATTTTATCGTATTGACGGTGGAAGTACGCAAAATCGTGGTGTTGCACCAGATATTTCGTACCCAACGCCAATTGAGGCTTCTGAAACAGGTGAAAGTGTTGAAGACAATGCTTTACCTTGGGATCAGATTGATAAGGCACAATATCAAACGTTTCCAAGTAACGACGCCTTAGTTGAAAAACTTACTGCTCTTCATAACAAGCGTATTTCTGATGAGATGGAGTTCCGCTTTATCAATGAAGACATCGAGAAATATCGTAAAGAAAAAGACGATAATACTTTGTCTTTGAACGAAAAAGTTCGTAAAGCTGAATCGGATAAAGCGGAAGCCCTTCGATTACAACGCATAAATGAACGTCAAGTTGCTTTGGGTAAAAAAGCATTCAAAACATTGGATGACATACCAAAAGACTACGAGGCTCCTGATGTTTATTTAGATGAGTCTGTCGCGATTATGGTCGATCTACTTAAGCAGGAAAATCAGTCATAATAACTGGCAATTTAGAATAAAAAGAGTGAGTCTTTCAGATTCACTCTTTTTTTATGCCTTTTTGCCTTCCGCTGTCTCGATATCGAGCAAGATATTCGCTTATTTTCCCCCAATAATTTACGTGATCTACATCTAAAATTTCGCGAAAGTGAGGACTACTGGCTAAGCTAAAAGAAAACGATAAGGATGCCGATATGAAGTGGTTCTTTATTTTACTTAGCTTTTGCTGCTTTAGTGTGTTTGGTGGAGAAAACACCAGAGAAGATGAATTAAGTCACTTTGACACGCCGTTTCTCATCGGAGACTGGTATTTGATGAACCCAAATCCCGAAGAGTCGGCTGAAAACTTTCGTGCGATCAAACTCTCATTAGGTTCTGACTACAGCTTTTCTATTGATATTCAAAAGAAAGACTATTCCGTTGACCATTGGGAAGGGCTGTATAACGCAAATGAAGACACCATCGTTCTTGGTTTAAACACCGACGAGCCTCAAATTTATGCCTATCGCAACAACCATAATACGCTTGATCTTAATGGTGTAACATTCACTAAGGGATTATCCAATTCACTTGCAGGTATTTGGTCTAGCTCTCACGTATCTGGCGACGGTCTTGTGGCCAACAACATTAATCAGATGGATTTGATACTTCAACCTGATTTCGTGTTCATGTTTAGGGTTTCGAACGAAGAAGGGGATGAGTCCATCAAACAAGGTGTGTTTTACACAGAAGATGAGTTTTTGGTTCTGTTGTATGAAAATGGCGAGCATGGAACCACGTATAAGCTCAACAAGAATGAGCTAACGATCGAAGATTCCAATGGTGATATGTACGCCGTACTCAATAGAGTTACGCCATGATGCCTTTAACATGCGCCAAATTACGCGTACGTACGGTAAGTCATTAATGTTGTTTAAATGTTAATCAAAAAACGGAGCTAGAGCACTAAAAGCTCCGTTTTTTGATAGAAAGACTTGTATTCTGATACCACAACCCCTACAAATAGCTTATATAGTGATACCAGAACTGCATTTTTGATCATGCAGTCTGGTATTTTTGTTGTTCGACATACAAGGATTTATGCTCATGTCTCAAGCTCCCCAGGCCAAATATCGTAAAGATTTTAAAGAGCCATCTCATGCGATTACTGATATCGATCTTACTTTTGATCTATATGACAATGACACAATCGTTACGGCGGTATCAAAAGTTGCTCAAAAAGGCGATACAACAACGCTAGAACTCGATGGCGAAGGGCTTGAGCTACGCGCTGTAAAAGTAAATGGTGAGGATTGGGCTCATCACGAGGTGAAGGAGTCATCGCTGGTACTGACCGATCTTCCATCCGAGTTTGAACTTGAAATCGTCACCAAAATTGATCCTGAAGCGAATACAGCACTCGAAGGTTTGTACAAATCAGGCGGCGCATTTTGTACTCAGTGTGAGGCTGAGGGCTTTCGCCGTATCACGTACTATCTAGACCGTCCGGATGTTCTAGCAAAATACACAACAAAAGTGATCGCAGATAAAGCTGCTTACCCATATTTGCTGAGCAATGGTAACCGAATTGCAGAAGGCGATGCAGAGAACGGTCGTCACTGGGTTCAATGGCAGGATCCGCATCCAAAACCAGCTTACTTGTTCGCCCTTGTTGCAGGCGACTTTGATGTATTGCGTGACAAATATACAACGATGTCAGGTCGCAGTGTTGATTTAGAAATCTTTGTTGATAAAGGTAACTTAGATCGTGCAGGTCATGCGATGACATCGCTGATCAACTCGATGAAGTGGGATGAGGAACGCTTTGGCCTGGAATACGATCTGGATATTTACATGATCGTTGCTGTTGATTTCTTCAACATGGGTGCAATGGAAAACAAAGGCTTGAACATTTTTAACTCAAAATATGTTCTGGCGAACGATCAAACTGCGACAGATCGTGATTATTTAGGCATCGAAGCTGTGATAGGTCATGAGTACTTCCACAACTGGACTGGCAACCGTGTCACTTGTCGTGATTGGTTCCAACTAAGTCTAAAAGAGGGCTTAACCGTATTCCGTGACCAAGAATTCTCTTCTGACTTAGGCTCTCGTGCTGATAACCGTATTGATAACGTACGTATTATTCGTGGTCCTCAATTTGCGGAAGATGCAAGCCCAATGTCTCACCCGATTCGTCCTGACAAAGTCATTGAGATGAATAACTTCTACACGCTAACGGTGTATGAAAAGGGCAGCGAAGTTATTCGCATGTACCATACACTCCTTGGCGAAGAGGGCTTCCAAAAAGGAATGAAACTTTATTTTGAACGTCACGATGGTACCGCCGCGACGTGTGAAGACTTTGTTTCTGCAATGGAAGATGCCACCGGTGTTGATTTAAAACAGTTCCGTTTGTGGTACAGCCAATCGGGTACACCAACGCTACGCGTAAATAGCGAATACAACGCTGATGCAAAAACTTACGCACTAACGGTAGAGCAATTTACGGAGCCGACGCAAGACCAAGCAGAAAAACAAGCGCTGCATATCCCGTTCGATATCGAGTTGTATGATTCGAAAGGTCAAGTTATCCCACTGATGAGTAACGGTGAATTTGTTCATAACGTGCTGGATATTAAACAAGATAAGCAAACGTTCGTATTTGAAAATGTCGAAGAACAGCCAGTGCCATCTTTGTTGCGTGAATTCTCGGCACCAGTCAAATTAGAATACGATTACAGCGATGACGAGTTAGTCTTCTTGATGAAGCACGCAACGAACGATTTTGCTCGATGGGACGCTAGCCAAATGCTATTGGCTAAATACATTCGTCAGAATGTGAAAAACGTTCAAGCGGGACAAGAAGTATCGCTTTCTGAAGGTGTGATAGATGCTTTCCGCGGTGTGCTGTTGGATGAAACGCTTGAGCCAGCTTTCATTGCTCAAGTTTTCTCTATGCCTTCAATCAATGAGATTACTGGTTGGTACCAGCAAATTGATATCGATGCCGTAGACAAAGTGCTAAACAGCATTACAGTGTCACTTTCTAAGGAATTAGAAGATGAGCTAAGTGCGACTTATCACACGCTTAAGCAAACAGAGTATACGATCGACCATGCTGCTATTGGCAAGCGTGCTTTACGTAACCGTTGCCTTCAGTACCTAGCATATACGGAAAAAGGTAATGATTTAGTCAACGCGCAGTACGCATCTGCAAATAACATGACAGATACGATTGCTGCGATGAGTGCCGCAAATAACGCTCAGCTCGAGTGTCGTGAAGCACTTATGGCTGATTATAGCGATAAATGGAAGCACGATGGTTTGGTTATGGATAAGTGGTTTGCACTTCAAGGTAGCAATCCTGCAGAGGATGCTCTTGAAAAAGTAAAAGCAACCATGAACCACGAAGCATTTAGTTTGAAAAATCCGAACCGTACGCGCAGCTTAATTGGCTCGTTCTTAAGTGCGAACCCTGTACGTTTCCATGATACATCCGGTGTAGGTTACCAGTTTGCCGGTGAAATTCTTCGCCAACTAAATGATTCGAACCCACAAGTAGCTTCTCGAATGATTGATCCTTTGCTTAAGTTCCGTAAATACGATGAAGCTCGCCAAGCAATGATTCGTGCAGAACTTGAAAAGCTCAAAGCAATGGATAATCTTGCTAAAGATCTATTCGAAAAAGTGACTAAAGCACTAGACGAATAGTAAACAACACAATAGGGTGGTCATTTAGACCACCTTATTTGTTTATGTCACTTAGTTTTCACTTCATGAACTATTACTACTTCAATCTCAACATTTCATATCAAACGTTTTTATCTCATTATTCTGGTGCGGCAAGTGTTGTTCAAGTTGTCACACACAACGGTTTGCGTTTGCAGTTACCCGCCGCGAGATTTAGACCATTTCTTAGTCAATTGGGCGTTAGAGGCCAGTTTAGACTAACAACTAACCAAAATAATAAGTTTCTTAAGTTAGAAACTCTGTGATGTATTGTATTTGCAGAGAGTTAAATAGGAATCTTAGTCACAGAATCGGACATTTCACCTCTTACCACTACGATTAGTTGTTAAACATTTGTAATTATGCTTTTACAATGGGCACATGCATTACCTATGCTTAGTTTCTAAGGTAACAGCCTAGCTACTAAGTCCCCCTACAAAACAACAATTCTAATGTGGAGTGTGAATATGACCGCGCGTGAAAATGTAGTGCCGGTTCTGCTTGAAAAGGTTTACCAACTGATTCAAGACAAACTCGAGCTTTCTCACCAAACGCTTGTAACTAAACTTGCTCAACACTTATTCAGTAACATTGCTGATGATGATCTAATTCAGCGAAACGAATCCGACCTTTATGGTGCTGTCGTTAGCCTTTGGCACCATATCAATGAAAAAAAACCAGAAGAGATTTCGGTTCGAGTATTTAACCCGACCGTAAGTCGTCAAGGCTGGCAATCCACACACACAATCGTAGAAATTGTTGTTCCAGATAGTCCATTCTTAGTGGACTCAGTCAAAATGGCTTTAGCACGTTTGGATCTTGTTTGTCACCTAATGTTGAATAACCCAACACAGATTCAGCGTGATAAAAAAGGCCAAGTTACAGACGTAAACGGTGAGGGTGGTGTTCTTCAATCACTTTTCCACATAGAGGTAGACCGCCTTACTAGTAAAGACGAGATGCAAGCGCTTAAAGAAGAGCTGTTAAGAATTCTATCTGATACTCGCTTAGTCGTTGATGACTGGAAGCAGATGGTTGATAAGCTTAAGTTTGTTACTGATGAACTTGAGAAAAATAAAGATCGTGTTTCTATCCAAACGGATCGTATGGATGAAACGATCGCATTTCTTCGTTGGCTAGAAGATCATAACTTTACCTTTATGGGTTATAAAGATTATGACTTAAAAGAGGTCAATGGTGATACCGAACTTGTTCCTGCTAAAGAAAAAGGACTAGGTCTGTTTGCTGATGACAAGCGCGTTCGTAGCGTCAAGCTCTCTGAATTATCAGATTCAGCGCGATTAGAAGCGAAAAAACCATACGCTCTGATCATCACCAAAGGTAACAAAGCATCTCGTATCCACCGTCCAGCTTATACTGATTACATCGGTATTAAAAAGTTTGATAAAAACGGTAAAGTAATAGGTGAGCATCGCTTTACTGGTTTATATACCTCCGCTGTTTACAACCAAGCGGTACAAAGTATTCCTCTGATCCGTGAAAAAGTTGACCGTATCCTTGAAGCAAGTGGATACCGTCACGGATCATACTCATACAAAGCATTGCACAATATCTTAGAAAACTACCCACGCGACGAGTTGCTTCAAGCTAATGAAGAAGAGCTGCTTGAGGTGGGAATGGGTGTTGTACAAATGCAAGATCGTGACTTGCTGCGTTTGTTTGTTCGTAAAGACCCATTTGGTCGTTTCTTCAGTTGCATGGTTTATGTCACTAAAGATCGTTACAACACAGAATTGCGTCGTCAAACTCAACGCATTCTTAAGCAGTACTTTGGTTGCGAGCAAGAGGTTGAATTTACAACGTACTTCTCAGAAAGCCCACTAGCGAGAACACATTACATTGTTCGTGTAGACAATAACAACATTGACGTAGACGTGAAAAAGATCGAGCAAAATCTAATGGAAGTTTCTACCTCTTGGGATGACAGACTAAAAGAATCCATCATTGCTAACTTTGGTGAAAGTAAAGGCCTTCCTCTTTCAAAAGAATATATGAGTGCGTTCCCTCGCTCATACAAAGAGGACATGATGCCAGGTTCTGCGGTTGCAGATATCGAGCGCTTAGAAGCATTAAGTGATGATAATAAACTTGGCATGTTGTTCTACCGACCTCAAGAAGAGGGTGCAGATTCCAAAGCTGTCCGCTTAAAGTTATACCATCGCGATGAACCAATTCACCTTTCTGACGTAATGCCGATGTTGGAAAACCTTGGTTTGCGTGTGATTGGCGAATCGCCATATGAGATCGAGAAAAACAACGGGCAGACTTTCTGGATCCTTGACTTCTCTATGCTGCATAAGAGCGAGAAAATCGTTGACCTTCGTGAAGCTCGTGATCGTTTCCAACAAGCATTTGCTGCCATTTGGGCGGGTAATCTTGAAAGTGATGGTTTCAACCGATTGTTATTAGGTGCGTCGTTATCTGGCCGTGAGATTTCCATTCTTCGTGCTTACGCACGATACATGCGCCAAGTAGGCTTCCCATTCAGTCAGCAGTACATCGAAGACACGCTAAGCCACTACCCAGACTTAGCGACAGGTCTAGTCAAGCTGTTCACCAAGCGATTTGATCCAAAACACAAAGGCAGCGAGAAAGGCCAAAACGATCTAATTAAAAAGCTAACAGAGCAGTTGGATCGTGTAGAGAGCTTGGATGATGATCGTATTATTCGTCGTTATATTGAAATGATCATGGCGACGCTTCGTACCAACTACTACCAAGTAGACGAGAATAAGCAGCCTAAGCCTTGGTTATCTTTGAAAATGAAGCCAAGCGATATTCCTGAGATTCCGCAGCCTGTACCTGCATTCGAGATCTTTGTTTACGCACCAGATATTGAAGGTGTTCACCTTCGTGGTGGAAAAGTGGCTCGTGGTGGTTTGCGTTGGTCAGATCGTCAAGAAGACTTCCGTACGGAGATTCTTGGCTTAGTAAAAGCGCAACAGGTTAAGAACACTGTAATTGTACCAGTGGGTGCAAAAGGCGGCTTCGTTTGTAAACGCCAGCCATCTCTCACCACTCGTGATGAAATTTTTGCGGAAGGTCAGCGTTGTTACAAACGCTTTATCCGTGCACTGCTAGATGTGTCAGATAACATCATTGAAGGAGAGGTGGTACCACCACAAAACGTTGTTCGTCACGATGAAGATGACCCATATCTAGTAGTGGCTGCCGATAAAGGCACAGCAACCTTCTCAGATTTGGCAAACTCTGTTTCTGCAGAATACAACTTCTGGCTAGGTGACGCATTCGCTTCAGGTGGTTCAAACGGTTATGATCACAAAGCAATGGGAATCACCGCAAAAGGTGGTTGGGAATCTGTTAAACGTCACTTCCGTGAAATGGGCATCAACTGTCAGACCACTGATTTTACTGCAATCGGTGTAGGTGATATGGCAGGTGACGTGTTCGGTAACGGTATGCTGTTATCGAAGCATATTCGATTGCAAGCTGCGTTTAACCACATGCACATCTTTATTGATCCAAATCCAGATTCAGCCAGCAGCTGGGAAGAGCGTAACCGCTTGTTTAATCTGCCAAGATCAAGCTGGGAAGATTACAACAAAGACTTGATCTCTCAAGGTGGTGGCATCTTCTCTCGTCGATCAAAATCGATCCAGTTGACGCCAGAAATTCAGAAAATGTTAGGTACTAAGAAAGCATCTTTAGCGCCTAACGATCTGATAAAGATGATCTTGAAAATGAAAGTCGATCTGCTTTGGAATGGTGGTATCGGCACTTACGTTAAATCATCAACAGAAACTCATACAGATGTTGGCGACCGTGCTAACGACATGCTGCGCATTGACGGCCGTGACTTAAGAGCCAAAGTGGTTGGCGAAGGTGGTAACTTGGGTATGACTCAGCTTGGTCGTATCGAATACGCACTAACTGGCGGTCGAGTGAACACGGACTTCGTTGATAACGTAGGTGGCGTTGACTGTTCGGATAATGAAGTCAACATCAAGATCTTCCTCAATGGACTGGTTTCAAATGGCGATCTTACGGTTAAGCAACGTAACCAAATTCTAGAGTCTATGGAAGACGAAGTGGGTGAAATTGTCTTGGATGATGCTTACCGTCAGTCGGAGTCGATCTCTGTTACTGAACAGCAAGGTGTTGGCATTGTTAAGGAGCAAATTCGATTCATCCACACTATGGAGAAAGCAGGGTACTTGGACCGTGCTCTCGAATACATTCCTGATGATGAAACGCTAATCGAGCGTGAAAAACAGGGACTAGGTCTGACTCGCCCTGAGCTATCAGTGTTAGTTGCCTACGGTAAAATGGTACTTAAACAGCAACTTGTTACGGATGAAATCGCAAATGATGAATTCCATGCAAAACAACTTGTTGAATATTTCCCAAGTGCGTTACGACGTAACTATAAAGATCAAATGGTTAATCACCCACTGCGAGCTGAAATTATCGCTACAGCATTGGCTAACCAGATGGTTAATGAAATGGGCTGTAACTTCGTTACTCGTTTGCAAGAAGAAACTGGTGCAAGTGTTGTCGATATTGCCAACGCTTACAGTGCGGCTAGAGAAATCTTTGATTTAGAAGAAATCCTCAAGCAAACTCGCAAACTTGATAACGTTGCGACAGCGCAAGCTCAATACGAAATTATGTTTTACGTGCGCCGAGCACTGCGTCGAATTGCACGCTGGTTGCTTCGTAACCGTAGCGGCAAATGCACGGTCGGTGAGTTGATTGCTATCTACAAGCAAGATGTCAATGTTATCACTGAAACCCTAGACACTATGTTAGTTGAGTCTGAAGTTGAAGAACACAATGAGTTGGCTCAAGGTTGGATAGAGAAAGGGGTTGAAGAGAAACTCGCTCACCAAGTTGCCCGCTTATCAAGCTTACAATCTGCACTGGATATTTCATCAGTAGCAAGTGAAACAGGTAAAACGGTTGAGCAAGCATCGAAACTCTACTTTAACTTGGGTGACCGTTTATCGTTGCATTGGTTCTTGAAGCAAATTAATAGCCAAGCCGTTGATAACAACTGGCAAGCACTTGCAAGAGCGGCATTCCGTGAAGATCTGGACTGGCAACAACGTCAACTTACCGCTCAGGTACTGACTTGTGGCTGCTCAACCGAAGAGCTTGACGTGATGGCTGCGTTAGAAGATTGGATTGAAACTAACGAGCAATCGTTGCACCGCTGGGAGAGTATCTTAAACGAGTTCAAAGTTGGCTCAGTACACGAATTTGCTAAGTTCTCTGTAGCACTTCGAGAGCTAGTACTTTTAAACCTCAACTGCTCATCGAAAGAGTAGTGGAATAATCAAGTGACCCGTCCTGATATGGGTTGACACTTTTTAACTAAAACGCTCGATGTACTTCATCGGGCGTTTTGTATTTTA
>NZ_JAWPOX010000418.1:0-754 GCF_033344475.1 Vibrio sp. 1288
CAGCAATCGAAACGATCTCTTTGTTAACGGCTAGATTGCTGCCTTCCGGTGTCACGCGAGCTGTCGCAAAGTTCGTGCCGTCGTATTTCGGCGTCGAAGCAATTTGATCCAAAGCGTCTGGGCGAATACGTGACTTCATCACAAACTCAATCCAACCGCCCGGCGCAATGGATAGAACTGGAATATCGATATCCGCATTTGCACCACCAACAAAACCGCCGATATCCGTCGTTGCTTCACCAGAAGTTTTCACGCTCACATCCCATCCGTGCGCAGCAAACGCAGGTAAACTCTGCGCGTCTGATTCTCCAGGCGCATTTTGTGCCACTCGGACTTTGATGCTAGAGAATAACTCTTGCAGTGATTTGTTGTACTCCAGTCCTTTACCATTGTTTTGGAGGCGCAGACGGTACACGATATTTTCACCACTAGACGTGTGATTGTACGTCAGCTTTTCGCTCGATAAAGACGAATCCGTGTACGCTTTATGGGATTTGCTTACCTCAGAAGGCAGCATGTTGGCTGGCTCAGCGACTAGGTTATGACTGTTATCAATAACCGCCACGTTTAAGATTTGGCCAACCGCTTTCTCGCTGATCTTTGCTTTCACCGTATATTTGATGAAAGTGCCGCCAACAGCGAAACTATTTGCTGCAAGGTTAAACTGGGTGTCAATATCGCGGTTATCCGTGACCGACCCCGGCTCACTGATATCACTGGTATCGGTTTGAGTCGTGATGGTCCAAGAGTCAAA
>NZ_JAWPOX010000419.1:0-754 GCF_033344475.1 Vibrio sp. 1288
TCCGATCTGTGCTGATTAAACGCGATCTTTAACTTTTTCTTTCAGTTCTGCTTTTTCTGCATCAGAAATGAAAGCAAGCTCAAGGCCATTGATTTGCGCTTGGCGAATCTGCTCTTGGCTCAGGCCGGCTGCTGGCGCCGCCACTTCGTATTCGTAAGGTAGCTCAATACCTTCTACCGCAGGATCATCCGTATTTAGACACGCTAGAACGCCGTGGTCTAGGAACTGTTTCAGTGGGTGATTTGCTAGAGAATCGACCGTACTGGTTTGGAAGTTCGACGTCAGGCACGATTCGATACCGATACGGTTTTCCGCTAGGTAATCCATCAGTTTTGGATCGTGAATCGCTTTCACACCGTGGCCGATACGCGTTGCACCAAGCTCTTGAATGGCTTGCCACATGCTTTCAGCGCCCGCCGCTTCACCAGCGTGAACTGTCACGTTTAGGCCTGCATCACGCACTTGTTTGAAGTGAGAGACAAAGCGATCGCCTGGTTGGCCAAGCTCATCACCTGCAAGGTCTACTGCTACGATGTGGTCTTTCTGGCTTAGAATTGCATCCAGCTCTTGCTGACATGCATCTGTGCCAAATGTGCGGCTCATGATACCGATAAGGTTCGCTTTGATGCCAAAGTCTCGCATGCCTGCTTGTACGCCATCGACAACCGCTTCAACTACGCCAGCGACTGGCAGTTTGTGTTTCATCGCCATGTAGTATGGTGAGAAACGCAGTTCGGCGTAATCAATTTGTGCG
>NZ_JAWPOX010000420.1:0-754 GCF_033344475.1 Vibrio sp. 1288
CAATAGCGCGGCTAATTCTCTGATCTCAGGTATGTATCAGGAAGAGTTGATGCTCATGAAAGGGCTGATAGAGGCTGGCAATCTTTCTCAAGCTCAAGTAGCAAATCTTATTGCGGGTTCAGAGACAGTCTCTATTGGCACAGGACCGCAATCTGTATCGGTATTGAATGGCGCATTCAGTTTGGTTGCAAATCATGAGCTTTCTCTGTGGACTGCCCTATCAATGACTCAAGTGAGCATCATCTGCGTGAGCTTGTTTGTTCTCGCGCTGGGTGTTTACTACATCATGACGTTCATCGGTGGCGCAATGTTCACCATGAACAAGGCGCTAAACACGCTTGCTGATGGCGACCTAACCGCGCGGATGAATTTCTTCCCTGTTCGTGATGAGTTCAGTGAAATCGCCATCACGATTGATAAAGTCGCGGAGCGTGAACAAAAAATGGTTCAATCTATCCAAGAGTCTGTCGCTCTTATGCAGCAAATCAGCTCGGACTTGAATCAATCGATTCACCACAGTTCTGAAATTTCTGCGACACAACAAGAACACCTCAACTCTCTTGCAAGTGCAACGGAGCAGATGGCGTCAACGATTCGTGAAGTTGCGACACTGGCTCACGACTCAAGCACACAGACGGATGATGCACGTAGTGTGGCTCAATCAGGCCAAGTGAAAGTCGAAAATACGCTTCATTCGATTTCAAATCTGTCGAATGAGATTCAATCTGCTTCTCAAGCGGTTGAAGAGCTAGAT
>NZ_JAWPOX010000421.1:0-752 GCF_033344475.1 Vibrio sp. 1288
GGCTTTACTGGCTCGGCTGGTAATGTCGTCATAACTCAACAAGGCGGTGGATTGTGGACAGATGGTCGCTACTACATTCAAGCAGAAGAACAATTACATGGAACAGGGTTAGACCTTTTCAAAGCGCGTCAGCCGGAAACCCCCACCATTCCTAAATGGCTTGCGAATACCCTCGACGAAAACAGCGCGATTGCCGTGGATGGACGCTCGATCAGCTACGCATTTTACCAAGAACTTAAACAAGCGCTTGAGCCAAAGAACATCGAGATTGTTCTCGACCTCGATCTGATAACGCCAATCTGGACTGACCGCCCGAGCAGACCGAGCGCAGAAATTTTTGACCATCCGGTTGCGTTTTCTGGTGTAGAAACCAAACAAAAACTCGCAGATATTCGTAAATGGCTCAATGAAAACCATGCGGACTGTTTATTGGTTTCAACCCTTGACGATGTGATGTGGACACTGAATATTCGTGGCGGTGACACGCTTTACTGCCCGGTTTCAGAATCCTACCTTATTGTCGAGCGAGACCGCGCGACGGCGTTCATCGATAAACAAAAGTTACCAGCCGAGATAGAGAAGAAGCTGACTGCGCAAGGTGTGAGCGTTCGTCACTACGAGTACGTCAGTCAGTATTTGAATCAGCAATGTGAAGGCTTGTCGCTTGCTTTTAGCCCGGTTTATACCGACAGCTTGTTGGTTAACTCCATTGAGCAGAACCTTTCACTAAAGCCAATGCCTTGCCCGGTCAC
>NZ_JAWPOX010000422.1:0-752 GCF_033344475.1 Vibrio sp. 1288
CTTTATATCAAGAAGTGATTCACTGGGATGAAGACGATTTTTTTGAGCGCATAGAGGATGTGATCAAAAAGCTTGAGTGGCACTCTGCGTTTTACATGCAAGCACGCCGCATGATGGAGAAAAACAAAGGGGTTAATAACCCTATGTTCCCGCATTATTTCTGTGACCAATGGTATCAAAGCCTTGTTGATGCAATTAAACAGGCGCAAGTAAGTGAGTTAGAAGCCAACAAAGAGAAAGTTCTTAACGATCTGTATCAACGTATGGAAACCATGCGCAATATGGATAAAGTGACGGAATCTGGCGACGCTGAAAGCGTAGGGCGCTTGTGGGATATGGCTTCGGCAAAACTCAGCAAAACCGATTTAACGGTGATGAAGCGCCATGCAGAGTTTTTGAAAAAGCACAAAGGCTTGCAAGAAATCGCAGAACAGCTTGGCCGTATGGCTGGGCAAGTGAATGATCCTGACTTAAACCGTGCACCAGCGGAAGAGCTGCAAATGGTTGAAGAAAAAAGCGACGAAGCGACTGATGATATCGTCGGTATCCATGAAAGTGACGATCTCAACAAGCTGCTGCCAAACGAGACCATGTTTTTGGCCTACCCAGAGCTAGAAGTCGTGTTCTACAAGCATCTGGTCGACAAGCGTTTGATGAACTATCGCACGCAAGGTAAATCTCGCACTTTACGTAAAGTCAAAGCGCATCGTCCAGACAACAAAGCTGTGGATATCGAAAAAGGGCCGTTCATC
>NZ_JAWPOX010000423.1:0-751 GCF_033344475.1 Vibrio sp. 1288
CTTTAATGGTGACGATCCTCTCGCACTATTAAAAGATGGTGAAGTTCACGACATGGTCGGCGTGATGGGTGGTGTAGCATTTGGCAAAGACGCCACTTTGGTACGTAACGGTGACGCACTGACGCCTTCTGCGACTTTCCAATCTTCTCAATGGACAACGTTAGCAAAAGACAACATTGATGGCTTGGGCGAGCTGAATGCAGCTGAGCCACCTGCAGCATTTGTGTGTGAAGTGGATGGCCACGCGCCAACGTTCACATCCATTCAAGACATTCAAGGTGAAGGTGCTTCTTCGCCATTTATCGATGGTTACCCATACATTACGACAGAAGAGCATTTTGTTACTGGTGTCGTGAGCGCTGTTACTAGCGGTTTGACGAAAGGCTTCTACCTGCAAGCTATCGAGAACGATAACAACGATAAGACGTCAGAAGGTCTATTTATTCATACGAACGCCGCCGATACGGAGCTAAAGCCTGGTGACGTAGTTTGTGTGAAAGGTAAGGTTCAGGAGTACTACAGCAATACTCAGCTTTCTTCTGACGCAACCAGCTATGTAAAAACTGGCACGTCAGACATTCCATTGGTGACGCCGCTTGTGATCAAAGAAGGCGAAACTCTGCGTGATGCGTTAGAGCGCCATGAAGGGATGCAAGTGACGCTGAACTCAGCCAGTGATTTGTTTGTTACTCGCAACTTCTCTTACGATTACGATTCAAAACGTAACAACATGATGTTGTCGCACCAAGCT
>NZ_JAWPOX010000424.1:0-750 GCF_033344475.1 Vibrio sp. 1288
CAGCAAATATCAACTTGAGAAAGAAATTGCTTCGCTGTAATTCAAATCTTAGAAAAAGCCGGATCAGTCCGGCTTTTTTTTATGTCTATCGTTTGGTTTTTCAATCAACGTTCATCGAAAAAGTCTTTGTTTCGGATGTACTTACTCATTAAATGGTAAGAAAACGGACGAATCAGCCAACTAAACAGTGAACGCCCGAGGCGAATGAGTGTCGGCGTGTTCTCATAAATTCTGCCATTGTACAGCCACAGCATTTTTCCGACGTGCCAGTAAAGAAAAGGCACCGGAGGCATGAAAGTCACAATATCGATATCACAACAAATTCGGTAGGTTTTATGCGCCAGACGATAGCGACGTTTGAACGTCCAGTCACCAATGGCGGGCTGCCCGAAAGTCACAACGCGCTTGATGCTTTTCGGATACTTCTTTTCTATGTAATCCGCAAACACGCTACCAATTGCACCACCAGAAGAGTGGCCTGTCACCGAAATGCGCTTGCCTTGTAGAATAAGCGGGACAACGGTTGCTTCTAGCCGTTCTATCACGCTCAAACCTAAGCGGTCTTCGTTTCTACTAGGTAAACTTTCTTGGAACAATAGGTGATAAAACCCTGCGTGAATACGGTAGTTGAGACCTAATCGCCGGCAGCTTCGTGTCCACATTGCAAAGTTGAGAAACCAATCGGTAATGCTGTGAGAGCCTTTAATAACGAACACGACTTCATCGCGGTTTTTGCTCCACAGTACGCGA
>NZ_JAWPOX010000425.1:0-750 GCF_033344475.1 Vibrio sp. 1288
ACCAAGTTCTTCCAAGAAAACATCAAAACGCACCTCGACTTGAAGCAGGCACTGCTTAAGGAAGAAAAACCAGAAACCGCGCTTTTGGCTTATTCATTAGTCAGTCCGTCAGGCTACCGAGGAGAACCATTAACCGAGCGAAAAATTTTGGAAGTGGTGAGCCTACTTGATGAAGTAAAAGTCGATGGTGACACCTATCAGCAGCTCAAAAATACGTTTGATTCGATCAGCAAAGATCCGCGTATGCAGGTCAGTTTGGAAAACCAGTATCCTGGGAAAATGGACGGTTTCGGCGCGCAGTTGTTGGAAATGGGAAAAGAGAAGCTGAAAGGCTCGGGTGTTAACGCTGCCATCAATTTGGCGTTACCCGGCGTAGGCTTACTCGTCGCCACAGGGCGTGAACGTCATAAAGCGTCCGTCAATGGCGATGCCGAAGCGTATCATCATCAACTCGAACAAATCTCGCAGTTGCCGGGAAGAGATCAGCGCTTATCGATGCCAATGCAACAAACGTTAGCCATTGGTCACGCGATGCTGTCCGCTGAGGGCGCAGTTGGTGCCACACTTGGCATGGCGACAGGCGGTTTGGGTACGTTTGGTGTAAGCTCTGTGGCGACGGCAGGGGTTACGCCGATAGCAAAAGAAGCCATTGGAACTGCTTTAGCCACTGGCATTATCAGCGGCGGGGGCTTTGTTGCTGGCCAAGCTGGGGCGTATGGCTTAAATAACGAAGTGCAAGACCAACTCAAA
>NZ_JAWPOX010000426.1:0-750 GCF_033344475.1 Vibrio sp. 1288
ATACTCTTATCGGTTCCGTAAACGGTAAGCAGAATGCACCAAGATAATCAGCCCACTTTTTTCTTCTTTGACTACGAGACTTGGGGTACAAATCCCGCGAAAGATCGTCCAAGCCAATTTGCTGGTGTTCGCACAGATGAAAACTTCAATATCATCGGCGAACCTCTGGTGATGTACTGCCAGCTTCCTGCTGATTATCTACCTTCTCCGGAAGCTGCATTAATTACGGGTATTACACCGCAAAAGGCGATGCAAGAAGGTCTATCCGAGCCTGAGTTCATTGCTAAGATCCACGCCGAGTTATCGAAACCCAAAACCACCAGCCTAGGCTACAACAGCATTCGTTTTGATGACGAAGTGACGCGTTACACCTGTTATCGCAACTTTATCGACCCATACGCGTGGAGCTGGCAAAACGGCAACTCGCGTTGGGATTTGCTCGATGTATTGCGAGCATGCCATGCGTTGCGTCCTGAAGGCGTAGAATGGCCAGAGAATGAAGACGGCTTCACCAGTTTCAAGTTAGAACATTTATCGGTTAAAAATGGTATTGAGCACAGTAATGCGCACGACGCGATGGCTGACGTTATCGCAACGATTGAGATGGCAAAGAAAGTCAAAGCCGCGCAGCCAAAACTGTTCGATTACTTCTTCTCTATGCGCCACAAACGTAAGCTGAATGAACTGGTTGATATTGTAAACATGACACCGCTGATGCATGTCTCAGGCATGTTAGGTCGCGAATGCCAA
>NZ_JAWPOX010000427.1:0-749 GCF_033344475.1 Vibrio sp. 1288
AATCCAGTACAGATTGAGCATTACTCGCAATACTTTCATCACAGCACTGCTTTAAAACCAGAATGAAATCATTCAGTTCTTCGGCAGACACGCCATTATTCATGCTGATGTTGTAGTGTGCCGCAAGCTGACTGTTCACTCCGTTGATATTTGCCAGCGCTGCAATCGTGGCAATTTCTCGTTGTTTCCACGTCAGGAGGTCACGCGCGAAAATGTCACCAAACAAATGGGCTTTTAAGTACTGATCTATTTGAGGTGAAAAGTCGAACAGCGGGCCTTTGACTTGCATACCGACCAGCGTTGTTTGGTTCTGACTGCCTAGCTCTAAGCTGCTTTTATCTGCCGTCAACGGCGTCGATTCACGCCCTAATATGTCGGTAATACCACGATTTTTGCGCACTTCAACCACTTCCATAAAAGCAGCCAATCCATTCAAACTGCGGGGAAAACCTGCGTAAGCGTATAGTTGAGCGAGAACTTCTTTAATCTCATTGATCGTTAAGCCGCTTTCTAAACCATCATTCAGGCTAATCTTGAGTTTTTCTACGTCACCGCTTGCGGTGAAAGCCGCGATTGGAACGATGGCTCGTTCTTTATTACTCAATTTATCTGTTGCAAAAGCAGGCATAACAGCGGATATCGTTGTCATAGTCAGTACCCAAATTAATATGGACTTAATTGAAGTTTTAATTGCGATCATCGTCAGAACCTTCCGTTGGTTGACCACATGCCGAAGCGACTTGAGGAGC